>CAZGFR010000028.1:0-6660 GCA_964524485.1 uncultured Anaerolineaceae bacterium | reverse complement strand
GGTCATCGTGCGCGAGCCGACCCTGGAGGACGCCTACGTCCGCCTGGTGGGAGGCAGGGCATGAACGTCCGCACGCTGCTCAAATACTGGCGCACGATCCTGATCGTGGCCGAGATGACCATCCGCCAGCAATTGATGGATGGCTTCATCATTTTCACCGTATTATTCCAGCCCATCATCATCGCCTTGCTGGCCTTGTGGATGCTCAAGAGCAAAGGCCCCGACTACGCTATTTTCGTGGTGATCGGCTCGGGGCTGACGGGACTCTGGTCCAGCCTGCTGTTCATCTCGGGCAACAGCATCAACGCCGAGCGTTGGAGCGGCACGTTGGAACCGCTGGTGGCGATCCCCACCCCGTTCGAGGTGATCATCTTCGGCAAGAACCTGGCCAACGTCATACAGTCGCTGCTCTCGATGGTGCTGGGCTACATCGTGGCGGCCTTCTTCTTCGGCTACGACCTGACCATTGTCCAGCCGTGGTATTTTGCCGTTTCGCTGGTCATCAGCATATTCGCCTTTATCAGTTTCGGCCTGATCATCGCGCCCGTCTTCGTGATGAACCCTGGTGTGCGCGCCTGGCAGAACGCGATGGAGTTCCCCGTCTACCTGCTATGCGGATTCCTCTTCCCGATCGCGCTCCTGCCTGGCTGGACTACACCCATCTCGTACCTGCTCCCGCCTTATTGGGCGGCGGTGGCCCTGCACGGCGCGACGACGGTCGGCACCGCCCCGAACGAGATCTTCTTCGCCTGGGGCATGATGGTCCTGTTTTCGCTGATCGACCTGCTGGTCGCTTCGCGCCTGTTCAAGCTGATGCTGTACAAGGCGCGCGCCGACGCCACCCTGGGGATGGAGTAATCCATGCGCGTCCTTTCGAGCAACCTTCGGCTGTTCTGGCAGGGTACCCTGCTTTCGTATCGGGCGTTGTTCCACTGGCTGCGACCCGCGCAGTATGTGGCCTCCAAGGTCTTCATGCCGCTGGCGCAGATGTTCTTTTTTGTGTTCCTCGGAACTTTTGCCACCAGCGCCTCCAACGCGGGCTTCTACATCATCGGAAACGCCATCCAGATCACGGCGGTCAGCGGCATCTTCGGCGTGACCATGAGCGTGGGCGGCGAGCGCGAAACGGGCACGCTGCCTTATCTGTTCGGGACGCCCGCCAATCGCCTGGTGACCTTCTTCGGACGGGCTTTCATGCACATCCTGGACGGGATGCTGGGCGTGGTCATCGCCTTTGCCTGGGGTGTGATCCTGCTCGGCCTGGACCTCTCGCACACCAATCTGCCCGCGCTGGCCCTGACCATTGCCATAACCACCGTCAGCACCTGCGGGCTGGGCCTGCTGATGGGCTGTCTGAGCCTGATCACGGTCAATGTGATGTTCGTGAATAATTTTGTGTATTTCCTGCTGCTGATCTTCTCGGGCGCGAACGTCCCGATTGCCGAACTCCCCGCCTGGATGCAGGCCATCTCGTACGCCCTGCCGCTCACCCGCGGGATTGCCGCCGCCCGTTCGCTGGTGAGCGGCGTTTCCCTGGCGGACGTGGCTCCGCTGCTTTACACTGAGCTGGGTGTGGGTCTGGTCTATGGTTTGATCGGCTATGTCCTGTTCTCGTGGTTCGAGTTCGTCGCCAAGCGGCGCGGGACCCTGGAAGTGTTTTAGCCGCCCATATAAAAAGTTCAGCCCGAACCAACTGGTTCGGGCTGATTGATTCTATTCCTTGACGAGCCATTCCTTGGCGTCGGCCTCGTTGTCGAAGTACATCAACGGCTGACCCGTCAGGCGGGTGAGCATGTCGCCCAGGGTGCGCTTGACACCCGTCACGCCGAGGACAGCCGTCCTGTGGACGTGGTCCTTGGTGCGGGTCGAGGCGGTATTCATGGCCGAGAGCACGTCGCCGCCGATCTGAGTGTCGCGCAAGTCGGTCAGGATCAGAACCGAACCGTTCGGTTCGGCCGTCACGATCTCCTGCACCTCGTTCAACTCCGCCTTGACGGCTTCGCTGTTGTAGAACAGGCCCTGGAAATCCTGATAGAAGATCCTTTTGCCTTTGTACTCGATCCACTTGGAACGCATGAGTTTACTTCTTTCCGCGCTGTTCGAGGTACAGCGCCACACCCGTTGCGACCGCGCCCAATCCTTCCCACAGGCCGACGCCGATGAACTGAATGGGCGCCATGCCCGAAACAGCCGTCAGCGTGAAGATGGTAAAGGTCAACAGGCGGAACGGGACGGTCCAGCCGTAGAATTTCTTGAGGTCGTTCAGGGCGGCCAGGATGTAATACACGCCCATGTTGAACGAGGCCATCGAAGAGGCCGTCATGAACACCAGGGTGTAATCGCCTGCGGCGCGCGCCGCGCGGTCCACCAGGGAAAAGCCAAGGAGGGAGAGTAGGATCTCGGGGCGGATCAGGCCGACCAGTCCAAGCAGGAGGGCCAGAACTCCGAAGACAATCATCGTCCAGCCCGAAGCATCACGGATTTTCAGCATTGTGTCATCCTTGAATGAGATGGGTAAATTATACACGCACCGGGGAACTTTTTGTCAAACGGACTCGTCTGCTGCGTCGTTGAAAACTTTAGTCAGGAGAATCACCATGAGACGAAGAATATGGATCGCACTACTCAGTCTGGGTCTGTTATCAATGGCCTGTGGCTTGCAAGGGGAGATGCCTCCCGCGCTGCCTGTGGCTGCGGCGACTGCCTCCCCGACCCAGGCTCCGACCCTGGAGCCTGCTCCCGTTTTGCAGGAGACGCCCGCAGCGCACTCATCCGCCTCTGCCTGGAAGGAATATCGGGACGCCCGCTTTGGGTATGGCCTGGCGCTGCCGTGTTTCTGGAGCTACTATCCCACACCGCCTGCGGGGAATTTTGCCGCCATGACCGCCCGAAATTATGGTGAGGAGTTCTTTCAGGCGCATTCCGTCCGCGGCGAGTGGGTGGATGGGAATTGGCCCGAGGGTACAATGGCTTTGAGCGTGATCGCCATCGAAGGGATCGATCCCTCTCTCACCATGGAAGAGGCCATTGACTACATCTATAAGAATTACTCTTCCGAACAGACGGTGGAATCCATCGAGCCTGTCCGCTATGGAGACCATAACGGCGTGCTCGTGACCGTGACGGATGGCCTTGCGGGCGGCGGGACGCATCGCCTGGTGTATTTTCCGCTCAGCCCCGACACCCTGCTCTCGGTGGTTTTTACGCCTGACAGTGCGTTGGAGCACCCCGACGCCCAGGCCATCCTGGCATCCCTGGCCATTGCTGTGGACGAACCCGTGGAGTTGCCAACCTCCGTCGCCACGATGCCAGACTCCTCCATCTCCTGTCAGTAACCCCCCAGCCCGATGAACTTCATCGGGCTTTTTTCTTGAGTCATCCGACATGCTTTTCTGCTATACTTACTGAAACGATTTTCGAGGATTCCCATGGCAAAACATTTAGTGCTGGTGGCAGGCAATATCGGGGCAGGCAAGACCTCGCTCACTGAGCGCATCGGGGCGCGGCTCGGGTGGTGGACGGGATATGAATCGGTGATGGACAATCCCTACCTGTCCGATTTCTATGCGGACATGCACGCCTGGGCCTTCCATTTGCAGATCTTCTTCCTCGGTCATCGCGCCGAGCAATACCTGGAGGCCGCGCGCGACGCGCGTTCCTCCATCCTCGACCGCAGCATCTACGAAGATGCGCACATCTTTGCGCGCGCGTTGCACCATATGGGCAACCTCTCGGAGCGCGATTACCTGTCCTACCGCCGCCTGTTCGACCAGGTGGTGGAGGGACTGCCGCGCCCCGACTTATTGATCTACCTCAAGGCCCCCGTCAACGTCCTGATGGACCGCATCCGCCGCCGCGCCCGCAACATGGAGACGGGCATCTCGGCCGACTACCTGGCCTTGCTCGACTCCTTCTATGACGAGTGGCTGGCGGCCTTCGACTTGTGTCCCGTGCTGACCATCCGTACCGACGACCTGGATTTCGTCCACCAGACGGGGCATCTCGACACCGTCGTGGACCGCATCCAGGACAAACTGGCGGGCAGGGAAGTGATGGACCTGCGCGGATAACCTGCGTCTTTTCCTTTTATTTGGTATCGGAGTGTTGCCCATGAAAAGTCTGCTTGCCCGAATCCCGTTGTTCGCCGAACTGCCTGACAAGGAACTCGACCAATTGGTGGCCGCTCTGGACGTTCGCGAACTGAAGGCAGGGGAACTTCTGTTCCGCGAAGGGGACCCGGGTGAGCATTTGTACGTGGTGGTCCAGGGCCAGTTACAGGTCCTGATGGGTGAAGGCAAGTCCGACGAACTGGTCTTGAACGTGTTACAAGAGGGAGAATACCTGGGGGAGATGAGTCTCATCGTCCCAGGTGGACATCGTACCGCCAGTGTGCGCGCCGAGACGCCCTCCGTGCTGCTCTCGCTCAGCCGCACCCAATTCGCTGACCTGACCACGCGCTATCCCACCCTGTCCGCTTCGATGCTGCACGTCCTCAGCCAGCGCCTGGATGCCACCAACACCGCCACCTTCCGCGACCTGACCGAGAAGAACCGTCAGCTTCAACAGGCGTACGACGAACTCAAGGCCGCCCAGGCCCAATTGGTGGAGAAGGAACGCCTCGAACGCGAACTCCAGGTGGCAGCCGAGATCCAATTCAGCATCCTTCCCGACGCCCTCCCGCGTCTGGCGGGCTACGATTTCGGCGCGCGCATCCTGCCTGCCCGTCAGGTGGGCGGCGACTTCTACGACATCTTCCCCGTGGTCGAACATAAGATGGGTGTGCTGATCGGGGACGTCTCCGACAAGGGGGTGCCGTCGGCGCTCTTCATGGCGCGGACCCATGCGTTGATCATGGCCGAGGCCGATACGGGTCTGTTCCCGGGCGAGGTGATGCGGCTGGTCAACGGCCACATCACGCGCTTGGAGAAGTCCACGCAGTTCGTGACCGCCCTGTATGGCCTGTTGGACGACCGCACCAGCGAGTTCACCTACGCGCGCGCGGGCCACGAGACGCCGCTCCTGCTGACCGCCGACGGCCATGTGGAGCGCCTGCCGTACGGCCCGGGCATGTCGCTCGGCATGTGGGACACTATTACCATCGACGAGCGCAGCATCCACCTGCCGCCTGGTTCAACGCTCTTGCTATACACCGACGGCCTCACCGACTGTCGCAACCCCGAGGGAGAACCGTTCGGTTTGGATCGCATCAAGTCCACGCTGGCGAAATTGGCGGGACTCACCGCCCAACGCGTGTGCGACCATCTGCTCGAAACCTTGCGCGAGTATCAAAAATCGGCCAGCCCCGATGACGACGTAACGCTGACAGCCATCCACGTCACTTAAACGAAACCGCCGCCCATTCGGGCGGCGGTTTGCTGTCAGGCTTTGTTCAGCGCCTGCTCCAGGTCGGCCAGCAGGTCGTCGATGTTTTCGATTCCGACCGACAGGCGCACCAACCCAGGGTCCACTTCCAATTGCGAGCCCTGGGTGGAGAGATGCGTCATCGCGGCGGGGACTTCGATCAGCGACTCGACACCGCCCAGCGACTCGGCCAGCGTGAACAATCGGGTCGCTTCGGCCACGCGGACAGCGGCTTCTCGCCCGCCTTTCAGGATGAAGGAGATCATGCCGCCGCCGTTGCGCATCTGCCGCTTCGCGGTCTGGACCTGGGGGTGGCTCCCGTCAAACGGGTAGATCAGCCGCCCGACCTTGGCGTGTTCGCGCAGGTAAGCGGCGATGCGTTCCGCGTTGGCGGCATGACGGTCCATGCGCACGGGCAGGGTTTTGATTCCCCTGAGGGTCAGGAAGCAGTCCATCGGTCCAGGTACGGCGCCGATGGCGTTTTGCAGATAAGCCAGCTTCGCGCCCAGTTCCGCATCCTTGCCGACGATCGCGCCGCCGACCACGTCCGAGTGGCCGCCCAGATACTTGGTGGTCGAGTGGACCACCAGGTCCGCGCCCAGGTCGAGCGGACGCTGCAAATAAGGCGTGGCAAAGGTGTTGTCCACCACGAGCAGCGGCTTATTGGGGTGTAACCTGACCACCTCGGCCACCGCGCGGATGTCCGAGACGGCCAGCAGCGGGTTGGTGGGCGTCTCCAGCCAGACGACCCGCGTGGACGACGTCAATGCCTCGGCCAGGTTCTCGGGATCGGTCGTGTCGGAGAAGGTGAAGTCCAGGCCAAAGCGGCGCAGGACCTTGTCGAACAGACGGAAGGTACCGCCGTAGACGTCGTTGCCCGCCACCACGTGGTCGCCGCTGGAGAGCAGGCGCAGCACCGTGTCGGTGGCGGCCATGCCCGAGGAGAAGGCCAGGCCCCAGGTCCCGCCTTCGAGTTCGGCCAGGCAGTCCTGCAGGGCCTTGCGCGTGGGGTTGAGCGTGCGTGAATATTCGTATCCCTGGCGCGGCTTGCCGATCCCGTCCTGGGCGTAGGTGGAGGTCTGATAAATGGGCGTCATCACGGCGCCGTTGTTGGGGTCGGGTTCCTGGCCCGCGTGGATGGCGAGCGTTTCGAATTTCATGGGAGTCTCCTTGGCGAAAAAATCGAACGCACGAAGGACCATTCTCCGTGCGCGAGTGTTACAAGTATACCAAAGGGACTGGCTCATGCGGTAAGAGGGCGTACGTAGAGGCTGTCCAAGAACGAAGTGAAATTATTTA
>CAZGFR010000027.1:21865-35791 GCA_964524485.1 uncultured Anaerolineaceae bacterium | reverse complement strand
CCGACCAGATCGCGCACGCGTTCGCGGAATTCGTCCGTCTTGGCGCGCAGCTGCTCGTCAGTCAGCGCTTCGAACTCAGTCTCCAACTCATTGACCTGGACGACCAGGTCGCTATTTTTTTGAACCGTCTTCTTGGTGGGGTCGCCGCTGAATAGTTTTACGAAGTTTTTTAGCATTCCTGAACCTTTCGGGCGGAATTATAGCATGGCGAGGTTGGAGGAATATAAGAGAAAGGCGGACGCGCAACGCGTCCGCCTCGACAAGTGCTTCCCCCTGCGCCCCCATTCCCCTAGACCCCATAATACCAAGTGAATGAATCTGCTTGCGTGTTTATTCTACACAAGACCGTCCCCCAACAGAATGGGCACAATCGCAAACAGTCTAGGCATTTGTACTTGTCACACGAAAGACCTTGCAGTCTACACATTTTTTTGCTACCCTTGTAACAAATGGAAAGGGAGCGGGCCATGGTTGATACAAAAAAAGTACGCGTAACGATTCTCGATGACCATCAAAGCATCATTGACGGGTATCTTTTCCGTTTAAGCAGGGTCCCACAGGTGGAGGTGGTCTCGACCATCATGCGCGGGGACGAGATCGAAGCCAGCCTGAAGGATCACCCCACTGACGTGCTCCTGCTCGATGTCAACGTGCCGACTGCTGACGACAACCCCGCCCCCTACCCGATCCTGCACATCATCCCCTCCCTGCTGCAAAAATATCCCAACTTGACCATCCTGGTGATCAGCATGTATGCCGAGCGTAGGATGATCCGCGCGGTGATGGAGGCGGGCGCCAGCGGCTACATCCTCAAGGACGATTACGCATCCATCCAGGATCTGGGAAATATTCTGATGTCGGTGTCCAACGGGGGCATCTATTTCAGCGAGAAGGCGCACCAGTCCCTCCTCAAGGGCGGGGGCACTGACGCACTGACACCCCTCTCCAGCCGTCAGTTGGAGGCGCTGTCCCTCTCCGCCGCCTACCCGAACAACACCACGGCGGACCTGGCCCGAAAGATGAGCATTGCCAATTCGTCCATGCGGAATCTGCTCTCGGGCGCATATATCAAACTCGGTGTGCAGACCCGCGCGGGCGCGATCACCAAGGCTCGTCAGATAGGCATCATCCCCAACGACCCGTCTGCGCCGACCGTTCCAGTCAAGAACAGATAGCGTAAAATTTAATATGGGGATTTTCTGAGACAGGGACTTCGTCACCTGTCCTTTTCATGTCAACTGGGTGTGGATAATTCAACGCAATTCAAGCGGGGCGCTTTCACGCTATAATCCGAACGCCCCTTTATTTCTACGATAAGAGAGTCCTCTGCCATGAACAGAAGCGTTCCACAACCTTGGAAGCCCACGGACATTCTTCTCTCTTCTGCCGTTTTCCTGACCTTACTGTTCGGAGCCTATGGGCTGTTGATCGTCGCTCCATATGGCGGGTTCTACTTCAACCCCTCCACGGGCGAGGTTCTAGTCAACTACGAAGATGATCCACCCGCAGACTTGCGCCCGGGTGACATGATCCAGCGTATCGGCCCGGTCACCTGGGAAGCGTTTAAGCAGGACCGGACGTTGAGCTTCTTCCACGGCGCAACGCCGGGTGACGTGTACGAGATCGTCGTCCAGCGGGATGGACGGGAAATCACGTTGCAATGGCCTTATCCTGGTTTCAATGAACCAGAATTCCTGGGACGTTTCTTCAATACGTGGTGGCTCTCCTTCCTCTTTTGGGCGTTTGGGTACTTCACCCACCGTTACATCCGCCCGAGGGATCTGAGTTGGGGACTGCTGGTGGCGGTTAATTATCTGTTGGCTATGTTCATTTCCTTTGGGAATCTTTCAACATTCCGCGTACTGGGCGGATCGGTCCTGATGCACGCCATCGCCTGGATGCTGGCGCCCGTATTTCTCGAGTTGCATTGGTTCTTCCCCGCCCCGCTGTGGAAAATCCCCCGCTGGTCGAGGCATGTTCTCTATACGGTGTTCGGCAGCTTCTTCGTGGCCGAACTCTTTCAGCTCCTGCCTGGCTCGCTATATTTCCTCAGCCTGTTGACGGCATTCTTTGGGAGCCTGACCCTGCTGGCGTTCCACTACATTCGCAGGCCCGATCATCGCTCCGATATCCGTCTGTTGACGGGGGTGCTGTTGGTCTCCCTGCTGCCCATGGCGATAGTCAGCCTGTCTGCCCTGAGCGGGGAGCTGCCCGCCATAGCCCCGCTGGCTTTCTTCACCCTGATCCTCCTGCCTGCATCCTACATCTATGCTATCAACCGTCGGCGCCTGGGCAACCTGGAAATGCGGGCCAGCCGCGCCATCTCTGCGTTGGCGTATATCGCCCTGCTCGCGTCTTTGTTACCTTTTGCAGTCTCGATCATCCAGCAGTCGGTCACCAAAGAGACGGCCAATGCGTTCTCCTTCCTGCTGGCATTGCTGGTCGCCATCCTGACCGTTTTTCTCTACCCCCGTTTCAAGAAGTTCCTGGAACAAAGCCTGTTGGGCATCACCCTGTCGTACAGGAATATCCTTGAGACCTACTCGACCAGCATCTCCTCCAGCACCAACCTGCCCGACCTGGTGGTGCTCCTGCGGGACGACATCTTCAATAGCCTGCAAGTGCAGCAGTATGCCTTCGTATTAAAAGCAGATAGGACCGACCGCCTCCTGCTTGCGAAGAACGTGACCATGGACCAGACCCAGATGGAGGCTGCGCTGGGGATGCTCGCCCCGGGTCACGACTTTCGGCTGATTCCCCCCTCAGGCGGGAGCGCCCCCCTCGACTGGATCCGCCTCATCCTCCCGCTCAAAGTGGACTCCGCTACCGTCGGCGTGTGGCTGCTCGGGCGGCGCGATCCCGATGACCTGTATCCCCAGGCCGACCTGCCCATCATCCGCGCGCTGGCCAGCCAGACCGCCATCGCCATCAGCAACATACAGCAGTCCGAGCGGATCAAGTCCATGTACCAGGCCAACGTGGACCGCTACGAGCAGGAGCGCCGCCGCCTGGCCCGCGACCTGCACGACAGTGTGCTGAACGAGTTGGCCGCCATGCAAATGGTGATCGATCCCTCCGCGCAGACGCCTGAATTCCGCAATGCCTACGGCTCGGTCACCCAACGCCTGCGCGAGATCGTCAGCGAACTGCGTCCGCCCATGTTGAACTTCGGTCTGAAGCCCGGCCTGGAGGAATTGACCGACAAATTGATGGAACTCAACCACGACACCATCCAGATCGACGTGGCCCTCGCGGGTGACGAAGAGGCACATTATTCCCAGAGCGTCGAGCAGAATATCTACCGCATGGTACAGGAGGCCTGCGAGAACGCCATCCGCCACGGGCAGGCCAGGCGCATCCGCATCGCGGGCAGACTGGCGCCCGACTCCATCGAACTGGATATCGAGGACGACGGGAAGGGGTTCGATATGAGTCAGCCCATGCAGTTGGAGCAGTTGGTTGCCGACAAGCACTTCGGGCTGGCAGGCATCATGGAGCGCGCCATGTTGATCGGCGCGCAGGCCAACATCCGATCCGCGCCCGGGCAGGGAGCGCAGATCTCGATCCGCTGGAAGCCCGCAGCCTGATTTTTTAAGTAAAGCGCCGACTCGGCCATTGAACATGCGTGCTATAATTTCATATCATCGCCGTCGTTAGTCGGGATCGCCCGGCTAACGATTTATCATCCACCCATCCCGAACACAACCCATGTCCTTTGCCCACCTGCACGTCCACACCGAATACTCGATGCTCGACGGCTTCTCGAACATCAAGAAGCTGGTCAAACGCGTCAAGGACATGGACATGCCCGCCGTGGCCATCACCGACCACGGCACGATGTTCGGGGTGATCGATTTCTACAACGCCGCCACCGCCGCGGGGGTCAAACCCATCATCGGGCTGGAAGCTTACATGGCAGCGCGCGGCATGACCGACCGCGATCCCAAGCTCGACAAGAAATCCTTCCATCTGCTGCTGCTGGCCGAGAACGAGACCGGCTACCGCAACCTGTTGAGCATCGCCTCCGCGGCGCAGCTCAACGGTTTCTACTACTATCCGCGCATCGACCATGACTTCCTGGCGGCTCACTCTGAAGGGCTGATCTGCACCTCGGGCTGCATGTCGGCTGAAATTCCGCGCGCCCTGCTGGAGGAAAATCCGCAGGAAGCGGTGCGCCGCATGAACTGGTACTACGAGGTCTTCGGCAAGGACCGCTTCTTCGTCGAGTTGCAGCACCACAACATCAAAGAGATCACCGACCTCAACCGCCGCCTGCTCGAACTGGGCGTGCGCTACGAGTCGCGCTACATCGCCACCAACGACGTCCACTACATCAACCAGACCGACGCTCGTCTGCAGGACGTGCTGCTGGCCATCCAGACCAACACCACGCTCAACGATCCCGACCGCATGCGCATGACGGACGACTCGTACTACCTGCGCACCCCGCAGGAGATGGCGACCCTGTTCGCGGAAGTGCCCGAGTCGCTCAGTAACACGCTGCTGATTGCCGAGCGCTGCAACGTGGACCTGTCGTTCAAGGGCTACCACCTGCCCGAGTTCCCCGTCCCCGAAGGCTACACCGCCGAGACCTATCTGCGCCACCTGTGCGAACGCGGACTGGAAAAGCGCTACCACGAGGACGCCACCAGTTCGCGCGTGCTCGACCGCCTCAACTACGAGTTGGGCGTCATCCACACCATGGGCTTCGATGCCTACTTCCTGATCGTGTGGGACCTGTGCCGCCACGCCAAGGATCACGGCATCTGGTTCAACGCGCGCGGATCGGCGGCGGGCTCCATCGTGGCGTACGCGCTCGAGATTACCATGGTCGACCCGCTCGAGCATGACTTGATCTTCGAACGTTTCCTCAACCCGGGCCGTATCTCCATGCCCGATATCGACCTCGACTTCCGCGACGACCGCCGCGGCGAGATGCTCGAATACTGCGCCCGCAAATACGGCGACGACAAGGTGGCGCAGATCATCACCTTCGGCACGATGGGCACCAAGGCCGCCCTGCGCGACGTGGCCCGCGTGATGGAAATCCCTCTGCCCGATGTGGATCGCCTCGCCAAACTGGTGCCCTTTGTCTCGGGTAAAGGCGCGACCATGGACGACGCGCTGGCCGTGCCCGACTTCAAGAAGATCTATGAGTCCTCGCCGCAGATGCGCGAGTTGGTGGACACGGCCGCCAAGATGGAAGGCACCGTCCGCAATGCCGGCACGCACGCCGCAGGCGTCGTCATCGCCGATAAGCCGTTGATCGAGTATCTGCCGCTGCACCGCCCCACCTCGGGCGCGGAAGACACCGCCGTCAAATCGGTGACGCAATTCGAAATGGGCATCCTCGACTCGCTGGGCATGCTCAAGGTCGACTTCCTCGGCCTGGCGACGCTTTCCGTCATGGCGCGCGCCTGCGACCTGATCGAGAAGCGGCACGGCATCCACTTCGACCTGAGCAACATCCCGCTCGACGATCCGAAATCCTTCGAACTGATGGGCGCGGGACGCACCCTGGGCGTGTTCCAGCTCGAAGGCGGCGGCATGACCCGCTGGCTGGTCCAGATGAAGCCGCAGACGCTGGACAACGTCATCGCGATGGTGGCGCTCTATCGTCCGGGCCCGATGGCCTTCATCCCCGATTACATCGCGCGCATGCACGGCGAGGCCGAGGTCGAGTACCGCCACGAGTCGCTCAAACCCATCTTCCAGGACACCTACGGTATCCCTGTCTACCAGGAACAACTGATGAACGCCGCCGTCCAACTGGCGGGCTACACCCAGTCTGAGGCCGACGACCTGCGCAAGGCCATCTCGAAGAAGATCGCGGATAAGATCCAGAAGCACCGCCACAAATTCGTCGAGGGCGCCAGCAAAAAGGGCATGACAGCCGAAACTGCCGACCTGATCTTCTCGGACTGGGAAGAGTTCGCGCGTTACGGCTTCAACAAATCGCACGCCGCCGATTACGGCGTGATCGCCGTGCAGACGGCCTATCTTAAGGCGCATTATCCCGCCGAGTACATGAGCGCGCTCATGTCGGTCACGCGCAACGAGACCGAGAAGGTGGCGCTCTACATCGCGGACGCGCGCGCCATGGGCGTGCCCGTGCTGGCGCCCGACGTCAACGCCTCGGAATGGGACTTCGCCATTGAAGACAGCGACGGGAAACCCAGCATCCGCTTCGGCTATGGCGCGGTCAAGAACGTGGGCGAAAATGCCGTCACACCGATCATCGAAGCGCGCAAGCAAGGCCGCTTCACCGACCTGAACGACTTCGCCCGCCGCGTGGACCTGCGCACCGTGGGCAAGCGCGCGCTGGAATGTCTCATCAAGGTCGGCGCGATGGACTCGTTCGGTGACCGCGCCGCCCTGCTCGACTCGCTCGACACCATCACCGCCTCCAGCGCCAGCCATTTCCGCGCCGCCGATGCGGGCCAGATGTCGCTCTTTGGCGGCTCGACCGGCGTGGCCGACGAGATCCGCCTGGTCAGGACCTCGAAGATCGAGAAGCGCGAGATGCTCAACTGGGAGCGCGAGTTGATCGGCCTGTACATCTCCGACCACCCGCTCTCCGAGTACCAGGCCACGCTCGCGCAGCTTGTTTCCTATTTCTCGGCGCAACTGCCCGAGGCCCAGCACGAGGAGAAGGTCCGCGTGGCAGGCCTGGTCACGGTGGTGCGGCCCTACGTCACCAAGCAGGGCAAGCCGATGGGTTTCGTCACCATCGAAGACATCCAGGGCAACATCGAGCTGGTGCTCTTCCCCAAGACCTGGACACAGTTCCAGCCCATCCTCGAAACGGGCAAGGTCATCCTGGTCGAGGGCAAGGTGGACGCGCAATCCACGCCGCCCAAGATTTTGGTGGACGCGATCAAGACCGAGTTCAAATATCTCACCTCGCTGGATGCGGAACCTGCCGCGCCTGCGGCCTTGAAGCCGCGCAGCGAAGCAGAAGCCCCGCGCCGACCGAACGCGGCTCCGCCCGTGTCCGCGCCGAAGCCTGCTCCCGTTAAAGCAACTGCCCCGGCCCCCAAACCGACTCCGCCCCCCGTGCCCGTGAAGAAGGTCAGCGAGCCCGTGCCTGCTTACAACAACGCCCCATCTGACAACTGGGACGACGGCATGCCGCCTCCGCCCGACAACTTCCCCGCGGGCTGGGAGAATGAATGGCAGCCCTCCTTCGAAGTCGCCCAGATCGCCGCGCGGCCCGAGCCGAAGCACACCGCCGCCAAAGTCACGCCGCCGCGCAGTGAGGCCGCGCCCGTCCTGCCCGAGGCGGAAGTAGACGAACCCGTCACGGAACCCGCTCTGGGACCGGTCAAAGAAGAGCCGAGGCTGGCCGTCGCGCCCGTCGAGCCGACTCCCATCCCGACCAGCGCGCCGCATATCCCGCCGCCGACGGTGCCCGCCCCCGTCCCGCTAAAAGAAGAGACGGACCACGCGCCGCAGCAGATTACCATCATCCTGCGCCCGACGGGTGACAAGGACCTCGACCGCCGCCGCATCAAGGTGGTGTACGGCACGCTGATCTCCTTCCACGGCAAGGACCGCTTCTCGCTGCAGATCTTCGAGGCAGGCAAGGGCCACCTGATCGATTTCCCCAGCGACTCGACCCGCATCTGCGCCGACCTGCTCAACCGCCTGCGCATCGTGCTGGGCGAAGAAACCTGGGGCATCGAACCGATTGTGTATCAGTAAAGGGCTGGCAACAGTCCTTTTATTTTCCCCTTTCAGCAACGGGGACTCCCTGATATGATGTCCGCCTATTCCCAGCACAGAAGAAAGGCGTTTGACTCACGAATGGAAGAACCGACACCTCATTGGGGGCTATCCTCCTGCATCGACCTGTATGAGTGCGACCTCGGACTCATGCAGGACGCCGACGCGATCCGCTCCTTCACCGCCCAGCTATGCGACCGAATCAAGATGAAGCGCTATGGGGAAACGCAGGTGGTCCACTTCGGGGACGATCCGCGCGTGAACGGGTTCAGCATGACCCAGTTGATCGAGACCTCGCTGGTCTCGGCGCATTTTGCGGAGAGCAGCCGCGCCATCTACCTGGATGTGTTCAGCTGCGCTCCCTACGATCCGCAGGATGCCGCGGAGTTCGCCCTGGAGTATTTCAAGGGCAGGCATTATCACCTGCACGTCGTCCAAAGGAATTAGCAAAAGAGCAGGCCATACGGCCTGCTCTTTTCTTTTCATGGGAAGTTTTTAGGCAGCGTGATCGAGATATTTCAACCCCGAGCCCGTGTTGAAAAGCACCACGCGCTCGTCAGGCTGGATCCACTTCTGCTCGACCAGGGCCGTCAGGGCTGCCAACGTGGCGGCGCCCTCAGGGGCGGCAAAGATGCCTTCCTGTGCGGCCAGCTTCTTTTGGTACTCGACAATGGACTCGTCGCTGACGGCCACCGCCGTGCCCTTGCTCTCTCGAATGGAGGAGAGAATCAGGCGATCAGCAAAACTCTTGGGAACGCGCAATCCCGAGGCCAGGGTCTGCGCCCCCAGCCAGAAGTCGCAGAAGTCCGCGCCCGTCAAAAAGGCCTTGACCACCGGGGCGCAGCCCTCCGCCTGGACCGAGACCATGCGCGGGCGTTTGGTGTTCTTCAGCCAGCCAAGCTTCTCCAGCTCGTCGAAGGCCTTCCACATCCCCACCAGGCCCGTGCCGCCGCCCGTGGGATAGACGATCACATCGGGCAGGGACCAGTCGAAGTGCTCGGCCAGTTCATAGCCCATGACCTTCTTGCCTTCCATGCGGTACGGTTCCTTGAAGGTCGAGACGTCGAACCAACCCTCTTCGCGGGCCTTGAGGCCCGCCATGCCTGCTGCGTCGCTGATCAGGCCGTCCACAAGGACCACTTCCGCGCCCGCAATGCGGCTCTCGAGGATATTGGCGATGGGCGTGTCCTTGGGCATGTAGATGAGCGCCTTCATGCCCGCGCGCGCAGCATAGGCTGCCATCGCTCCGCCCGCGTTGCCCGCGGTGGGGATGATGACCTTTTCGACGCCCAATTCCCTGGCCTTCGAGACCGCCGCGGAAAGTCCGCGCGCCTTGAAGGACCCGGTCGGGTTGCTGCTTTCGTCCTTGACGTACAGGTTCGAGAGGCCGAGCATCCCGCCGACGTGCGGGAGACTCAACAGGGCAGTGTCGCCTTCCCCGAGCGTGATCATGTTCTGCGGGTCGAGCACGGGCAGCACTTCACGCCAGCGCCACATTCCTTTGAGCCGCCTGTGGACCTGGTCGCGATCCACACGGCGGGCCGCCTGCTCCAGGTCATACTGGACGAGAAGCGGGGCCTGACAGTCGGGGCAATAGGTATGGACTTCGGCGGCGGAATAATGCTTGCCGCAATCGGAGCATACCAGGTCGGTCAGATAGGATCGGGACTCAGAAGTCTGTGGGAGAGCGGTCATGGCTTTGGTCCGCATGGCATCAGCCCAGGTTTCCGCCGGCCTTCGGCGAAGGGACAAAGGCCTCCACGCGCGCCCACAGTTCGCGGATGTTGATCGGCTTGGACATGTACACGTCGCAGCCCGCCGCCAGGGCCTTTTCCGCATCGCCCTTGAGGGCGTTGGCAGTGATGGCGATGATGGGCACATAAGCCAGCTTGGTCTTGCCGCTGTTACGGATGCGGCGGGCCACTTCATAGCCGTCGATGTCGGGCAGGTTGATGTCCAGCAGGATCAGGTCCACCTCAGACTGTTCGGCGCGGGCCACCCCGCTCACGCCGTTGAAGGCCTCCAGCAGGACGTATCCACGCGACTCGAGGGCACGTTTCACCAGCGTCATATTATCGGGATTGTCCTCGATATATAAAACGTTACTTTCCATTTATATCTCCTTTATGCTTCGAACTTTTCTCGACGGTCTGGAGGATCCGCCCCGCGGACACACCGGGGATGCAGGACGACTCCATTGTACCGCTATCAGGTCAACTCGAATTTCACAAACGCGGCAGACTTACTTCGCCGTTTTCTCCACGGTTTCGGCCAACCTGGCCTCGATGGGCAGTTCCACGAAGAAGGTGGAACCTTCGCCCTCGACGCCGCTGCTCTCGGCCCACAGCCGTCCACCGTGCATTTCGACCAGGCGGCGGCTGATCGGCAGGCCCAGGCCGGTGCCGCCGGTCTTGCGCGTGGAGGAGGTATCCACCTGGGTAAACTCCTGGAAAATGGTCTCCAGGTTTTCGGGCGGAATGCTGATGCCCGTGTCACGCACACGGATGAGGACCTGGTCATCGCGCTGTTCGGTACGGATGGACACCCAGCCCGCCTCGGTGAACTTGATGGCGTTGTTGACGATATTGAGCATCACCTGGCGGATGCGCGTGCGGTCGGCGGTGATCTCCACGCTGCGGTCGGAATCGGCCTCGATGAAAACCCCCAGCGACCGCGAGTTGGCCAGCGGCTGGGTGATGCTGGTCACATCCTCGAGAATCTCCTGGACGTTGAACCTCTCCAGCGAAAGGTTCATCTTGCCCGCTTCGATCTTGGCCATGTCGAGCACATCATTGATGAGATGCAGCAGGTGTTTGCCGTTCTTCTGGATGAGGGACAGGTCGGTTTGCATGTTCTCGGTCAGCGGACCGTCCAGCTCTTCGAGCATCACGTCGGCGAACCCGAGGATGGAGTTGAGCGGGGTGCGCAGCTCATGCGACATATTGGCCAGGAAGGAAGATTTGAGGCGGTCCAGTTCGCGCAACTGGGTCACCGTGGCAGACTGCTCAGCGTACAGGCGGGCGTTCTGCAAGGCCACAGCCACCTGGGCAGCCAGCGTGGCATAGATGTTGGCATCCTCCTCGCTGAAGCCATCGACCTGCGAGGATTGCACGTCGAACACGCCCAGCACCTCGCCGCCCACCACCATCGGGACGGCCATTTCAGAGCGCGTCTCGGGCAGGAACGGATTGGGCAGGAAGCCTTCCTCGCTGTGGACATCGGTGGAGATGACCGCCTGCCGTCCGCGGGCAGCGCGGGCCACCAGGGACTTTTCCGCATCCATCGGGATGGAATGCCCGGCCGATACCATCTTGCGTCCCACTTCCCCGGCTCCCGCCGCCAACAGCAGGGTGTTCCAGGCTTCGTTGGCCAGATAGACGTGGACGTGATACAACCGGAAGCGTTCCCGGGTCAGGTCCACCACCATTTGCAGAAGGCGGTCCGGGTCGAGCAGGGTGGAAGCGGTGCTGGATACGACCGCCACGGTTTCAAGCTGATTGGCACGCTGGGCGATCGTCTCCTGTGCCAGACGGCGCTCGGTGATGTCCTGGTTCGCGCCGTACAAACGGATGATCTTGCCGGTTTCGTCGCGGTCCACGTTGATACTGACGGAAATATAACCCGTGCTGCCATCATCCATAAAAATTACGCGATGTTCGAGTTTGGCCTCGTAATGGTGTTCCGTGGTGGAAATCGCTCTGCCAATCTCCTCACCCACCAGCGGGACGTCCTCTGGGTGCACAAAGAGGCGGGCATAATCAGCTGAAGACAGGCGATACCCGCCTACCTTCTCGGCCGTGGTGCGGAAGATGGCGTAGAAGTGATCGTTGAAGGTGAAAATATCCTTCTCGAAATCGTACTCCCAGTGACCCAGGCGGGCCACGTTGAGCGCTTCGCCCAGGCGTTCCTGACTTTGCTGAATCTCGGCGCGGCTTTCTTCGGTCTGTTCGAGCAGGCGTAGGGTCTCAATGTGCTGACCGAGGTTGGCGATGACCTGGTCGATCAGGCTGGTCGCCTCCTCCTGGGGCAGATCGCGCGGTTCGCCCACACCCAACACGCCAACGGTTTCGTCGCGCACCACCAGCGGGCGCTGGTAGACCGTTTCAGCCACGGTAGCTGCTTCAGTCAATGGCTGGACCTTATTCTGGGCATAGCGGAATCCATTGGGCAGGGCGCGTCGCGCCTGGAAGTATTGATCCCAGCCTTCACGGGTCAAACGGCGGGAGACCTGTTCGGCCTGATGACGGTACTGGTCGGCCTGGGCCAGCAGGCGCAATCCATCCAGCCGCTGCCCGAGGCGGGCGGAGACCGCTTCAAGGATCTCGCGCTCAGCGGAGGTCGGCTCCGCGCCCTCAAAGGAGGCTTCGATGACACCTACGGGGGCGCCTGCCGCATGGATGGGTATACTCAACGCCTGTGACACCAATGGCGCATAAGATTCGTCTAATTCGACAACCTGCTCCTGGTCATACACAAAGCCAATGCGTTCGCTGTGCTCAATGGCATTGAGGAAATCCCTCCAACCCTGCTCAGCAAGGCGGCTGGCATTTTCCTCCAACTCCTCTCGAGCCTCCTGCATGTCTGTGAATAACCGGGCGTTCTGGATGGCGACGGAAAGTTGACCCGCCAGGGCTTCAAAGGCAGGCAGGTTGAATTCGTTCAGAGTATCCGCTTCACTGGATTGCATGTCCAATACACCGAGCACCTGGTCCCCCACCAGCAGAGGCACGACCATTTCAGAACGGGTCTCCGGGAGCAATGGGTTGGGTAAGAAGTCTGCGCTTTGGGCGGTGTCTGACACAATCATAGGCCGCTTCTCAAAGGCAGCCCTTCCGTTCAATGAGCCGACACCAATCGGTAAACGGTGCCCGCGCTGAAGCAGTTGACGCCCCACTTCCCCTGTGCCTGCGCGCAGGACGATGGTCCGCCCGGACGGGTCGGTGAGATAGATCTGGGTGTAATGCAGATTGAAGCGTGCGCGGATGGTTTCTGCGGCGCGATCCAGCATCTTGTCGGGGTCGGCCATATTGGCGGTGACGGCGCGCCCCACGTCGGAGGCCAACTCGAGGTCATGGGTGCGTTCCTCGACGCGGCGTTCGAGGGAAGCGATCATGTCGCGTAACTGGGCCGTCATACTGTTGAAGGCAGCGGCTAGAATACCGATCTCATCCTGCCTTCTGACCTCGGCCACGCGGTTTAGGTCACCTGCGGTAATAGCCACCACGGTTTCGGTCAGGCTGCCGATGGGCTCCAGTGTACTCTGGATCGCCAGGGTGGCCAGAATCAACATGATCAACGAACCGACGACGATGAAGGACAGGGAGATCGCCCTGAACTGATTGGCCGCCTGCAGAATCTCGGATTCCTGCTGCTGGGTGATCACGCCCCAGCCATTATCCATGGTGGTGATGTAGGCGCGCCAACGCGTACCTGCTTCGTCGGTGAAGATGAACAAGCCCGTCTTGCCTTTCCGCAGGGCGGCCACCGGCGGATAATCGGCCAGGTCCTGTAACTGGTCCTGGGCCGCCATGAGGTCCGGGTGGGCCAACACTTTGTTGTCGGCGTCCACGATGTAGCTGTAGCCAGTCTTCCCAACCGTGCGGACCAAGGTCTCCGCGCTGAGGTCCGCCAGGTCGGCGGCGAACATCCCCACCCCGACGATCTGCCGGGAGCCATTGCGGATCGGCATCGAGACCACCAGCGCGGGTTTTCCCGTGGTGCGTCCCACCAGGCTTTGATAGGTGACCTCCTGACCATCCCGCGCCTTTTGGAACCAGGTCCGGTCGCTGTAATTCAAGAGGCCGCCGTTGTCGTTGCGAGCCACGTTCATGCCGCTCAGGTCCGTGGTGCTGGCCAGATAGACGTAAGGATAGGTGTTTGTCACGGCCTGCAGAATCGGGCGCTGCTGCGCGGCGTCCATGCTGACGATGCCTGGCAGGAGGGTCATCTCCCTGAGGTTCAGAGAGTTGAGGCGCAGCCAGGTCTCCACGTGGGTGAACAAGGCGTCATTCGTCGTTTGCAGGCTTTTGATGGCGTCCGCTTCGATGCGGGCACTCGCCTGTGAACTGATTGTAATAGTGACACCCAATAGCAAGGGGATAGTGACCAGTAAAATCAGCGCGATCAGGCGGGTTCGAATACTGGTATGGCTGACTCGCTGAAGGAAAGCCTGCCACCGGTTGGGAGCTGGTTGAGGGGCCT
>CAZGFR010000027.1:0-21765 GCA_964524485.1 uncultured Anaerolineaceae bacterium | reverse complement strand
GGGGCCTCGTTTTGCTCCCGTCCCCCCTTGACCTGAGCCAGTTCCGCCTCGAGTTCCTCGACTCGCGCCTTCAGCCACTCCACCTGCGGAAGACTCAACGAAGCGGGGATCTCCTTGCGGGGCGGGAAAAGCGACTCGATCCGCTCGCGAAGGTGTTTCTCAGACGGCTTGTTTCCGTCTTCCTGGGGATTTATGTTACTATCCATAAAAGGCTCCTTCACCCAACCGTCTCAGGAAATCTTCTTCGAGGCCAGCGTGGATGGGTCGAGCACCACACGCATTTCCCGTACGCCCATGGCGCGGCCAAGTTCCCGCGCGGCCACCTGCAGGGCAGCCTCCACCGAACTCGCACTCTCGATTTTCTGCCCGATAGAACTGATCAGGGCCTCACGTTCGGCTCGTTGGCGGGTCTCTTCATAAGAACGTGCGTTATGTAGAGCAATGGCCATCTGATTGGCGATAGACTGCAGCAGGTCCACATCCGCTTCCTTCATCCCGTTGACGGTATGATGTTGAACATCCAGCACGCCGAGCACTTGTCCGCCAAGGACAATGGGCACGGCCACCTCGCAACGGGTTTCAGGCAGGAGTGGGTTTGGCAACCAGTCGGGATCCTGAGAGGTGTCACCCACCAGGGCCGCCTGACCGCTCTCGGCAGCACGTCCCACCAAGCCGCGTCCGCGCGGAATTTTGTGTCCGCGCGCCAGCATGGTCTGGCCTGCCTCGCCGGTGCCCCCCGCCATTACCAGATCCTGGTTGGACTCATCGTAGAGATAAATGTGGGCATGGTAATAGTTGAAGGCAGTCCTTATCTGCTCCACCACTTCGCTGACCAGTTGACGTTGATCAAGGATGGTGGACAGCCGTCGGCTGACCTCGGAGGAGGCGGCCAACGCGCGAGTACGATCGGCCACGGCGGTTTCCAACAGGTCGAGTTGGACCTGCGATCTCTCAAATGCGATGCGCGACGACCGCACAAGGGACATGACCAGCACTGAACTGGAGATGAAGAACAACAGTCCCATAACCAGCAGCAGCAGTTGTGAATTTTGCTGAGCCCGCTGGCGTGCCTGCAAGTTGTCGAAGAAACTGCCCTGGGCGCGATCGTAGGCGGGCTTGACCTGTTCCCCATCCAGGCGGTCGAACAGTCTCTCCAGGTTGGCCTGTGCATCCACGTAGGCGGCAGAAGGGGCTGACATGCCCTTCAGGTTCGTGATGATCGTGTCGTATTCCTCCAGCGTCGTCTGGATCTCGCCGAGCGAGGCCAGCACACTGGCGTCGTCACCCGCCTGGGAAACCGCCAGGCGCATTTGCGAAGCAAGGATGGCGCGCTGCTTGTCTGCGTCGTCGAACCCGCGGGAAGGGTTGTCCATCGTGCGCATGGTCTTGATTTGTAGCTGGAGCACCTGGCGTTGGATGTTGGCCAGGTTGGTGATCGAGTCGCTCGCGCGGCTGAAGGAAGCGGCATCCCGCTGGTTGGAAAAATACGTAAGCGCAATCAGGATTTCGATAATGGCGATGAACACACCCCAGGCCACGCCCAGGCCGACCTGCCAGCGCGAAAGCCGCCAGCGGCGGGAGGCCGACGGCCCTGCAGGGTTTTGAGTTTCAGGTTGGCGGCGGGGATTATTCATGGGAGTCTCCTTGGTCGGCCATCATGGTGGGCTTCCGCAAACGGATGCTGGCCTGGGTGCCCAATGCATGTCCCAGTTCGCGGACGGCCACCTGAAGTGCGCCCTCCACCGTAGTTTCGTTTTGGATCTTCTGGTTGATGGCACCGATGAGCGCTTCACGCTCCGCGCGTTGACGAGTGGAAAGGTAGGCGCGTGCATTCTGCAAAGCGATAGCCACCTGGTTGGCAATGGACTGCAATAGGTCCACGTCCTTTTGCCCCAAGGCATTTTTTGCGTTTTGCTGCACGTCCAACACGCCCAGCACATTGTCACCAACTGAGATAGGGATCGCCACTTCGGATTGGGTTTCAGTGAGGAGAGGGTTGGGTAGCCAGTCGGGGTTGGAGGTCGTATCGGCCACCAACACAGGCAGGTTGGTTGCAGCGGCGCGCCCCACCAGGCCGCGGCCCTGAGGAAGGCGGTGCCCGCGCTCGAGCAAGGCCTGTCCTGCTGCGCCAGTGCCACCGACCATGACCAGGTCCTGCGTCTGCGGGTCGATCAAATAAATGTGAACATGGTAATAATCGAAGGTCTCACGGACCTGTTCCACCACTTCGGTGACCAATTGGCGCTGGTCGAGGATGTGCGAGAGACGTCGGCTGACCTCGGTGGTGGCGGCCAGTGCCCTGGTGCGCTCATCGACCAATCGCTCCAACCCACCCAAAGTTTGAGACAGTTCAGAGGTAATCTGATTGAAAACATCTGCCAACAAGCTTAGCTCATCTGCGCCTTCGGCCAAAATATGGGTTGGGGTTCGTCGGACACGAAATTCCTCAGCGCCTTGGAACAAGTCCGAGATCGGGCGTGTGATACTGGACTGAACGGAGACCGCAATCACAATAGCCAGGATCAGCAGGCCAAGGTATACGGCCACGAACAGGACCAACCGCTGTTGTGCATCCGCCAGAGCCTTTGCATTGGCTTTGACCACGCTGACTTCGCTGGCATCCACCACGCTGTTAATCTGCTGTTCCAAATCGAATTCCAACTGATATGATTTGGCCAGCAGGGACGTGACATCTTGCTGGCGCCCCTCGTTTCGGGCGTTCTGTACTTCGGAGATCAGGTTGCTGTAGCTCACCAGTCCCGACAGGATATTGGCCGTGGCAGTTTTTTGATTAGGGGCAGAAATCAATTTACGGGCTTCTTCAGTGTGTTGCACGGCCTGGTTGACGTCATTCAAGGCATCGCTCGAACTGGGGGTCAAGTCGTCCGCATAACGCATCAGGTTGACGCGCGAAGAAAGCACATGCGAAAGCGATAGCAGTAATTCGCGGTCAGACTTGGCTTCCACGTTGGCAAGTTGCTGCACGCGGTTGGTCAGGGATAAGTGATTGGCTACGAACAACGGCACGGACAGAGTCAGGAACACCAATAGAATCGCGAAACCGCCTACGATCCTTCCGCGCACCGAAATTCGCCGCAAAAATTGAATGAGCATCCTGCCTCCTGGTAGGGAAGGGTCTATTGACCCTGAGCCTTCTCCCAAATATCGTTGGTCATAACATCCGCAGGTTGGACAACGCCTTTGAGGATACCAAACTGCAGGAGTGTGTCGATGGTGCGCTTTAGAGTGGCACCATCTGAATAGCCCAGTTGACGTCCCTCGGGGAGGACCAGTTTCGCAATCTCGGTCATCATGGACATTTGATGCGCACGGGTCTGTACCCCGGTCTTGTCGTACTTCAACACAATATCCACAGCCTCTTCGGGGTGTTCGATGGCATATTTCCAGCCGCGAAGGCTGGCACGCACCATACGAACGCACAAATCGGGATCCTGTTCAAGCGTTGCGCGGGCAGTGAAGAGTGTGTCGCCGGGAAAATCCAACCCATAGTCGGCATAATCGATAACGGTCAGGTCTTCGGGACGAATCCCGCTCTCCAGCACTGTGTAGTATTCGTTATAAGCCATGGCTGAAGCTATATCTAATTCATCGTTCAGGAAGGGGGTCATACTATATCCCTGAGAAACCAGCGTAAAACTCTGGGCAGAGATCCCCTGCTGAGCCATGAGCGCGTTGAATTGCGCCTCCCAGCCTCCCAACCATACGCCCACGCGTTTACCTTGCAAATCCTTCGGTGCTTCGACACCAATGCTCTTTTTGGCGACTAAGAGCAGGCCGTTCGACTGGTGAATCTGTGCAATGCCAATGACAGGCTTATTCTCCTGGACTGCTACAGTCAGATCGGCTAATAGGGCAGTACCAAAGTCGCGGGTTCCAGAAACAACCAGGTCAACTGGATCTTGATCCGGGCCTCCGGGTATGATTGTAAGGTCAATGCCTTCTTCAGCATACCAGCCCTTTTCAAGAGCCACATAGTAACCTGCAAATTGAGCCTGGGTTACCCATTGCAATTGCAGGGTGACCGGCGTAAGCGGAGGCGGTGTAGCCTCGGCCTGATTTGCACAGGCAGTCAACAGGAGGATTACAATCATCAAAGAGGAAAGAAGACGGATTTTTTTCATGGATAGTATCCTTTCAACAAAGTGCTCATGCAACATTCGCACGAGAAAATAGTGGCAGAGAAACAACAAAGCGAGACCCTGTACCCGGCTCACTAGTCACACTCACCTGACCGTTATGTTGTTCGACTACAGCCTTGACAATAGCCAGTCCTAGTCCATTGCCTTCGGCCTCAACCTCGAAATTTTGATGCACGCGGTAGAAGCGGTCAAAGATGAAGGGCAGGTCGGCGGCGGGAATGCCATAGCCGTTGTCTTGTACCCCCACCAGCAAGAAGCCGTCCTCCGCCTGCGCGTCCACTTGAATGGTCCCGCCGTCGGGTGTGTACTTGACGGCATTGCCCACCAGATTACGGAACAACTGACGCAGTTGCAGCGGGTCGCCGTCCACATACGCGGGATCGGGCAGAGGCAGGAAGTCGAGCGTCTGCGTTCGGATGGAGGCCTGCCCCTTGAACTCGTCCACCACGACCGCCAGCAGAGCGCCCATCTCCACGCGTTCGATCTTCCGCGTCTTGTTCAGGTCGGTCCGCGCCAGTTGCAGCATGTTCTGCACCAGATCGTTCATGGTCCGGGCCGCGTTCTGGATGCGATGGACGAAATCGGCCTGCAGGTCGTTCAACGGCCCGGCCTGCACCAGCAGGTCGCTATATCCTGAAATGGACATGATGGGATTCTTCAAGTCGTGCGAAGCGGCGGCGATGAATTCGTTCTTGACCTGTTCCACCTGCTTGAAATAGGTGACATCGTGCAGCACGGCCACCAGCCCGCCGCCCTCGATGGGTGCGATGAGCGCATCGAAAGTGCGGCCGTCAGGCCATTCGAGTTCCCCCGCCTTCAACCCGCCGGACCGTCGAGCCTGGTCCAGCCATTCGATCAGCGCGTCGTAGCCCCGCCCGCGCTCCATCGGGTGGTTCAGGCTGGTTTCGAGATCGGTGAACAATTTCTCCCCCGCCGGGTTGACCAGGAGCAGGCGGCTATCCGCGTCGAATAGAAAAACCGCCTCGGCGGCGCTATCCAGCACCACCGAAAGCCGCTTCTGCTGGCGGGACAGGTCTTCATACAGCAGGGCGTTCTCCATCGCAATGGCCGCCTGGCTGGCGATGGCCTGCAAGAGCAGCAGGTGTTCGGTTTGGAAATACCCCGCGCGTTCGTGCGCGAGAACCAGCAGACCCAGCAAGTGGTCCCGGCCGAACATCGGCACGATGACGGCCGAGCGGGTGGGGTCTTCGGGGTGGGACTGCCAGCGCGGCTCGACAGCCACATCCTCCACGATCAGGCCCGCGCGGGATTCTCGCACCCCCGCCAGGAAGCCGTCCACGCGTGGAGCATGCACGGACGGTCCACCGTGCGAACCCGCGCGATGGGATCTTTGCAGGGTATGGCGCGGATCCACCAGCAGGACGTGACCCACCCACGCACCCAGGGTCTCCACCGTGTGGCGCAGCACCACGTTCGACAGTTCATCCAGATCCAGGCGCGCGCTCAATTCCTTGCCGATCTCGGGCAGCATGCTCAACTGGCGGTTGCGGCGGCGGATGGCATCCTCAAAGGACTTGGCGCGCAGCTTGGCGCGGATGCGGGCGAAAAGTTCGCGGCGGTCGAAGGGTTTGGTGATGTAATCATCAGCGCCCAGGTTCAACCCGGCCTGCACATCGTCGGGGTGCATGCGCGCGGCGGTGAGGATGATGACCGGGATGTGTTCCAAAGCCGGGTCGGCCCGCATTTCCTCGAGCACGGCGAAGCCGTCCTTGTCGGGCATGTTCACGTCGAGCAGCACCAGGTCGGGCAGCTCGGCGCGGACCTTGGCCAGGGTCTCTGAGCCGCTGGCGGCTGTGAGGTACGAATAGCCTTCGTTCTGCATGTAGCGAGAAAGCAGGACGACGTTATCGGGAACATCATCGGCGATCAGGATTCGGAAGGGCTGCCTGGCGGACTGGGGCGCCGGCGCAGGAGCTGGAGACGTCCCCATGGATTGGATGATATTGCCCACGATCTGGCAGATGCGCTCGGGCCGCACCGGCTTGAGGATGGTCTCATCCACCTTCAGGCGGCGGGCGGTCTCCTTCAGGCCGGGCACATCGTACGCGGTGATCAAAATGATGTGAGTGGGGCGCCCGCCGGGGTTGGACTGCATGTTGTCGATCAACTCCAGTCCGTTCATGCCGGGCATCATCATGTCGGTGATGAGCACGTCCACCGAATCGCCGGCCACGCGTTCGAGCGCCTCCCTGCCGCTGGTGGCGTGGATGGCCTCGACCTGCGGGCCGAGTTGGGCGAGGGCGCGGGCCAGGGTTTTGGCGGTACCGGGGTGGTCGTCCACCACCAGTACGCGGACGGTTGCGGGGGCAGCGAGAGAGGCGTCCATCGGTCCCATTTTCCACGATTCGCCGTCCAGGGCGGTTGGGATGAGTCTGCAAAAGGTTGGGGAAAGTTGGGGAAACGGAATCCGCCCCCGGTCCGGGACCGAGGGCGGGCTCTGCTCGAAAAGCGGAATCCAGGCTGGGGTCAATCGGCCACGAGGCGGTAGCCCATCCCGCGCACCGTGATCACGCGCGAGGGACTGTGGGCGTTCTCTTCCACCGCCTGGCGTACCTGGTGGATGTGGTACTTGGCGAGTTCCTGCGCCTCGCGCGGGTCGGCCTGGTACCCCTGCGCCTCGGCCACCAGCGTCTGATAATCCACCACCTCGGGGGCGTGGCGCGCCAGCACGAGCAAATAACCGAAGGAGGTGGGCGCAAGGTTGACGGTGTGCTCGCCGACCAGGACGCGCCGCGTGTGCAGGTCGAGGCTGAGCAGGCCGCGGCGGACGAAGCGCTCGGCGGCGGGCAGGGCTTGCGGTGGCACGACCTCGATCTCGCCGCCGCTTTCCAGGCTCTTTAACTCGGCCCGCAGGGACTCGATCTGGTCGGTGATCTCGCGTTTGCGCCGTTCGCGCTGCTGGCTGGCAAGGATGGCCTTGGTGCGTTCGATGATGGCTTCGGGCTTGAGCGGTTTGAGCAGGTAATCGGTGGCGCCACGGCGCAGGGCTTCCACCGCCGAGCTGACATCGGGTTGGGCGGTGAAGAGCACCACGGGCAGGCTGGGGTGGCGGGTGTGGATCTGGTGGAGCGCGTCCAGCCCGGGCAGGCCGGGCATGCGCAGATCCATGTAGACGAGGTCGAAGGCGGCGCCTTCCAGGAAGGCCAGTCCCTGTTCGCCGCTTTCGGCGGTGGTGACCTCGAAGCCCGCCTGCTGCAAAATACGCGCCAGGGTCTTGCGCACCGGGGGCTCGTCGTCGATGACCAGGATGTGGCCGCTAATCTTCATGTCTGCTCCTCCCCGGCCGGCAGCCAAATGCTGAAGATTGCTCCGCCGTTCGGGTTGTTCCCGGCCTGGATGCGGCCGCGGTGTTTGTTGATGATGTCGTAGGTGATGGTCAGGCCCAGGCCGGTGCCGTAGTCCTTGTTGGTGACGAAGGCATCGAAGATGCTCGGAAGGATGGCGGGGTCGATGCCGGGGCCAGTGTCAGCCACGAGCAGGAGGACCTCCTGCTCTTCGGCAAGGAAATGCGTGGACACCGACAGCCGCCCGCCCTCGGTCATGGCCTCGACGGCATTCATCAGCAAGTTGAGCACCACCTGGCGGATCTGGTCGGGCAGGCCGGGGATGCGGGGCAGGGACGGTTCGGGATGGAATTCGAAGGAGATCTGATTGTGCCGCAGGTGGGTGGCGATCAGGGCGTACACATCCTCGATGATCTCGTTGACCTGGATCAGCTGAAAGTCCTCAACCTGGGCCGGGCGGTAGGTGGCGCGCAGGCGGGCGATCAGAGCGGCCATGCGCTCCGATTCGGACAGGACGATGTCGAGGTCTTGGCGGCCCTGTTCGGAGAGACCCTGCTCCTCGCGCAGGAGGAAGAGTGCGTTCTGGATGGCTTGCAGGGGATTGTTCAACTCGTGCGAAACGGAAGCCAGCAGACGTCCCATGGTGGACAGGCGGTCGGCCAGCAGGAGTTGACCGCGCATGGTCTTCTCGGTCTGCAGGGAGGTTTGCAGTTCGGCGTACAGGTTGGCCTTCTGAAGGGCCAGCGCCAGTTGGTCGGCCACCGCGCTGACCAGTTGCAGGTCGCGCTGGGTGAGTTGACCGGGCGGCGTCTGCTGGACGTCCAACAGGCCGAGGATGCGTCCCTCGATCTTGACCGGTACGGCCAGCTGGGACTTGACCTCGGGCAGGAGCGGATTGCGGATAAAGGAAACCATCTCGTCCGCATTGTTGGTGAAGAACGGGTCGCCCGTCTCGGCGGTATAGCCCACGATGCCTTCGCCGGCCCACAGGCGGTATCCCTGCGCGTACAACTGATGGCCGATCTCCCCGCTGCCGGCGCGCATCACGAAGTCGCCGCTGAAGGGATCCGCCACGAAGATCTGAACATAGGAATATCCGAAACTCTGGCCGAGCAGTTCAACCACATCCTGCATCAGTTCCTGCGGGTCGAGGGTGGCGATCAATTCCTGGTTGATGCGGTAGAGGGCGTTGGTCTCTTTCAGCGCCTGCTGGGTGCTCTCCAGCAGGCGGACGTTCTCGATGGCGATGGCGGCCTGGACGCCCAGCGAACTCAACAGGCGGCCGTCGTCCTCCGAGAAGGCGCGGACGTGGCTGCTCTGCACACTGATGGTACCGAGTTTCCGCGCGCCGCTCTGCACGGGGGCGACGATCAGGGAGCGGAAGGTTGGCGGGTTATCGAGCACAAGGAAGCGCGGGTCGGCGTGAACGTCGTCGATGCGGATGGTCTCGCCGCTGTAGATGACCTGTCCCGCCACGCCCTCCCGCGGGCGGAAGTTGAACTGTCCCGCTGCGGCGTCCTCGTAGCCGCTCACCGCGCGCGGATGCAGCACCTGCCGCTCCTCGTCCAGCAGGTGGATGACGGCCTGTTCGGTCTCGGGGATCAACTCGCGGGCCGAGTCGATGATCAATTGCAGGACCGTGCTCAAGCCGACGCGTTCGGTCTCGCTCAAGGCTCGCGCAATCTCGGCCAGCGCAGTGGATTCGCGCAGGCGGCGGTTCAATTCCCGCTCGTGGAGTCCATCCCGCAGTTGGAGCGTGTCCTGGCGGCCTGCCTCGTAGCTTTGCTTGAGCCGCCCCGCAAGGACGCCGACAACCAAAAGCGCAGCGCAGCCCGCGAGGAATCCCTGGATGACCACGCTCGTCCAGGGCGATCCCTGCGTCAGTTGGATGAACAGGGCGCTCAAGCCGATTCCAGCCAGCGCGGAGATCCATCCGCCCCGCGGCCCAAAGAACCAACCTGCCACAGCCACAGGCAACACGCTCAACGCAAGGATCCCAATCCCCAACATGGGCACCAGCGCCAAGGCGAGAATCCAGTACAGGGCCGTCAAGCCCAGCACGATCCCCCAGCGGGTGGAGCGCGGCAAAACGTCCAGGTTCACGCGTGTATTGTAGCATTCCCCGCATGGATTCTCTCATTTCAAATCCACGATAAAAAACGGCGGGACGCCCGGCGGCCCCACCCCCATCTCTGCTATAATCCTCCGCATGATTCTGGTCACTGGCGCCACGGGATTCATCGGACGGGCCCTGGTTCGGCAGCTTTTTGAAACGGGGCACCCGGTGCGGGTGCTGATCCGCCCGTCGCGGCGCACCCCGCGCCTGCCCAAGGGCGTCCCCGTGGAAGTGGCCGTGGTCAGCCTGGCGGATACGCGCGGCCTGCGCGCCGCGCTCAACGGCGTGGACACGATCATCCACCTGGCGGGCGCTGAATCCGAGGGCCGCAACGCCAACCTGCGCGCCACCGACATCGACGGCACGCGCAACCTGGTTGAGGCGGCGCGGGACGCGGGCGTGCAGCACTTCATCTACCTGAGCCACCTCGATGCGGCGCGCGCCTCGGCTTATCCCGTTTTCAAGGCCAAGGGCATCGCCGAAGAGACCATCCGCCGCTCGGGCGTGCCATACACCATCCTGCGCTCGGCGATCGTGTACGGTCCCGAGGACCATTTCACCACCGGGCTGGCGCGCATGATCCGCTCCTTCCCGGGCATTTTCTTCCTGCCGGGCAACGAGGCCAGGGTCCTGCCGCTCATCCAACCCCTCTGGGTCGAGGACCTGGTGGCCTGCCTGCTGTGGACCTACGAGAATCCCGAGACCCTCAACCAGGTCTACGAAGTGGGCGGCAGCGAGTACTTCACCGTGCGGCAGGCGGTCGAGATCATCATGAACGCCATCCACGCGCCGCGCCTGTTGATCGAGATTCCGCCCGTGGTGCTGCGCGCGCTGACCATCTTCCTCGAAAGCGTCGTCCCCAACTTCCCCGCCTCCTCCTTCTGGATCGACTACATCTTCGTCAGCCGCACCTGTCCCGCCGACTCAACCTCGCGCGCCTTCGGCCTGATGCCCGCCCGCTTCACCTATCGCCTCGACTACCTGGCGACCAAACCCTGGTGGCAGCGCCTTTCCGAGTGGGCCTCCAACTTGCGGCCTGCCCGCATGCGCAAATAATCGTACATGACTCCCCTCATCCGTCTGATCGAGACCCCCGAAGAAATGACCGCCGTCGAAGAACTGCAGCGCGCCGTCTGGCCGGGCAGCGAAACCGACGTGGTGCCCGCGCACCTGCTCATCACCGTCGTCCACAACGGCGGGTTGGTGTTGGGCGCCTTCGTCGAAAATCAACTGGTCGGTTTCGTCTTTGGATTTCCCGGGCTGGAGACCACGCCCGACGGTCCGCGCGCCAAGCATTGCTCACACATGATGGGCATCCATCCCGACCATCGCGACAGCGGACTCGGCTTCGCCCTCAAACGCGCGCAATGGCAGATGGTCCGCCACCAGGGCCTCGACCACATCACCTGGACCTACGATCCGCTGATGAGTCGCAACGCCCACCTCAACATCGCGCGGCTCGGCGCGGTCTGCAACACCTACCGCCGCTCCGAATACGGCGACATGCGCGACGGCCTGAACGCGGGCCTGCCCTCCGACCGCTTCCAGGTCGATTGGTGGATCAACACCCGCCGCGTCGAGCGCCGACTCGGCAAACGCGCCCGCCCGGCCCTCAAGCTGCACGACTTCGCCGAAGCCGAACTACATCCGCTCTACACCCCACAGCGCGGACCCTCGGCCTGGTCCCGCCCGCCCGAGCATGTCCCGCCCTTCGAGGAGCACCTGCTGCTGGCCGAGATTCCCCACGACTTCCTGGCCCTCAAGGATGCCGACTTCACCCTGGCCCGCGATTGGCGCTTCTTCACCCGCGAAGTCTTCGAGACGGCCTTTGCCGCAGGCTACATCATCACCGACTTCATCTTCGAGCGCGGCGACACCCCGCGTAGTTTCTACGTCCTCACCCATGGTGAGACGCCCTTCGGAAAGATCCTCTCATGAACCCGTTGCGTGTCGGCTTGATCCTACCCGCTGAAACGGTCCCCGCCTGGGCTGCGCGTCTGGTCGAGCGGCTGCGCTCCCAGCCCGAGACCGAGTTGGTGACGGCGCTCATCCTGCCGCAGCCCGAGCTTACCCACAGACTCTTCCGCGCCTACCTTGCCCTCGACCGACTCGTCTTCCGCTCCAAGCCCAGTCCGTGGGACCTGACCTCCCTGCCTGCCGACCTGCCGCGCCTGCATGGCGAGGCCTCCGCGCAACTGCAATCCCTGCGGCTGGACGTGCTGCTCAACCTGGCGCTGGACACGATCCCACAGGAGTTGCCGCCGCTAGCCCGCTTCGGCGTCTGGAGCGTGCGCCGCGTGCGCATCGGCTCCCAGCCCGGCTGGCTCGAACTCTGGAACGACGACCCGATCACGGCCTGTCACCTCGAAGTGGTCCGCGCAAGTCAGCCGCCCTGCATCGTGGCCCGCTCACTGATGGTCAGCGATCTGCAATCGCTCTCGCGCAACCAGATGCATCTGCTCTGGCGGACGGCCTCGCTGGCACCGCGCGCCCTGCGTCAACTGGCCTTTCGCGGTGAAGCGGACTTCTTCTCCGCCACGACCGCCCTGCCCGTATCGCTGCCTGCTGTTCCACCGAATCCGCTGCAACTCGGCACACTGACTTTCCAACAGACCTTCCGTTGGCTGCGCGCCAAACTCCCCAAACTCTACAGCATCGACCAGTGGATGTTGATGCTGGCCCCGCGCGGAAGCGACTCCGCGCTGAGTTGGGATGGCTTCACCCCGCTCCAGCCGCCGCGCGACCGTTTCTGGGCCGACCCGTTCCTGGTCGAGCGCAACGGCCGCCGCTACATTTTCCTGGAAGAATTGCCCTTCGCCCTCAAGCGCGGCATCCTCGCCTGTATCACACTCGACGAGCACAACCGCATCGCGGATAAAACCATCATCCTTGAACGGCCCTATCATCTGTCATATCCGTTCGTGTTCGAGCATGGCGGTCAGTGGTACATGATCCCCGAAACAAGCGGAAATCGCGCCATCGAGCTTTATCGCTGCGAGCATTTCCCCGACCAATGGATCTTCGAGAAAACCTTGATGAGCGGACTTCGCGCTGTGGATTCGACCCTGATCGAACACGACGGCCGCTGGTGGCTGTTCGCCAACGTCGCCGACGACGAGAACAACGCCACCTGGGATTCTCTGCACCTGTTCTACGCCGACAGTCCCCTCTCCGAAGCCTGGACGCCGCATCCGCTCAACCCCATCGTATCGGATGTGCGCACCGCGCGTCCCGCAGGCCGCATCTTCCAGCGCGACGGGAAACTGATCCGCCCCGCGCAGGATTCCTCGCGCCGATACGGCGGGGCGCTGCACTTTCAACGCATCGACAAGTTGTCCACCACCGACTATGCTGAAACCACCGTGGAGACACTCGACCCGCTCGAAAAGGGTTTCCTCGCCACACACACCATCAACTTTCTCGACGACCTGACCGTGATTGACGTGCAGGCACGGCACAGGAAATGGTAAAGAAAGAGACGGTCACTTTGAAGGTGACCGTCTCTTTCTATTCTCCAAACTTCAACAACATCAAAATATCTTCCAGCGCGGCGGCGAAGAGTTCGTGCATGACCTCCTCGCTGGCTTTATACGGGCCGCCGAAGGAGCCGTCGCCGTAGACTTGGCGCGCGGTCTTCGCGTCCATGATCGGGCTGGGGACCTTGGGCGGCACCTTGGGCTGACTGGGCGGCTCCTCGATGATGGTGAACGGGAAGGCCTCCAGCCAGTTGGCATGGGTCGGCTTGATGTTGTGCCGCTCGGCCACCGCCTCGGTGGAATGCGAGGTCCACCAGTCGTACCAGTTCAGACCCAGGCCGGGCAGTTGGTTGATCAGGTCGTTGAGGTGGACGCGCGCAGGCGCGTTCCCGCCGTGACCGTTCAGAATCAGGATGCGCCGAAAGCCGTAGCCGAACGCCGAGCGGACTACGTCCTCGACCACAGCGTTGAGCGTGGAGACTCGCAGGCTGAGCGTACCGGGATAGGCCAGGAAGTAGGGCGAGACCCCGAAGTTGAGCGGCGGCGCGACCAGCACGCCCGTCTGCTGGGAGGCGGCGTCCGCCAGGGCCAGGGGAATCTTGACGTCGGTGAGCAGGCTGAGGGTGGCGTGTTGTTCCGTCGAGCCGAGGACCAGCATCAGGCGGTCATCCTGCTCAAGGTAACGCTCCACATCCATCCAGGTCAGGTCTTCGAAGCGCATGGTCAGGGTCCAGTCGTTGGGGTGGACGTCGGAGTGGGGGTCGGCGTTTCCGTCGCGGGCGGCGGGAAGGTCGGTGTGTCGGTGGCGGGTGGCGGCAGCGTCGGCGGAGGCAGGGTGGGCGGCAGTTCGGTCGACGTGGGCGGCGGGGTGGGCGTGGCCAGGTCGAGGTTCAGGCGCACGGACTTGCTGACCTCGCCGTTCTTGCCCGTGACGGTCAACTTCAGGGTGAAGACCCCGTTCGGCAGATTCGAGAGGTCCACCAAGTGCAGGGTTCCATTCTTGACCGGGGAGTTGCCGCCGTTCAGCAGGACCCAGTTGTTCGGGTCCGCGCCGAGGCCGAGTTCCAGCTTCCAGGATTCGAACAAGCCCGTGGCGTCGGCCGTGCCCTTGATCTCCAGGATGGGTGAGGTGAGCTGCTGCCCGTCGGAAAGAGCCAGCTCGAGCTGCGGGTGCGGATCGTCGGCGCGGCACTCGCGCTCGGGGGCATAGACCGGCCTGCGCGGCATGTCGTGCTGGTTGAGCCAGTCGCGGCCCTCGCCGCTTTCGAGCCACTTGCGCGCCCACGGGTCGCTCACGTTGAACACGTTCTCGCTGTCGGTGAAGTCCTTGCAGGCATTCGAGGCTTCGAGCAAAGTCCACAGGTCCAGGTTGATGCGGCGCAGCAGGTCCTGGCTGGCGGGCAGCGGAGGCTGGTCCGAGGCGAAGACTTCGGTGTACTGCTGCTTGCAGGTATTGGATGGCTGCGTGCCTGAGAGGGAGCAGACCACGTAGTCCACCACGCCGGGCGGACGATTGAAGGGCGTGGGATTGTTGTTGGTGAGATACGGCACGGCAAAGGTCATGAACTGCGACCAGATGGGAGCCGCACCGGTCAAGCCGGTGGTGTTGACCATCGGGGTGTAGTCGGCGTTGCCGACCCATACCCCCGTGACCAGGTCGGGAGTGTAGCCGAGGGTCCAGTTATCGCGAAAGTCGTTGGTGGTGCCGGTCTTGGCGGCCACGGGGAAGGGCAGATTCAAGACCGAGTTGCGGCCGAACATCCAGGAGCGGGTATCGTTGTCCGAGAGGATGGAGGAGATCAGGTAGGCATGTTCCGCGCGGATGACCTGTTCGCCGGGCTGGGGCTTGTATTCGTACACCACGTTGCCCGCAAAGTCGGTGATCTTGAGGATCGCCACGGGCGGCACACGCTGTCCACTGTTGGCAAAGACGGAGAACGCGCCCGTCATCTCCAGCAGCGACACGTCACCGCCGCCGAGGGTCAGGGCCAGGCCATAGTCGTCACGGGTCAACGAGGTGATGCCGAGGCGTTTGGCCATCTCGATCATGCCGCCCTTGCCGTAGATGCCGATGAAGTTCAACGTCTTGACGGCCGGGATGTTGAACGAGTTGGAGAGCGCCACACGCACGGTGACCGGTCCATGCGACTTGCCGTCATAGTTGACCGGGATGTAGGGCGGGCGCGTGTCGTTGGGGTCGCCCGAAGGCGGAAACTCGGAGGGCACGTCCCAGATCAGAGTGGACGGAGTCCAGCCTTTCTCGAAGGCGGCCACGTAGGTGATGGGCTTGATCGACGATCCGGGCTGACGCGTCTGGCTGATGGCCATGTTGACCTGGCCCGAGATGGCATCGTTGTTGAAATCGGGCGAACCAACCATGGCGAGGATCTCACCGGTCGAAGGGCGAATGGCCACCAGCGCGCCGTTGTGAGCATTCTTGTCTACCAGGGTCGCGATCTGCTCGGTGACCAGTCGCTGAGCCTCGTCCTGCAACGTGGGATCGAGCGTGGTATAGATGGTGAACCCCGAGCGATAGATGGTCTGCGCATCGTACTGCTCTTCCAGCAGCGAGCGCACGTAATTAACCCAATGCGGATAACGCGTGTTAATGTTGGGCGAGTTGAAGGTGCGATTCTTCATGTCGTCCGCAGCGGTGGACGCGGCTAATGCGTCCACGCACACGGGCGAGGGGCTGTTGCTGACCGGGATGCAGTTCTGCGTTTGGCTGACCTCGTACATCAACACCAGCACCTGTTGCTGACGTAACAGGGTGGTCTCGCGGTTGGTGTAGATGTCGTACACGGCCGGGGACTGCGGCAGGCCCGCCAGGAAGGAGGCTTCCGCCAGGGTCAACTGGTCGGCGGGTTTGCCGAAGTAGGTCTCGGAGGCGGCTTCGATTCCGTACGCCAGGTTACCGTAATAGATTTCGTTCAGGTACAGTTCGAGGATCTCATCCTTGGAATAACGGCGCGTGATCTCGGCGGCCAGGATGATCTCGCGCGCCTTGCGCGTCACCGTGCGCTGACTGCGCTCCTCGGGCGAGAGCAGGAGCGCGCGCGCCAACTGCTGCGTGATGGTGGATGCGCCGCCGCTCTGTCCGCCCGTGAGGTAGTTCTGCCACAGGGCGCGGACGATGGCCCAGAAGTCGAAGCCGGGATGGCTGTAGAATTCCTTGTCTTCGGTGGCGATGGTGGCCGCCACCAGGTTGGGCGAGATCTTGCTGAGCGGGACGTAGGTGCGGCGGCCTGCGTTGGGGTCGAGGATCTCGTACAGCAGGTTGCCGTTGCGGTCGAGGATGCGCGTGGTCTCGAACTGCGAGGCGCGGTTCTTCAGATCCTCGACGCTGGGCAGGGTCCGCGCGATGGAGTAATACTCGTACACTGCAATGGACCCCAGGCACAAGCCGACGATGACGACCAGGAAGATCGAGGCGATCAACCCGCGCACCAGGCAGCCCATGCTCCCGCGCCAGTCGATGTTGCTCCAGAACGGAGGGGCGGGCGGAGCAGGCGGCGGGACGTAGGCGGGCGGCGGCTGGGTGACGCGTGTCTGCTGTGCGGAACGGCGGCCCGTGCTGGGCGGCTCGTACGCCGCGCGAGTGACGCGCGTGCCGGCCATGTCAATCTGGTCCACGCGGCGCGGCAGGGGCATGTTGTTCTCGTCCAGGGCGGGACGCACCAGCGGGGTGGGAGTCGAGGACGAGTCGAAGATGGGCGGAGGTGTGGGGGTGGGAGTCGGCGTGCGGGCACGCTGCGGCTCGGGCGGCAGGATCAGAGTCGAGTCGGCGGAGGCGGGAGGTTCTTCGGGCGCAGGCTGCGGCTCGGGTTCGGGATCAGGCTCCGTCTCGGGAATGAGGTCCGAGGCGGGTTCGAATCCCGTCGGCAGGTCGGGGAGGGTTTCATCCTCCGAGCGCAGCAGGCGGCGCAATCGTTCGCGGGAGTCTTCGTGTTCAGGTTGGGACATGGCGTTTACTGTGGTTTGGACGCCACCAGGACCACCCAGGTTCCCTTCATCACGGTTTCGTCTTTTTGATTTTTCACATCGAAGACGATGGTGACGGAACCGCCGCCCAACCGCGGCAGGGATTTGGTCTCGGTGACGGTCATCTCGGCGTGGATGGTGTCGCCGATGAAGACGGGCTTGCTGAACTTCCACTCGTTGATCTCGCGGAAGGCGATGACGGTGCCTTCGAGCACGCCCGTGCGCATGGCCAGGCCCGAGGTGATGGCCACGCCCAGCAGGCCGTGCGCCACGCGCTGACCGAACGGGGTGGTTCGGGCGAACTCGGCGTCGGTGTGGATCTGGTTGAAATCGCCCGAGAGCCCGGCGAAGGTAAAGATGTCGCTCTCGGCGATGGTGCGGCCCACGGTGACGATCTTCTGGCCAACGGTGAACTCCTCGAAATACAAGCCTGGCATGGTCTTCTCCTCTTTTTCGTCCACGATGTTTTCTTGACAGTTTAACAACGAAAACGGGCGATGGGTTCAGTTTTCAGTACACGGATGCCACGGACAGGCATTGATTCTCTTTTGAGGATTCTCCGTGAAATCCGTGAAATCCGTGTTTTTCGTGTACAAAAAAATCTCAAAAGAGCGGCAAGCGGCCTGTACCCGTATTCGGCGGGGTGCTGTCCGAATTATACCCTTTGACCTTCCGCCCATCTGCCCGTACAATAGAACCATGCGCAATTGGTCTCTTGGCCCCGGCGACCCGCTGTTTTTGACCCTGGCAGCGGATTCCCGCCTGTGCACCCCCGATTACCTCAACGATCACATCTGGGAACTCGACCTCGGCGGCGGTGAGCCGGCCGCCCTGTCGCTGCGCACCACCTACGGCCTGCGCGCGCGCTCGATGCGCCTGTTCCTGCGCTTCACCGAAAACGGACAGTCCGTCACCGACCCTTCGGCCTTCGCGGTGGGTCCGCGCCTGAAACGCTTCCACCCCAATTTCCTCTGGCTCGAATTCTCCCCCATCGAAGGCCTCGACGCCGACGCCGAGTTTTGGGTGCCCGACTCCAACTCCCTGGCCGGACGGGTGACCCTGGTCAACCGCAGCACCGCCACCCGTCAGATTCGCCTGGAGGTGTGCGCCGCGCTGGTCCACCTGAGCGGGCAGAACATGATGCCGGTCCAGCAGCAGATGGTCAACGTGTTGGCCGGCGGCACGGGCGGACTCTTCCCGGTCCTGTTCATGACCGGCGGACCCAAGCCCGGGCCGGGTCCGTACCCTTCGCTGGCCCTGGACCTGGAGCTGGGTCCCGGGGCGACCCGACGGGTCGCTTTTGCCCAGGCCGCCCGCGAGAGCCTGCCCATGTCCTTCGAGTTGGCGCGTCACACCGCCGCCCGCCCGTGGGAGGCCGAGCGCGCCCGCATCGAGCGCACCTGCGAGTCCAGCCTGTACGACATCCACACCGGCGACCCAGACTGGGACGCCGCCCTGGCCCTCTCGCAGACCGCCGCCTTCAGCCTGCTCCTGCGCGGCAATGACCACCTTCCACGCACCACGTTCGTCCTCTCGCGCCAGCCCGACCACGGCTACTCGCACAAGGGCGACGGCACCGACCATCCCCCCGCCTGGAGCGGACAGACTCCGCTCGAAGCGCATTACCTTTCCAGCCTGTTGCCCGGCGCGCCCGCCACAGGACGCGAATTCCTGCTCAATTTCCTGGCCGCGCAAACTGAGGACGGCGAGATCGACAACAAGCCCGGGCTCGGCGGTCAACGCGGAAAACTGTTGGCCGCGCCCCTGCTGGCCTCCCTAGCCTGGAAGCTGCACCAGTCCAGCCCCGACCTGACCTTCCTCGAACGGGTCTTCCCCAAACTCCAGAATTTCTTCTGGTCGTGGTTCTCCCCGGACCACGATCCCCAACGCGACGGCGTCCCCGAATGGACTCACCCGCTCCAGACCGGCTTCGAAGACAATCCGCTCTTCGACGTCTGGCATCCCTGGTCGCAGGGCGTGGACATCGGTACCGTCCACAGCCCGGCCTTGTGCGCCATGCTCTACCGCGAGTCCCGCTGCCTGCTCCTGATGGCGAAGGCGCTCGGCTCGACGGAGGATTTCAGCCTGCTCGAACTCCAGGCGGAGAAACTGCGCGCGTTGGTCGAAGCCAGTTGGGACGCCTCCTCCGCCCTGTACACCTACACCGACCGCGACACCCATCTGAGCCCGCGCGGCAAGATCCTCGTGCGCGGCAAGGAGGGCGCAGGCTCCTTCCGCCCGAAGGCCGAGTTCGAGACTCCCGTCCGCTTGCAGATCGAGATTCGGACCAAGAGTCACACCACGAAGCGCCCCGAGGCGGAGATCGGCGAGTACGCCATCAAGGGCGAACCCGAGATCATCGAAGGGCAGCGCTTCCAGTGGCAGAGCGGCGGGTTGGTGGCGACCAGCCAAAAAGTCTACACCCAGGTGGGACGCGTGCGGGTGCGCGGCCTGGACCCGAAGGATAAGGTCATCGTCCGCACCGTGGATTTGACCTCCGAGGATCAGACCCTGCTCCTGCCGCTTTGGGCGGGCATGTCGGACCCGCAGCACGCCCAGGCCTTGATCGGCCGCACCATCCTGGCGGCGGATCGCTTCGACCGCCCCTTCGGGCTGCCCGCTCTGCCGTCCCTGCCAACGCCCGAAGCGGACTCCGTTGGGATGAGCGTGCACCTGCCCTGGAATCATCTGATCGGCGAGGGGTTGCTGACCTACGGCTTCCGCGACGAAGCCGCCCGCCTGACGGCCCACCTGATGAATGCCGTTATTCAGAACCTCAAGCAGATGCGTGCCTTCTACCAGCGCTATCACGCCGAGCGCGGAACGGGCATCGGCGAACGCAACGCCCTGAGCGGACTGGCCCCCGTGGGCCTGTTCCTGCATGCCCTGGGCGTGACGGTCTTCTCGCCCACGCGCGTGCGCCTGGAGGGACGTAACCCCTACCCCTGGCCGGTCACCGTCAAAGTTCGCGGCCTGACCGTGGTCCGCAACCTGGAGGACACGGTCGTCACCTTCCCGAACGGATCCACCGTCCGCGTGACCGACACGGCGCCCGTGATCGTCACCCCCTAAACAAAAACGCCTTCCACAGTGGAAGGCGTTTCGATTCGTAAGTGTGTGTTACCGCGCCCAGCCGCCCGGCAGGCGGGACACTCCCACGTACACGAAGAACAGCGCGAACAAGACCGCGAACAACGCATTGCGGAAGCGCATCTTATCCGAGGCATTCTTCCAGCGCGCGGGCAGATGCGCCACCACGGCCGCCACCAACATCACGGCCATGTGCTCGAAGCGATACGAAGGCCAGGCCGAGGTCGCGATCCCCGACCAGACGAAATAGATCAGGCCGAGCAACACCTGCAGGTCCATCAGACCGCTGAAACCCGAGGACAGGCCGCGGTCCATGGACTTGAACGCGCCGCCCGTGAACGCACCGACAGCGAACTTGATGATGGCCACAAAGGCCACGATCACGATCAGCCAGCGCACAATGGAATGGATCATCAGCAAAATACTCATTGAATGTCTCCTTGTCGTCTTGTAAGTCTTCGATAAAAATCTTTACTTCTTTTTCGCGGGCTTGGACTTCGCCGCAGGCTTCTTGGCTGCCTTGGCCGGCGCGGATTTCTTGGCCGCGGGTTTCTTCTTCGGTTCTTCGGCCTTCTTCGAGACGTACTTCTCGACCTGCCAGCCGAGCGTGACGTGGGTCACGGCGTCGCCGGCCTTGATCTCGACCAGCGCGTCGCCGCGGGTGGCGGCGCGTTTGCGCAGTTGGGCCTCGTCCAGGCGGTGCGACTTGGCAGCCGCTTTCAGCAAATGGACCGTGGCAACCCAGTTACCCCTGCCCATGGCCATGCCCGCCAGTTTGACGCCGCGCGGCAGGTCCCAGGCGATGACGCCCTTGCCATAACGACCCTGAACGGGGAACTCCTTCGGCTCGACACGTTTGGCCTTGCCATCCGTACCCATGAACAGGATTTCACCCTGCGCAGGGATGACCTCCGCGCCGATGACCTCCTGGCCGACGTCCAGTTTGATGCCGTTGACGCCCGCCGCGATCAAGCCCATCGCGCGGACCTCGTCTTCCTTGAAGCGGATGGCCATACCCGAGGACGTGGCCAGCAGAATGTCCTTCTTGCCGTCGGTCAGCGCCACCCAACCCAGAGCGTCGCCGTCGTTGACGCGCGCCAGCACGAAGGTCTGCGCCGAGGGACCGGGCAGTTCGCTGATGGCGCTCTTCTTGACCATGCCGCCGCGGGTGACGGTCAGCACACAGGTTTCTTCGGGGAAGTCCGCGCGTTTGGCGGGCAGCGAGAAGACCGCCGCCAGTTCGTCGCTTTCCTTGAGCGGCGAGACCTTATAGTACGGCGCGCCGTCTGTGAGCTTCTCGGCCTCGGGCACGGTGTGGACTCCGACCGCAGCGGCGGTCCCGCTCGTCGAAACGAGATACAGCACATCGGTCGTGTTGACACGTACCAGCCATTTCGGGGCGTCGGTTCCGCTCGGGCGCGGGGCCTTGTCGTCGTGGGAGCGGGCCATCATCCCATCCGCGGTGATTCCCACCCAGACAGTCTGGTCGGGGATCAGGTCGGAAGCCGTCAACAATTTGGCGGCCTTGCCCGCCTTGACGCTCACGATCTGCGTGCGGCGGCGGTCGCCATAAGCGGCCCTGACCTTGAGCAGTTCTTCCGAGACCACGCCGCGCATCTTCTTCGGCGACTTGAGCA
>CAZGFR010000026.1:36533-38402 GCA_964524485.1 uncultured Anaerolineaceae bacterium | reverse complement strand
TAAATTAATATTAAGCCTTGACTATGCGGATCGAATTCTCTAAATTGAGCCAGGTTAACCGCGCTGTGCTGATTTTACAGGTATTAAAGTTAGACATGGGAGGCATTATTGTAATATCCAAGATGAAAAATTGGGATTTTGCTGTATACTTTTTTCAAAATGTCCAAGGTGGGAAGGCAAATGTCGTATTGTTGAGTCTGGCTGATTGTCAATGGGCTGTTTGATGGACATTGGAAGGAGATGCGCATGAAGATCGAACGGATCCCGATCCTTGTCAAAGTCGTGGCCTATCAAGTCACCTTCCTGTTGATGCATTTTCTGTATGACTGGTTCCCAGGCGGTATCACTCGGTTTTTCGGGGCAACCAACGAAAGTATGTTCCAGCATATGAAAGTGGTCTTTTATTGCTACCTGCTGTTGACAGGGATCGAATATGCCCTGACGCGCCGCGCGATGGCTGCACCGCTGCGGTATCTGTATGCGCGGCTGCTGGGGGCAGTGTTGATGCCGCTGCTGATGAACATCTACTATTTCACCGCTGCCGCGTATGTTGGGAGATTGACGAGTATCCCGCTCGAGATCGTGTACGCCAACCTGGTCCTGTTGGCGCTCTCCGCGACCACCTTCCTGCTGGAAAGGTATTTCGAGCAGTCTGAACCCGCCCGCCCGTTGAAATGGGTGATCTGGATCCTGTTCGTGATCGCCATCTCTGAATTCGTCCTATTCAATCAACGGCTGCCGTGGTTCGATGTGTTTGCAATCCCGCCTGGCTGGAAGTAAGTGCGTCGCTCAGGTCGTCCCCTGGGATGAGGTCGAATCGCGTTCCGTCATCCACGCCCTGTCTTCCGTCGTATAATGAAACCAGATCGGACATGCGACTCGTTTCTTTCCACGCATCGGGAAGGAGGATCGTATGAAAGGCAATCATTCGTTCGGGCTGACAGGGCTTCTGTGCCTCAGCCTCCTGACCGTCCTGGCCTGCAATATGGGGAGTTCACCCGCCAGTCAACCGCCCAACCCGTCCATTGCAGAGACCGAGGTGCAGTTGCGCGTGATGGCCACCAGCCTGGCGATCCAGCAGATGACGATGGACGCCGCCCAAGCGCAGCCGCAGCCATCGCCCCATCCGATCCCGCCCACGTGGACGGTCCCTCCGCCGCAGGGCGTACAGCCGTCCCCCATCCCCGCCGACACCCTGCCGCCCGCCTCCCTCGTGTTCGACATCCAGAAATCGGTCAACACCTTCTTCTGCTACCAGCCGCCCTACGAGCTAACCATCACGGTCACTGTGAGCGACATCAACCGCGGTATGGCGGTCTATTACCACATCCGCGAGAAGTCCACGGGCGTCATGTCCGACGGGCAGGTAATCGACCTGCACCGCAAGACGGGCAATACCCGTGACGCCACCATCGTCGGGGGCGGGAGCGACCGACAGAACCTGCAATTTCCCGCCCTGATGGGCGAATCCTATTTCGTCTACCAGATCATCAGCGACGACGGCGCCTACCGCAGCCCCACCTTCTCCGACGTGACCTTCTATCCCTGCGCCCAATAACTTTCACGATGGAATTCGCGCGGCAATCGTGCTATGCTATTCGTAGTCGCATTGGTCCGCTGAGTTTGAGTCGGAGGGTTTGCCATGTCGGTCGCATCTGAACTGATCGCGCGCGCGGTGGAGCTGTCGAGGGCGGGGAACAAGGCCGGGGCCCGCAGTTTGCTCCAGGAGGCCCTGGTGCGGGAGCCCACCAACGAGCGGGCCTGGCTCTGGTACGTGGACACGTTCCAATCCGCGGGGGAGAGGATCCAGGCCCTGCGCGACATGTTGACCTTCTTCCCCAGTCACCCGACCGCCCTCCGCGCCCTGGC
>CAZGFR010000026.1:3392-36433 GCA_964524485.1 uncultured Anaerolineaceae bacterium | reverse complement strand
CCCAGTCACCCGACCGCCCTCCGCGCCCTGGCCGCGCTCGAAGCGCAGACCCCGCGCCCCGCTGCGACCCCACCCGCGCCTGCTCCCGTACCCGTGGCCGCTCCTCTGCCCGCAGTCCGTCCCGCGCTCTCCCCCGAGATCCTGGCTGCCCTGCCCAAGAAGAAGGCAGGGGCTCCGCCCTCCGCGCCTTCCATGCCGTTGCCCAGGAGGGTGACTCCCGCCGCTGCCGCGCTGCCCACTGCCCCTTCCCGCCCGTGGACTCCCACCCACTGGGCGATAATTGCATTGATCCTGTTGACCCTGCTGGCGGTCATTTTCGGCGGCGTGGGATTGGTCCAGGCGATCTCCGCCCGCTCCCAGGTCGTGGACCTGACGAAGGCCAACACGTCGTTGAACGCGCAGGTCCTCACGCTGACGTCCCAACTGAAAGACGAGAAGTCCCGCACCAAGACTTTGCAAACGGAACTGGCCGACCTGAAGAAAACCGCCCTGCTGCCACCCTACATTTCCGTTGCCAATCGTAACATGCTGATCGCCTTCGTGACCACCCAGCAAAAGAAGGAGGTCTGGGAGGTCTCCTTCGATGCGCTCGAATACGAGTTGCAGCGCGGCGCCTATGTGCGCTACAACCTCGACAGCGACAGCTCCATGTGGCTGATCCTGAACAACGAGTTCACAGGCGAAACCTATCGCGTGGTCAACATGCCTGCCTTTGTCGATCCCTCCTCGTTCAAGCAGGTCATCCCCGAGATGTATTCCGAGGCGGGCAGTGACGATGCCTTCATTCGCGAGGTATGGAATATCGTCACGCAATTGGCCACCTATTCGGGCGAGATCAATGAGACACCGCGCTATCCGCTCGAGACCTTCCTGGCGGGCGGCGGCGACTGCGAGGATACCTCCATCCTCTTCGCCAGCATGATCCGCGCTGCGCCTGTGGCTTGGGACGTGCAATTGATCTTCATGGACATCGACAATCCCACCCGCCCGCAGAACGTCAACCATGTGATCGTGTACATCAATACGGGCAGCCGCGAGTATCGCATCGAGACTACCGAAGACAAGGTGATGGAGCCATATACCGAAGGCGTCTACGGTTGGTATTTCAAGGTGCCGTAGAAATTATCGATTCGAGAGCAACTGGGGGGTGGATCTGTTCGATACTATCACGGCTAATGGCCGAGCTGAAAGCCCACCGCAGACCGCGTTCCGCCTGCCAGGTGATGGATTTTCACCATTCGATCCCTGGCGGGAAAGTGCTATATCGTCAAATCGGGCGCCATCAGCCCGAACACCTCGGTCGCGTGGAAGGAGGTCCATCCGCGCACGCCGGTGGGCGTGACCCAGGACGGGAAGCTGATCGAGTTCGGCGCCTGGGATGCCATCGACCTGGATGGCGGCGGCAGCACCACCATGTGGGTCAAGGACAAAGTGGTCAACTCGCCCATCGAGGACGGAGTACCTGGCCAGGAGCGGCTGGTGGGCGACCATCTGGTCATGTGGGTGGGCGGGGTCGTTGTGCCCCCGAGCAAGGATTACGAGGTGGCCAAGCCCGTCAAGCCGCGCAAGACCCCCCAGCATGTTCGAGACTGCCACCAAGCCCAACCTGCCCCTGGGAGCCCTCTTCCAGAGCGAGGTCACGCAGGCGGTGACGGAGACCATCCTCGCCGTGAATGGCAAGGAGTACACCATCGTATGGGTCCAGATGCCCGACGGGTACTGGGTGCCCAAATTCTACAAGTCCGAATATGTCCGCAACCTGCTGGGTTGAAAGTTCCCTTGAATCAAACGGCTTCGGGAAAATCCCGAAGCCGTTTTTTTTGCTCCTCACGAAATCGGTGGCGCGCCGATTCCCAGAGATCAGGTGACAGGTTAGCCGCAGCCGCCGCCGCTCTTATCGCGTTTGAGCTGCAGGACGATCTTCTGCGCAAAGGTCAGCTTCTCGTATTCGATGGGGCTGGGCGAGCAGGATTTGTAGCCCGCGCCCAGGGCGGCCGTGAAGGTGTACTTCAACTGGTCGTCGCCCGCGTTCGGGTTGGGCTGGAATTCGGGGTCGTCCTTGCCGAAGAAGGCGATCCAGTTGTTCACGCCGCCCTCGAGGATGTACACATTTGGCACGCTCGAAGCCGAGAGGGTCTTCCAGGCTTTCACGGCAGCGGTCTCGTCGTTGCTCATGAGGATGAAGACCGAGTTTGTGGGCGGTTCGCTCAGCAGGGTGGGGATGACCTCGGTCAGCCGTTCCAGTGGTACGTTGACGGCATCCTGGATGTGATACAGGTTGTAGTCCGCCTCGGAGCGCACGTCGAGGTAGATTGGGTTCATGGACTGGTTGTACTGCGCCTTGAAGGCCTCGGCAGGTGAGATGAAGACCAACCGATTCTCCAGCATCTGGTCGGCGGTGTAGACCACCTTTTCGCCGTTGACGGTGCGGGTAAAAGTCAACTTGGCGTAACGCGAGTCGAGGCTGGGCTGGCCGATGAAGACCACCGCCAGAGCCACGGCTACCAGTGCGCCCGCGCCGACCAGGCGCAACTTCGGCTCGTGGGACATGTCCTTCTTGCCGATGATGCGTTCCAGTTGCTCCGAACCCCAGAACATGAACAGGGCCATCAGCACAATCAGGAGCACCACCACGCCGACGGGCAGGTGGAAGACCTGGTCGAGGGTAAGGCGGCCGAGATAGCCCGCGTTGTTGTACCACTGGGTGAAATACTGCTCGGTCTCGCCGAACAGGAAGGCGCCCACGAAGCCGCCCAGCATGAACATCATGCCGTCGATCTTGCCTGTGGAGGCCGAGGCCAGCGAGGTGGTGGGACAGAAGCCGCCGACGATGAAGCCCACGCCCATGATCAAACCGCCGAGGATGCCCGAGGGGATGTAGGTCAGGTTGACCCACACCTGGCTGAAGTCCAGGATGCCCAGGCCGACTGCCCCGAAGAGCAGTACCATGGCGGTGACGATGGCGGTGAACATGACCTTGAGCACGGTCAGTTCTTTGAAGTAGAACTGTGCGGCCAGCTTGGCGCTGTTGCCGAAGCCCGACATTTCGAGTGTGTAGCCGAAGGCAAAGCCGACCAGGCCGAAGAGCACGTAGGTCCACGGGTTGGCGGCGCTGACGGCAACGAAACTTTGAAGTGGGAATTGCATGTCAGCCTCCTAGTTCCACAACTTGCGGACGAAGTAGGCCAGCGCATAGGCGCTGCCGAAGATGGAGAACATGATCAGCCACGAGCCCGCTGCGAGCGTGGTGCCGCCCGTCAGCGCCTGGCCTGAGGTACAGCCGCGCGCCATGCGCGCACCGTACAGGAAGACCACGCCGCCCAGGAAGGCCATCAGCCAGCGGGTGCGAACCGAGATGTTCGGGCCCTTGGTGGTCTCGAATTTCAAGCGTCCGTTGAACAGGCCCGAGGTGAATCCGCCCAGCAGGGCGCCGAAGAAGACGGGTACGATCCAGTCGTCCAGCGGATTCTTGTCGCCGCCCGCCATCTTGAGCAGGTAGGGATTGTTGTCCACGTGCGAGGGGCTGACCGCGTCCACGATGGCCGCGTCGATGCGGCTGGTGGCGCCCGAGGAGCCGAGTCCGTTGCCCGTCAGGAACAGAGCCAGGAACAGCACGATGCCCAGCACCATCCCGCCGAAATAGGGATGCACGTACGGCTTTGGGGTTTTCGGGAAGAGTCCCCTGGGTTTTGCAGGAGTAGCAGTTGTCATGATAAGTCTCCTTGTCACTAACGCGGATTACGACGCGCTCGGTTCTTCGTGGCCGTGGGCTTCCACTTCCTCCCAGCCCGTGACCATGGCGCGTATGGCCTCGAGCGGGGTGGCGCCCGTGGTGGTCATATACACATGCACCACGATGAAGGCCGCGAACAGCCAGGCCACCAATGAGTGGAAGGGAGCCAGCACGGGCAGGCCGCCGAACCAGCCTGCGATGGCGGGCCAGCGTTGGACGCCCCACATCAGCGCACCCGTCAACATTTGCAGGGGCAGCAGCACCATCAGGATGCCGAAGTAGGTGAACTTCTGGATCGGGTTCATGCGGCTGTTGGGCGTCTTTTCGAAGGGATGCGCTTCGCCCTTGAAGATGCCGCCGATGTAATACTTGGCCTGCACAATGGCGTCATCGAAGAAGCCGTAGGGGCGCGGGATGTATTCCTGCATGCGGCCCGTGCTCAGGTGGTAGAAGACCGAGAGCAGGGCGTTGATCACCAGGATGGCGGCCAGCACGTTGTGAATGGTCACCACGCCGCGGAAGGAGAAGATGCCGAAGATGTCGGGACGGTGGATGATCAGGCCTGTGAAGAGCAACATCACGATGGCTACGGTCTGGAGCCAGTGCCAGAAGCGGCGGTAGGAGTCGTACATGTACACGGCCTTCGTCTCCGCCTGGACCTTGGGCCTGCGCATGAAGTTGACGTAGCGCAGCGTCCCGTGGCCGAGCACGCCCAGCAGCGAGCCGAAGAAAGCCAGCGCGCCGAACCAGTCGATCCAGTTCACGCGGCTGGAGCCGAAGACGTACAATTTGTCGTTGGCGGGTTTGGGTTGGTAGTACACCGACCCGTCCTCGTGAATCACGATCTCGCCGCTGGCCTGGACGTTGGTCCCGCCGACGAATTTGGGCGTCACGCCGTTGGGAGCGTAGGCCGAGAGCTCGATGGGCTGGCTGACGCGCGAAGTCTGCTGGTTGGTGTGGCAGGATTTGCAGTCGTTGACGGCGTCATCGCCGCGGGCCACGCCGTGATTGATGCTGTACGGCTGGACCTGGCCTTCGATGCGCGGATTCTTCAAGCCGAGCGCCGCGAGGCGTCCCACGATCAGATCCTGCTTGGCCTGCGAGTTGATCTTGAGTTCCGAGGCGTCGAGCGCGCCGCTCTTGTCCGCGTCGAAGGCGGAGAGGACGTCGGCGGCGTAGGCGCCGTTTTCGAGGTAGGCCGCTTCCAGGTCCACGAGGCGGACGGGGCGCGGGCCGTTCGGGTCGTCATAGACCCAGAAGTAAGTGGTGATGAGGTTGTACGGGGCCAGCAACTGCTTGCCGTCCACGTTGGTGCGGTTGAGCAGGGCGGGCTCGAACCCCGTGACGAGCGAGGTGATCGAGTTCGGGTCGCCTTCCACGCCGCGGCATGCGCTGGCGGCCTGACCGTTGGGCGTTACCACGGTCCAATCATAGGACTGGATGGCGGGCGCGTACATCTTCGAGATGTGGCAGGACTCGCAGGCGACCGCCGCCATGTGTTTGTCCACATAGGGCAGCCAATCGGCATGGGCCTTGTTGGCATCGTGGCAGGACTCGCAACGGCGCATGGTGCCCTTCAATTCGGGGTCGATGTTGAACTGGGCGCTCTGTCCGCGCGCGAAGTTGTGGTCGGGGCGCTGGATGTATTCGCCGATGTTCAATTTGCGCGGGTCATAGACCAGGTGGTCGGGATTATTGCCCTGGACCTCCAACGCATGCGCGGGGTTGTTGAGCGCGAAGTGACAGTCGGTGCACTTCAACTGGCGTTCGGCGTGGATGTCCCACGAGCGGTTGAGGGTCTGCTTGTCGGCCAGGTTCATGCCCGAGGCGTTGATCTTCTGGGCGGCGATGACCTGTCCCGTGGTGGCGGTCTGGGGGTAGTTCAAGTCGCAGGCGCTGACGACCAGCGGCTCCTGCGTCTCGGGGTGGACTTCACCGTGGCAGGCTGCGCAGTTGGCGTTGGTCGGGTCCTGGATCAGAACGAATTTTTCCTTGAGATTGCCGTTCTCGTCGAAGGCGGCGTCGTTCCAGAAATAACCCTTGGAGGTGTGCGTGACGATGCCCGTGCCGACCAGGGTGGCGGTGTTCGCGCCGCCGAAGTCACCCGCCTGGATGGCCTTTACGCGCTGGGTGTTATTGGGATCCTGGAGGTGGCAGACGAAGCAGTTCATCTCCATGGTGCCCGACTTGGACCAATCCCACGCTTCGGGCTGGCCTGTTTCGGGATTCAGGATGCTGGCTTCGGGGTTGGATGCGTCGCCCTGGAGGCTGGTCAGCGCCTGGCCTTCACGGGACGTGTCGGCGGGTCCGCCACCGATGACGCGGTTGGCATTGACCTTCAGCCACTCGGCCGTTGAGAGGTCGAGGCGCTGGTCGCCTTTCTCGGAGAGGTAGCGGTAAGTGAGCGGGTCCCATTGGCCGAAGACGCCGTTGCTGGCATCCCAGGTCTTGTCGGAGGGGGCGTAGGCGCTCAGGCCCAGGTCCGAGTGGAAGGCATGCTGTTGGATGTAGGCGGTATCGTGGCACTGTCCACAAGTCTGCATGGTGGAGACGTTCTTGCCGCTCTTGAGCACCTGTTCGCCGTTTGCATCGAGCAGGGCAAAGGTCGGGTGGATGGGCGAGACGGCCGCAGCAGGGGCTTCACTGCGTTTTGCCAGGGCGGATTGGATACCGAATCCCAGCCCGAGGACGAGCAGGCCAGTCAGCAGGAGGACAAAGGAGAGTTGACGTTTGTTCATTGTGTCATCCGTTTACTTCGGGGTGGCGCGTCCGCCCCACTCGATCGGGTCGCCCGGGTAGCCCAGGGCCTTCCAATCCATGCGGCCGTTCTCGCCGTGGCAGGCGTCACATTGCAGCGCCTGTGTGGCGGGCTGGACCATGTGCGTGGTGGGCCAGTACATGTAGGTGGTGGTGAAGCCGTACTGTCCGCTGTAGTTCAGCCCCGTGATGGGCGCGGCCAGTTTGAAGGCCTGGTCCCAGTTGAAGTTGGTCCAGAAGCCATCCTTGCCCGAAGTGATGGGCTGAAGCAGATACTGGTTGACCACATCATAGGGTTGCTTGGCGATATGCAGTTTGAACGGGAAGATCTTGGCGCTTGGGTCGCCGATGCTGCCCGCAGGTTTATTGATGTAGGTGATGCCGTCGGCGCCGATCTTGTCGCCGAGAATGTAGCGATATTCGTTGTTGCCGTTGAACCACAGATAGGTGGGTGCGAAGTTCTTATCGTACACGAACTCGCCCTTGATCTTCAGGTAGGTGAAGTGATCGTCCTCGCGGCCTTCCTGCCCAGCCTGGGACCAGTCCCAATAGACTTTGGTCGGGTCCTGAACGGCCAGGGCGGGGATGTGGCAGGTCTGGCAGGCCACCGAAGTCAGGTGCGAGTTGATGCGCTCGTCCTCGTGCTTCTGGTTGACGTGGCACTGTTCGCAGGAGACCTGTTCCTTCGGGTCGATGGTGTAATTATCCGCAATCATGCGGCCAAGCACCTGATGTTTGGTGGTGACGTGACAGTCGGTGCACTGGAAATTGAGCTTGCCCATGTGCACATCCTCGTTCTCGTCGGGGAAGTACAGGCTTTCATCCAGGTCGCCGTGCTTCACGCCGTTGCCGCCGCCGCCGTCGAAGTGACACTTGCCGCAGTTCTCACGCGTGGGAGCGCGCACGCTCTGGGCTGCCGCCAGCAGGTCCACGCCATCGGCGGGGTTGCCGTAGGTGCCTTTTCCATACAGGCCTGTGTCGGCATGGCAGGCCAGGCAGTCCACGTTCTCGGGATTGGCCTGTTCGACCTTCCTGCCTTCCTCCCAGCCATATCCTGCATGGCAGGACATGCACTTATTCTCATTGCCTTGCGTACCGATGCAGAAGTTGTTGATCTGGTTGATCTTGCCGATGGTCACGGGCTTGTCGCGCCACGGGACGTTGAAGGGCTTGCTCTCCCAGGTCCAGTGGGTGGTCATCATCACGTCCTGGGCGGCTTCCTTGTGACAGGCGAGGCAGGCGCGGGTGACGTCCTGTCCAGTCTTGAAGTCGCCCTTGACGATGTCCTTGTGGTCCACATGGACGGGGTGCTGGGGGATTTTCGACCAGGGGTCATTGGATGAGGCTGCGGCGCGCGGCATGAAGTAGAAGATCGGGACGAGCACGATCAACAGGATGCCGACCAGGCCGAGGGTCCAGAACGGGAAGCGCTTCTTCATGGAAACTCCTTAGATGAGTTCGGTCACCAGGCTGGCGTGGTATGCGATCCGCTCGCGCATGACGGCGCGCAGCAGGTCGAGCGCCTGGATCAGGCGCTTGTCGGCCAGGCTGTACGTGACAGTGGTGCCTTGACGGGTGGTCTGGACCAATCCACGATCGCGCAGGACCTTGAGGTGACGCGAGACGGTGGGTTGGGGGAGGCTGAGGTCCGTAGTGAGTTCGGTGACGTTGCGAGGCTCTTCGCTCAGGGCGTAGAGCAGCAGGATGCGCGTGGGGTCGGAGAGCGCCGAGCAGAAGTCGGCTTCGAGCTGGGAGATTTCCTGTCTGAGGGTGGGAGTGATCATGGTGCACCTATCTTATATTCGGATAAACGCATATTCGAAGGTATCTTACCCTTGTGTGGAATTTCACTAAAGTGGGAGCTGTCATATATTTTATTGTTTAATGTCACATTAAAATCGTGTATAATGCGAGATATCTTCTCCACATTACAGGAGCACTTATGGAGACTTTTCAACGGGATGCCATATCGGTGGACGTGGGTGGGCGGCTGCGCGAACTGCGCGAAGCGCGCAACATTTCCATGCGCGGACTAGCCACCGCCAGCGGGCTTTCGGCGAACGCACTGAGCATGATCGAGCGTGGGAAGACCTCGCCCTCGGTCAGCACCTTGTATAAACTGTCCGACGCGCTGGGGGTTTCGATCACGGCCTTCTTCGGGGCGGAAGCCGAGAAGCGCCAGATGGTCTTCCTTAGATCAGATGAACGTCCGCGCATGGCGTTTGCGCGCGGGGTGTTCGAGGGGTTGGGCGGGGAACAATTTGCAGGCCGCGTCGAGCCGTTCATGCTGACCCTGGAGAGCGGTGCGACCAGCGGACCTTCGGCCATCGTCCACTCGGGGCATGAATTCGTGTTCTGTCTGCGCGGCAGCCTGGAGTACCGCGTGGAGAAGGAGATCTTCAACCTGAACGCGGGCGACAGCCTGTTGTTCGCGTCGAAGTTGAGCCATCGCTGGCGCAACCCTGGTCACACGGTGACCAATGCCTTGATCATCATCTCGGGCTTTGCCGAGGGCGAGCAGCCTCACGTGATGCATTGGAAGAAGTCCTGAGGGTCCGACGGAATCAAAAAGCGCCTGTCTGTTTGGACAGGCGCTTTGCTTTTGCAGATGCCGAATCAGGCGTACATGCCCCAGTCGAGGGCCGACGGGTCTTCCATCATGGAGAAGTCCCACATCTCCATGCCCATCTCGACGGTGACGGGCATGTTGAGTCCCTCCACGGCCTTGGCCTTGGTCATCTCGATCATGGCGGGACCGTACGGGCAGAAGGGGGTGGTCAGGATCATCTTCAGGCGGGCGATGTCGTTCTCGATGGCCACGTCACGGATCAGCCCGAGCTGGATGATGTTCATGCCGATCTCGGGGTCCACCACCTCCGATAATTTTTCCCGCACCACAGGGACGAGGGTCGGGTGGGTCGAGTGAATGGTCCACTGGATTTCTTTGATTTCAGAATCGCTCATAAGTTCCTCTAAAGGTTAGTTTTTGGCTTCGGCTGCCTGGACGACGTAGGTGCATTGCGCGCCGCCATCCAGAATGCACTGGACCTTGTTGGCAGGCAAGGCCAGCATTTTCGAGATCAGGGTCTGGTCCACGGTGCAGACCTCAGGGTGGGCCACGCCGATCTGGTAATAGGGGCAGGAGATCTCGTGGATCTGATACTGCCCGCCCTTCTTCTCCCATTCGACGGTGAAGCCTTCCTGGGCCAGCATCTCCTTGACAAAGTCAAGCCGCTCTTCCATACTCATGCCGAGCATCTGGGCCTCGTAATCGCTGGCCAGGTCTTCGGCGATCTGGTTGAAGAGTTTCGCCACCATGGGCGTGGGCATGGATTCTTTCATCTGGGTGAGCAGGCGGGTGGTGAGACGCAGGTAGCGGGTGGGGAATTTTTCCATGCCCGCTTCGGTCAGCACATACACCAAACGCGGACGGCCCACGCCATGACGCTCCTCCTGACCCTCGACCAGGCCTTCCATTTGCAGATTGGTCAGGTGGTGGCGCACGGAGATGGGGTTGATGCCGACCGCCTCCGCCAGTTCATTGATGGTCGAATGGGGCTTGCGAAGCAGGGTTTGTAAAATTCGGTCACGCGTACTTTTCATGGGCGGGAGTATAACCGTCGCGGCGGTAAATGTCAATATATTAGATAAATATCATAAATATCCTTATACACAAGACGCCCCGTAGGTTGGGGCGTCTTGTGGGGTTGTTGAAATTACGGCAGGCTAAAGGCTCTTACAAGGAAGACGGCCATCTGGTCGCGGGTGACGGGCGTGGCGGGGCAGTAGTTCCCATTTCCACATCCGCCGGTGATGCCTTCATTGGCGAGCTGCTCGATCCAGGCGGCGACCCAGTGCGTGGATGGCACATCCGCAAACATGGTGCCTGTGGCGGCGGGAGGCGTGTATCCACCCCCGTGTTCACCGCGCAAGAGGAAGACGGCCATCTGGTCGCGGGTGACAGGTGTGGAGGGACAGTAATTCCCGTTCCCGCAGCCGCCCGTGATGCCCTCGTTGGCAAGTTGCTCGATCCAGGCGGCGGCCCAGAAATTGGATGGAACATCCGCAAACATGGTGCCCGTGGCAGGCGGAGGCGTGTAGGCGGAGCCGTGTTTCCCGCGTAGGAGGAAGACCGCCATCTGGTCGCGGGTGACGGTGGCGGTGGGGCAATACATCAGCGGGTTTGAGGAGCAGCCACCCGTCACACCTGAGTTGTAGAGACGTTCGATGTATTGCCAAGACCAGTAATTTGTAGGTACGTCTTGAAAGGTGGGCGGGGTATAGAGACTATCCCATCGTAGGTCGTATTGATTTCCTTGATTTGCATAATAGACTTTTATGTAATAAATTCCAGGATAAGGAACTAAATAGGTAAGGTATTCATTATCGGTAATGCCATGAGAATTTGTTAGGAAATTACCGTATGAGTCGTACAATGAAATGTCAATATCACCTTGACTATGAGTAAAGCGAGCATCAACAGTAATATGTTGATAATCCTGTGTAACACTAATACTATACCAATCGTCATCCATCTGCCTGCCGTAGCCATCGCGTGCAGACAGCCAAGCCTGTTTCCAGTTCGTAATATCATAGGCTGTTGTAAAGGTGTCGTTCTCTTCATAATTATCATCACCTTGTATTGGTTGGGTCGTAAACGACCAATAATTAGTCGAATAGTTATTCGCATAGGTGATGCCGCCTATGTTCTCGCTTTTTACTTGCCAATAATATATTGTGTTTGGTAAGAGGTCATTTACAATAACAGATGTGTTTGAGCCAGCAGAAATCCATTGATCGCATGAGTTATCGTTAGTTGTGTCAATGCAGTAATCGTAATCTATTGCTGCGTTACTTGCTGTCCAGGTAAGGGTAACTGGGCTTTCCACTTGGATTGATGCATTGATAGGGCTGACCTTATCAAAGGCAGATGGTGGCGTAGTTTCTACCAGGGTAAACTTCATTGCGTTGAAGAAAATTATTCTGCTAAAGTTTGTTTCTCCGTTGAGGTCTGATAACTTGACTTTTCCGTTTGAGCCTGGGTTGAATGAAAAAGTTCCAATATCTAGCCAGCCGCCAGCGGCGTTTTTTTGATTTTTGGATACAGTGGTAGTGCCGTTTGCATGATAAACCGTGTATTTAGCATCACCGGTATAGCCACCAGAGATGGTCCCGCTGCACGTGGTATTATATACACTCCCAATATAAGCTTCCACCTTGTATTTTCCGCTTACTGGTAATGATGGTTGCCAAGTGCCCGAATTGGTAGATTGGCTTGAACTGTTTGTATTAACAGTTAAGTAGCCATTAGTTCCTTGATACCCGATTCCACTGGCAACCATCCAGTAATTGTCGCATGTAATTGTGGATGGAGTTAATGTAGGCGCATACAGTAAGACAACGCCAGGTGTTTGTCGAAAGCCTGTGTTTGAGGTACTAAAATTGCTACAGCCATTTGTATTACAAGCTTTCACCCAATAGTAATAAGGTTTCCCGAGCGATCCGCCAGCGTCACTATAGGGACTTATAGCATTCGATGCGATTAATGCTGCAGCTCCAATGTTATTTGAAGTGTGTCTCCATACTTCATAGTAAGTAGCCCCATTTACCGGTGTCCATGTTATCTCCGTTCGATCTTCATAAATTCCGTCTGTAGCAGATACATCAGTGGGAGCCGAAAGGGTAGATAAGCCATTGTTCGATGTGTATCCTGTTTTGTATGGGGCGTTTGAGATGGTTGTAAGAGATATCCCTTGTATGGTTACGACTTTATTTGTTTCAAAATGTAGGTGTGTAGCTGTTCCACACCCGCATGGGGTTGCATATCTATATTTACTTAAGTCAGAGCAGGCAGAAGGTGGATTGATTTTAGCGGTTCCAGTATATAAACTTCCTATGAACTGACCCTTTGTAATTTGAGTGTTAAATTTGCTACTTGGGATTGTATTCTTTGCAAGGTGTAAATAACGAGATATATCAATCCCGTTATTGTGCACGACTCTTACCATGGCTTGATATGAATCGGAGTTGTAGCACACTGGTTCTAGACGGCCACTTTCGATTGATAATACATCGAGGATAGTATTGTTTCCTGGCGAAAAATCTAAAGCATACCAAGTAGTTCCGTGAAACCCCTGTGTCTTTAACCATTGTTTTCCGCCCGTCCATGGAAAACTATAAGAAGGAGTGATTGGCACAATATCAGTGTTGAGTACATTTTGGGGTGATGTATCTTCAAATTGGATTTCCCAATTACCATTATCTTCCATTGTTGCAATCAAAGAAATGATATCCTCATCCTCGTATGGTAATTCCCAGTTGCTTTGATATATTGCAGTCGGAAAGAGACGGATATGATGTCTCTCAAGATCGTCTATGTAATAAACTGTTAATGTGAAATTTTGTATATCTGTGTTTATTTGGTTAATATTTTGGCGTATAAAAGAGTCAATTGCTTCTTGTAAACCGCTATCCAATTCTCCTAGTGAATAGTCAATTGTGATCTCATTGCTGTTTTTTGATAGTATCAATGCAGAATCAATCTTTCTTGCTTCTGCATGTGCTACGCCTACATTGCTGTTGCCAAATACCAGGAGCAGTAAAATGACAGGCATCAATGTTAAAGCTACACCTTTGGCCAACTTGCTTGTAATGTGATAATGATCGTTCATGTTTTCCTCCATTTGAAAATGTACACCCAAATTTTTAGCATGGTACTCAATAATACCTCCCCCTACAATAGACAGTTGTATTAATTTTCACAGTATTTTCTCCTGTAATTTACTAGAATTTTCTCATAAATATTGACATTTTCCCGCCGCTTTGCTATAATCCCGCCGCAATCGGTAAAAATGCCAGAAAAGGCTTAATTTCAGGAGTGAAACGCATGTCGTATCTAGAGATCAAGAATCTCCACGTCAGCATCGAAGATAAGGAAATCCTCAAAGGCCTCGACCTGACCGTGGAGCAGGGCAAGGTCCATGCCATTATGGGGCCGAACGGGACGGGCAAGTCCACGCTGGCATACACCTTGATGGGACATCCCAATTACACTGTCACGCAGGGCGAGGTCCTCTTCAAGGGCCAGAACATCCTCGAACTGGAACCCGACGAACGCTCCCGCCTGGGAATTTTCCTGGCGTTTCAGTACCCCGTCGCCATCCCGGGCGTGACCGTGGCGAACTTCCTGCGCTCAGCGGTCAACGCCCGCCGCCGCGCGGAAAACCCCGAGGACAAGGGCATGCCCGTCCCCGAGTTCCGCAAGATGCTCAAGGAGAAGATGGGCCTGCTCAAGATCGACCAGGCCTTTGCGGGGCGCTATCTCAACGATGGTTTCTCGGGCGGCGAGAAGAAGCGCGCCGAGATCCTGCAGATGGCCACTCTCAAGCCTGAGATCGCCATCCTCGACGAAACCGACTCGGGCCTCGACATTGACGCGCTGCGCATCGTCTCGGAGGGTGTCAACTCCCTGAGCGGACCCGAGTTGGGTGTGCTGGTGATTACGCACTATCAGCGCCTGCTCAACTACATCAAGCCTGACGTGGTTCACGTGATGATGAACGGCCGCATCGTCGAATCGGGCGGCCCCGACCTAGCCCTGCATCTCGAAGAGCGCGGCTACGACTGGATCCGCGAAAAGGTGGAAGAGGCAGCCGCCTAGCGGCGATTGACGCGCCGGGCGACATTTACCGTCAACTGACTGTCGCCTTCCGCATTGGAGATAACCATGACCGACGACGCAAAGATCCTCGAAGATATTGGTGAATACAAGTACGGTTTTCACGACCGCGACGACAACTACGTGTTCAAGTCTCAAAAGGGACTGAGCCGCGAGGTGGTCGAAAATATTTCGCGCATGAAAGGCGAGCCGCAGTGGATGCTGGAGTTCCGCCTCAAAGCCTTGGAACACTTCCTCAAGCGCCCGATGCCGAATTGGGGCCCCGAGCTGAAGGAGCTCGACCTCGACAACATCTATTACTACGTCAAGCCGACTGAGAAGAGCGAAAAATCCTGGGATGATGTGCCCGATGACATCAAGCGCACCTTCGACAAGTTGGGCATCCCCGAAGCCGAACGCAAGTTCCTGGCGGGCGTGGGCGCGCAGTACGAGTCCGAGATGGTGTATCACTCCATCCAGGAGCATCTCGAAAAGCAGGGCGTGATCTTCCTCTCCATCGAGGACGGCCTGCGCCAACACCCAGACCTGTTCCGCGAATACTTCGGCACGGTCATCCCGATCGAAGATAACAAGTTTTCCGCGCTAAACTCGGCGGTCTGGTCGGGTGGATCGTTCGTGTACGTGCCGAAGGGCGTCAAAGTGGACCTGCCCCTGCAGGCTTACTTCCGCTTGAACACGGCTAACGTCGGTCAGTTCGAGCGCACGCTCATCATCGTAGACGAAGGCGCGCAGGTCCATTACGTGGAAGGCTGCACCGCGCCGCAGTACACCACCGACTCGTTCCACTCGGGCGTAATCGAGATCATCGTCAAGAAGGGCGCGCGCTCGCGCTACTCGACCATTCAGAACTGGTCTACGAACGTGTATAACCTGGTCACCCAGCGCGCCAAAGTATTCGAGAACGGCACGCACGAATGGGTGGACGCCAACCTTGGCTCCAAGGTTACGATGAAGTATCCGTCCTGCTATCTAATGGAACCAGGTGCGCACGGCGAAATGCTCTCGATGGCCTTTGCTGGCCCTGGCCAGATCCAGGATGCAGGCTCCAAGATGGTCCATTTCGCCCCGAACACCACCAGCAAGATCACGTCCAAGTCCATCAGCAAGGCAGGCGGACGCGCCTCCTATCGTGGCCTGCTCAAGGTCTACAAGGGCGCCAAGGGCGTCAAATCCAATGTCGTGTGCGACGCGCTGCTGCTCGACCCGAAGTCCCGCTCGGACACGTATCCCTACATCGAGATCGACGAAGACGACGTCACCATCGGCCACGAGGCTTCGGTCTCGAAGGTCGGCGAGGAGCAACTCTTCTATCTCATGTCGCGCGGCCTGAGCGAGGAAGAGGCCACCACCATGGTCGTCTCGGGCTTCATCGAGCCGCTCGTCAAGGAACTGCCGATGGAATACGCCGTCGAAATGAACCGCCTGATCCAACTCCAGATGGAAGGCAGCATCGGTTAGCACGTTATCACGTTTGCATGTTCGAACGCTCCAACCTTTCAACCTGCAAACTTTCAAACGGATAAAACATGCAGGAAAAACCAAAAGTTACAGTTTCAAGGACTCGACGAGCCGACTCTGCCGCAAAGGATTTCGCCTTCACCCAGGCGGATATCCGCGCTGTGGATGGGGCCGCCGCTTCCTATCGGACCCAGGCCTGGGAAGCGTTTAAGCGGCTTTCCCTCCCCTCGGTCACTGACGAAGCCTGGCGCCGCACCGATATTCACACCCTGCCCGCCGACCAGTTCATCTTCCCGAAGGACGGCGCTTTCGAAGACTTACCGTCCGTCCGCGAGGATTTGCTCAAGCCGCTGACGGCAGACCAGCACGGCGGACAGATCGTCCTGCTGCCTGGCGGCTCAAGAATCGACCTCGACGAGAAGCTCGCCAGGCAGGGCGTCATTTTCACCGACCTCAAGACCGCCGAACAGAAGCACCCCGAACTGCTGGCCAGGATGCTCGGCAAGACCGTGAACGTGGAGGAAGGCAAGTTCGCCGCGCTGGCGGGCGCCTTCGCCCAGAACGGAGTCGTGTTGTACGTCCCCAAGGGCCTGACGGTGGAGGAGCCGCTGCACTCCGTGCTTTGGGGTCCAGGCGCGAACCTGGCGCACGTCTCGCACATCCTCGTCCTCGTCGATGAGGGTGCATCCGTCACCTATGTCCACGAGTCGGCTTCGCCCGATGAGACGGGGATCAACTCGATGCACGCGGGCAGTGTTGAGATCCAGGTCATGCAAGGCGCATCCCTGCGTTTCGTGGAACTTCAGTCCTGGGGACGCCACGTCTGGAACTTCAGCCACGAGCGTGCCCGCGTCGAACGCAACGGTAACCTCGACTGGATTTTCGGCGCGATCGGTTCGCGCCTGACCAAAAACTTCTCCGAGCTGGACCTGGCGGGGCAGGGTGCCACGGGCCGCATGTCGGGCTTCTACTTCACCGACGGCAACCAGCATCTCGACCACGACACCCAGCAGAATCATCTGGCTCCCAACACCACCAGCGACCTGCTCTTCAAGGGCGCGCTCAAGGGAAAAAGCCGCTCCGTCTGGCAGGGCATGATCTACGTCGCCCCTGGCGCGCAGAAGACCGACGGCTACCAGGCCAACCGCAATCTGGTCCTCAGCGACCAGGCCCGCGCGGACTCGATCCCTGGTCTCGAGATCCTCGCCGACGATGTGCGCTGCACCCACGGCGCGACGGTTGGCAAGCTGGAAGCGGAGCCGCTCTTCTATCTAAAATCCCGCGGCATTCCGCAGGCCGAAGCGGAGAAGATCGTCGTGGAAGGCTTCTTCGACCCGATCTTCCAGCGCATCCCATTCGAAGGTGTGCGCGAACGCTTCCAGCAGTATATTGCTGATAAAATGAGTGTGTGACCCAATGCCTGGCGAAGTACTTCGCCAGGCAAAATCTCTCTTGAAGGACAGCCCATGAGCAAGACACGTGTCATCCATGTTCAACCCGTCCCCGCTGAACCCGCGGGCAAGACCCGAGCGGCGCGCTCGGGCCGACAATTCTCCTACATGCGCGCCCCTGGGGCGGAGCATGCCTTCGAGGTGGGCGATAACGTCGAGGTCTTTTGTGACCACGAGAAGAACAACGACCGCATCCGCGGCTGGATCAAGGGCATCGTCGTGCAGGTCGACAACAAGATGGTGGCTGTCCAGTTCCGTTCCAACGTCTTCCTCACCGACGGCTGGATGGTGCCCGACCGCATCCTATGGTACCCACTGACCTCGGAGCATATCCGCCCCGTCAGCGGCGGAAAGAAAGCTGCCTCCAAGAAGGAAAAGGAAATTCCTGATTATTAGCCGTCATTGCGAGGGCGAAGCCCGAAGCAATCTCATAATTTGAGATTGCTTCGCTTCCTTCGGTCGCTCGCAATGACGAATTCCATTTATGTCCCTCAACATCGAACAGATCCGCAAAGACTTTCCCATCCTCGCGCGTGAGACCCAGCCTGGCACGCGCGTGGTTTATCTCGATTCCACGGCCACCAGCCAAAAGCCGCTGGCCGTCATCGAGGCCATGAACGACTTCTATCGCCGCTCGAACGCCAACATCCACCGCGGCGTGCATACCCTGGCCGAGGAATCGACGGCGCTGTACGAGGGCGCGCGCGAGAAGATCGCCAAGTTCATCAACGCTGCTTCGTCGCGTCAGATCATTTACACGCGCAACACCACCGAGTCGATCAACCTCGTGGCTTACTCCTGGGCGCGCGCCAACCTCAAGGCGGGCGACCTGGTCATCCTGACCGAGATGGAGCACCACTCGAACCTGGTCCCCTGGCACATGCTTCAAGCGGAGCGCGGCATCGAGTTGGAATTCATCCCCGTGACGGAGGATGGGCTGCTCGACCTGGACGTGTACCGCACCCTGCTGTCTCGCGGCCCGAAGCTGGTCTCGTTTACGCACATGTCCAACGTCCTCGGCACGATCAACCCTGCGGCGGAGATCATCCACCTGGCTCACGCAGCGGGCGCGCTGACCCTGGTGGACGGGGCCCAATCGGTCCCGCATCTGCATGTGGACGTGCAGACTCTCGACGCCGACTTCCTGGCTTTCTCCGCGCACAAGATGTGCGGCCCGACGGGCATCGGCGCCTTGTACGGTAAAGCGGACCTGCTCGAGGCGATGCCGCCCTTCCTTGGCGGCGGTGACATGATCCGCGAGGTCAAGCTGCGCTCCTTCCGCCCGAACAGCCTGCCACATAAATTCGAGGCGGGCACTCCCGCCATCGCCGAAGCGGTCGGCTTCGGGGCGGCGGTCGATTACCTGTCCCAGCTTGGCATGGACGTGGTGGCCGCGCACGAGCACGCCATCACCGAATATGCCCTCGAACGCCTGGAGGAGATCCCTGGCGTGAAAGTCTTCGGCCCGTCTGCCGATAAGAAGGGCGGGGTGGCTGCTTTCACCCTCGAAGGCGTCCATCCGCACGATGTGGCTCAGATCCTCGACCAGGACGGTATCGCCGTCCGCGCGGGGCATCACTGCGCCCAGCCGCTGCACGAGAAGTTCAACATCCCCGCCACCAGCCGCGCTTCGTTCTATATCTACAACACCAAAGACGAGGTCGATCTGCTGGTGAATGGAATTTATAAAGTCAAGGAAATGTTTGGATAATACGTAGGGGCGGGAGTACCCCCGCCCCTACGGGAGCAATTATGGACGATCTCTATCGCGAAGTCATCATCGAGCATTACAAAAATCCCTCCTACCGCGGCAAACTGGATCCGCACGATATTTCCTTTGCGGACAACAATCCGCTGTGTGGCGACCATATCCAGGTTGATCTACGCGTCGACGGCAATGGCATTGTCACCGATGCCCGTTTCGACGGTCACGGCTGTGCCATCTCGCAGGCCTCCGCCGACTTGCTGATGGAAACCATCATCGGCAAACCCGTCGAGGAAGTGAAACAGCTCAACAAGCAGGACGTGCTCGACATGCTCGGCATCGACCTGGGTCCCGTTCGCCTGAAATGTGCGTTGTTGTCTCTCAAGGTTCTAAAAGCTGGTGTCTATGGGTTGGGGGAAGCCAGTGATTCTTTGGTGGATTAATTTGACCGTTGACAAAGGACGGTCTATCGTTGGGAATTGCCATGTTCAACTACACAACTCTGGATGAAACTAAAGTCGAATTCATAGAAATCGCTCCCACCTCCGAACTCCCCAACGGCGAGCGTCTCTTCGTGGAAGTGGCCGACCGCCCCATTGTGATCTTCAACATTGCGGGGCAGCTTTTCGCCATCGGTGATGTCTGCACCCACGATGACGGTCCGCTGGGAGACGGCGAACTGGAAGGGTACAACATCGTCTGCCCGCGCCACGGAGCGGAATTCGACGTCCGCACGGGCAAGGTGATGCAGATGCCCGCCGTGGTGGATATCCCCGCTTATCCTGTCCAGGTGCGGGACGAGAATATTTTTATCGGAATACCGAAGGACTGATCGATGTCATTGCGAGGGCTGTTGGTTGAGTAGTCGCGCTCTTTTTCTTTGCGGCGTATCGAAGCCCAGCCCGAAACAATCTCAAGGTTCAATTCAGGAGATTGCTTCGTCGCCTCTTCGAGGCTCCTCGCAATGACATACAGAAAAAACTGCGAAGAGAATGCTCTTCGCAGTTTTTATTACCAATCTCCTGCGTACAGGATATTGTGTGTTTGAGTGATCCGTTCGATGTGGGCGCGCTGGAGTTCCACCAGTTGACGGATATGCAGGTTGTCGTGTGCCACCCAACAGGCGAACATCTCGCCCGCTGAAAATGGACCAAACTCCGAGTCGTAGCTGGTATCCCAGTCCACATCCACCAGGTCGATCAGCCAATCCAGGGATTTGCGGCGTTCTTCGAAGAAACTCTCCCTGATCTCTTCGAAATTCTGCTGATTGTACTTGCGGGATGTGATCCAGCCCTGTGGATCGATCTTGGTCCATTCCCGATTTTGCGGGTGCAGGATGAAATCCAGGTGTTCGCGGAAATCATCGCGCTCCTCGTCGCGCAGGTGACACACCACCTCGAGCATGGACCAATCCTCGGATGTGGGCCTGATCTGCGCTTCATCCTGGGACACGTTCGCAGTCAGGGCGCGGATGATCTCCGTGCTGTTGACCATTTCCTGGTAATACTCCGAGAATTTCACAGCGGCCTCGCTTCCTACTCTTCGAACTTGCCGACGATCCTCAGGATATCAAAACCTTCTGCAAAGGGGATCTCTGCCAGCGCGCCATGGCGGACCATGATCGAGCGCGTCAGCTCAGAGTTGAAATAATATTTATCGCGGTAGGTCTCGTACTGCGAGAGCGCCTCGATCTTTTTGTTCACACTTTCTTCCGAGACCTCGACCAGGAAGTGCGGAAAGAATCCGTACGAGGAGCGCACCACGTCGAAGCCCAGCACCGTGATGCCGCGGAAGGCGCGCAGGGCCTCGTCGGTCATGGTGTTGTGGTCCTGGTGGATGTCTTGCTCGGAGTGGACAAAGATCAAGTCAGGCTGGAAGTCTCGGCGCAGTTTCAGGAAATACTCGAGGATCTCCTGACGCGAATCGGGGAAGACGCGCGTGGTGAACGGACCGAAGACCACCTTCTTGGCGGGCACCCCCAGCACCGCCATGGACATGAAGTGCTCGTCCTTGACGTTCTTCAAGTCGGGGTTCTTCTGGTTGTCCGAGAGCGTTACACACAGCACCTCGGTCTTGTTCACGATCTGGTGCAACAGGGCGCCGCAGCCCAGTTCGATGTCGTCGGGGTGCGCACCGAGGAAGAGGACACGTTTTCCGTAGAAATTCATTGTTTGTCGATGTCATTGCGAGGAGCCGTTCTTTGGCGACGAAGCAATCTCCTGTTAATATGGAGGTTGCTTCGTCGGGAGGAACACCCTCCTCGCAACGACAGGCCTTTTACTACTTCGTCGCGAGAATGCCGCCGACGACCTTGGTCATCACCAGCTTGCCGTCGCGGTCGAACCACTTCTGGGCCACAGCCTGGATCTTGCCGATCAGGGCTTCGTACTCGTCCTTGCCGTTGAACATCGAGGTCCACAACTTGCGGTCTTCGCTCAACGAGGCGCGCACGTACTCGATGAACGGCGCCACCGCGGGGAAGGTCAGGTGATTCTCGAACTTGTGCAGCTCGGTCTTGGCGAAGAGTCCGTCGATGGTGTTGAAGATATCGCCCTTGAAGCGGCTGGAGCCTGGCATGGGCGGGATGGTCTTGTCGGTGGCTTCCTTGATGATGTCGTAGAACATCTGCTTGTTCTCGGGCAGCGGGCCCGAGACGAACAGGCGTCCGCCCGGCTTGAGCACGCGATGCGCCTCGCCAAAGGTGAAGGCCAGGTCCGAGGCGTAGTAGATCGCGAAGGCGCTGGTGCACAGGTCGAAGGTGTTGTCGGCAAAGTTGAACGGCTTGTTGAAATCCAGGAACTGGAAGTCGATATTGGCGCCGATCTTTTGATTCTTCTCGCGCGCCTTGCCAAGCAATTCCTCCGAGAAGTCGCCGCCTGTGATCTTCGCGCCGCCGCGGGCGTATTCGTTAAATAGGAAGCACTGCTTGCCCGCGCCGCAGCCTACATCGAGGATGTTCATGCCCGCCTGCGGTTTGAGCAGGTCGTTGGTCCAGAGGTCGATATTGGCCGAGCCGTACTTTTCGTGAATGTCGATGCGTGTAAGTAAATCCTTGCTGGTTTCTTGGTAATTGATTTGCATGGGTCTCTCCTGTTCTGAGTGTGATTGGATTATAAACGGGACAATTCCAAAATTCAAGTGCTGAATTTTGGAATTGCTTTCTGTAGACTGGGATTTTACGGGCGGGGGAGTCTCAAAACCTATCGTAGTTTTTCCCGCGCGAAATCTTCGATCCACGCGCAGGCAGCGGGCAGCGCCGCCTCGACCTCGGGGCTGAGGCCCGCGCCAATTTCCATTTGCCCCGCCTCGATGCCGATCAGGTGGATGGGGGGCAGGGTCAGCCCGAGTTGGCGGGCCAGGCCCAAAGTCTCGGCCACGCCCCAGCCGTGGGCGGAGTTGGAGTCCACTGAAAAGGCGATCAGCTCTTTGGGGCCGATGCGGTGCAAGGTTCCGACTCGCGCGCCGCTTTGGACGGCATCCACCAACAGGACGGACTCCGCCCCCTCAAACAAATCCAGCAGACCCACGCCAGGCAGCTCACAAACCTCCACCTGGACCTCGGGCCTGCTGGCCGTTTCGTTGAATTCTTCCCGCCATCGACGGACGGCTTCCAGCCCCGCAGCGTCGTCGCCGCGAAAACTCTGACCGATGCCGATGATGGTCACTTTGCTCATGCTGAAATTCTACCAAAGAGCCAGTCATCTATTGGATGGCTGGCTCCTGATTTGCACTATATGTTTTCGACTTTCAGCTTGAGGAAGTGCGTGGCGCACGAGATGCACGGGTCATACGCGCGGACCAGGTGCTCGGCGGTCAGCGTGGCCTCTTCGTGCGGCATCTCCACGATCTTGGGCGCTAGCGCGAACAGGTCCGCTTCGATGCGCGGCAGGTTCTGCGCGGTGGGCGGCGTGATCTTGGCGAACGTGACCAGGCCCTGATCGTCGATCTTGTAGCGGTGATAGAGCAATCCGCGCGGAGCCTCGGTGGCGCCCGTGCCTTCGCCCGCTTTCAGTTTCAGCGACACGTAAGAGCGGCCTTCGGGCTTGTACGAGTTGACCAGTTGGATGGCCTCTTCGTAAAAATGGACCAGCTCGATGGCGCGCGCCAGCAGCGACTTGTAAGGATTCTTGAGCGGCAGCTCGATGCCCGTGTCCTTGAGCGCCTGCTTGGCGGCGGGGGACAACTGCTGGTTGTTCAAGTTCAGGCGCGCCAGCGGACCGACCAGGTAGGTGCTGCCATCCACGGTGTGGCTGTGCAGCGCGTTCGAGTGCTTGACGTGTTCCTCGATGTAGCCGTTCTCGTACTCGGGGATGGTCAGCACGCGGCCCTTGGACGAGAGTACCTCGCCTTCGATGACGCCGTATTCGTTGGGATGGTGCAGCGCCACGAACTCGTAGTCGATCTCCAGGTCGGGATAGGGCAGCGTGGCAGCCCACTTGGCGCATTCGATCGAAGCGGCCAGGCCCCATTCCAGGTCAGGCAGCAGGGCCTTGAGCTCGGCGGCCTTGGGCCAGCGGTAGAAGCCGCCCACGCACACGCTGACGGGGTGCACGGAACGTCCGCCGATGGCCTTGAGCAGGTTATTGCCGATCTTCTTCAGGCGCAGGGCGTTCTTGACGACGTCGGGCGCCGTGGCGGCCAGTTCCAGCGCCGACTGGACTCCCAGCATGTCGGGGGCCTGCAGCAGGTAAATATGCAGGGCATGGCTTTCGATGTATTCGCCGCAGTACATCAGGCGGCGCAGCAGGCGCGCCTGCGGATGGATGGTCACGCCCAGGGCGCGTTCGAGCGCGTAGACGGAGCTCATCTGATAGGCCACGGGACAGATGCCGCAGATGCGGGCGGTGATGTCGGGAACTTCCTGCAGGAAGCGGCCGACCAGGAAGCCTTCAAAGAAGCGCGGCGGTTCGTAGATATCGAGGCGGATCTCCACAGCCTTGCCATCTTGCAGGCCGATGAACAGGCCGCCTTCGCCTTCCACGCGGGCCAGGGCGGGGACTTCGATGTTTTTCATTTGGCCTCCTTGAGGAGCACATCCGCAGTCTCGCGGAAGGCGGGCGCGTACCCGCTGATGCCGCGGAACAGGCGTACGGTCTCGCCCGGGGTGCGTTCGAGTTTGGTCAGGATGTTGGTGAGCGAGTCGAGGTTGGTGGAGCGGGTCGGGCCGAAGCAGCCGTAGCATCCGCGTCCGTTGGCGGGGCAGATCGCGCCGCATCCCGCCTGGGTGGCGGGACCGATGCACGGGATGCCCTTGTCGACCAGCACGCAGATGGCGCCGCGGCGTTTGCATTCCAGGCACACGCTGTAGGCGGGCAGGTTGGGTCGGCGGTTGTTGAGCAGCGCGCTGATGACCTCCAGCACCTGACCCTTGTTGACGGGGCAGCCCCACAACTCCATGTCCACGGGCACGTGCTCGGCGATGGGCGTGGCGGTGTCGAGGTAGTGCAGGAATTCGGGATGATCGTAGACGGTGCTGGCGTAGGCATTTGCATCGGTGAAGTTGCGCAGAGACTGGATTCCGCCTGCGGTGGCGCAAGTGCCCAGCGCGATCAACACCTTCGATTGGCGGCGAATCTCGCGGATCCGCTCGGCTTCGTGCGGGGTGGTGATCGAACCTTCCACGATGGCGATGTCGTACGGACCCGGGCGTTCGGCGCGGGTGGCTTCGAGGAAGTAGGCAATGTCGAGGGCGCCGGCAATGTCGAGCAGTTCATCCTCCATGTTCAGGATGGAGAGCTGACATCCGTCGCAGGAGGAGAATTTATAAACGGCGAGGGTGGGTTTATGGTGAGTCATTAGAACTCCTCCACGTTGAAGTAGGGCTGTAACGCGTCAAAGCGGAAGACGGCGCCGTCCTTGCAGATGAAATACGGGCCAAGCTGGCAGTGACCGCACGAGCCCTGGCCGCATTTCATGTTGCGTTCGAGCGAGACGTAGATCTGCTCGGCGGGGACGCGGCGGGCAAGGCCTTCATACACCACGAAGCGGATCATGATCTCGGGACCACAGGTGAGCACCACGCTGTTGGGCGCGTCCATGCGGAAGCGGTAGAACAGCATTGGCACCACGCCGACCTGTCCCTGCCAGTCTTCATCGGCGCGGTCCACGGTGACCTGCACCTGGATGCCTGCCCGTTCCCATTCCTCGAACTCGGTTGGGTAGAGCAGGTCCTTGGGAGTGCGAGCGCCATACAGCAGGTAGACCTTGCCGAACTTCTCGCGGTTGTTCATGATGTGATAGATCGCGGGACGCAGGGGTGGCAGTCCGATACCGCCGCAGGCGATGATCACGTCATGGCCTTCCATTTCCTTCATCGGCCAGCAGGAGCCGAACGGTCCGCGGATGCCCACCACGTCGCCCACTTTCAGGCGGCTGATGGCGCGGGTGACGTTGCCCACGAAGCGGATGGTGTGGCCGACCAGGCTCGGATCGGCGGGGTTGGAACTGATCGAGATGGCGGCCTCTCCATAACCAGGCAGATAGATCATGTTGAACTGTCCGGGCTCGAAGGTGTAGGCGGCGGCCACGGCGGGGTCGGTGAACTTGAGCCAATAAGTGGAGATACCTTCCGCCTCGGGGGTGATGCCGGTGATCTCCGCCCAGACGGGTTCGAGCAGGCGCTCGGTGGGGGAGGCGGGGGAATGCGCGTGAACGTGGGTAGCCATCAGCGGATCTCCTTGCGCAGGTCGGCGACTTCTACCGTGATATCGATGGCGGCGGGGCACCAGGTGATGCAGCGGCCGCAGCCCGTGCAGCCGAACGTCCCGTACTGGACCTTCCATGTGCCGAGCTTGTGCGACATCCACTGGCGATAACGCGAGTGGATGGTGGGGCGGGTGTTTCCGCCTGCCTGGTAGGAATAGCCAGGGTTGAAGCACGAATCCCACACGCGCTCGCGGCGGGTCTGGCTGCCGTCGAGGCTGAGGGTGTCTGTGGCGTCCCAGCAGAAGCAGGTCGGGCAGACCTGGGTGCAGTTGGCGCACGAGAGGCAGCGTTCGCCGATGGCGCGCCAGTGCGGATGGTCAAGGTTATTGAGGATCAGGTCTGGCAGGTCGCTGGTGTCCATACTGCGGCCCATCTGCAGGGTGGCGCGCTCCAGGCCGCGGTTGGCGGCATTCAGCACGAAGGCGCTGGCCGATTCGTACGGCAGGCCAGAGAGGATGTTGCGTCCGAGCTCCGAGCCGACGTTGAGCAGGAAGACGTCTTCCAGTTCGGTCAGGGTCAGGTCGGCATCGCCTTCCACGCGCGGACCGGTTCCCATCGAGGCGCAGAAGCAGGTCCCTGCTGGGTGCATGCAGTTGACGGCAAGAATGAACGCCTTCTCGCGTGCGGTACGGTAGATCGGGTCCGTGAAATCGCTGCGCAGGAAGGCGTTGTCCTGGATTTGGATGGCGGCCAGCTCACAGCCGCGGACGCCGATGAAGGCGTAAGCGGGGGCAGTCGGCTTGGGCGTTTCCATTTCCCAGCCGTTACTTCCCTTGCGAAGAGTGAACAGGTCGGCGTGGGACGGGAAGAGGAATTGCTTCCAGGATTGCGCGCCCGGGATGATGTCGAAGTAACGCGTGTGGCCCGTATACACCAGGCGGAAGGAACCCGCCTCCTGTTCGGTCACGTAGCCGCGCGGCAGGTCTTCGAGTTTCTGGATCGGCGCATACACAAGGGTCTCGTTCTCCACGTGCGGGCCGACGATCTCGTATCCCTGCGATTTTAGCTTTTCGAGAAGCGCGTTGAAGATGTGTTTCTGAATGGAAACGGTGCTTCCGATTTCAGGGCTGCGATCACTTGGCATTTTTGGTCTCCGGTTCGGCAAACATATCCAATAACTGCAGGCGGCTGCTCATCAGGCGGCTGGCCACGATGTTGGCCAGGCGGCGCATCACGAGATAACCCAGGTCGTGATCCTGGTCGCACAGCTCGCGCAGTTTGGTCGAGTCGATCATGGCCAGGCGGCTGTCCACCACGGCGGTGGCGCTGGCAGTGCGCTGATGCACGACGGGCGTGGCGCTCGACCAGCCGATGACCTCCCAGGTGTCGGCGGTGTGGAAGCGGGTCTTGCCGCGCGGCGGGACGGCCATATCCAACGCGATGCGCCCCGACAGGACGATGTAGATGTACTCGGCCCGATCCCCTTCGCGGAACAGGACCTCGCCCGACTTGACGGTGCGCAGTTGAGTGATGCCTGCGATCATGTCCAGGTGCTTGATCTGCAGCTCTCGGAACCAGGGAATTTTTTGAAGTTCGAGCTTCAATTCATCCAACGGATCCATGGAATCGCTCTCCTTATGAAATGGATGTTTTCTATATAACTTGTACTATTTTTCACAATAAGTCGCCAGTGCGTTTATTCCTTACTCCTTGGGCCGTTTGTCATGCAAACAGCGGAATATGCTACAATTCGAACAGTTTTTTCACGGAGTCCATCATGAAACCCAGCATCCAAACCGTCAAAGGCGCACGCGATTTCTATCCCGAAGAAATGGCCTTGCGAAATTATCTGTATGCGAAGGCCCGCGCGGCTTCGCAGGCGTTCGGCTACCAGGAGTGGGATGGCCCCTTCCTGGAGACGCTTGACCTGTATGCCGCCAAATCGGGCGAAGAGTTGGTCAAGAAGCAGTCCTTCGTCTTCGCCGATCGGGGCGGGGACGAGGTCACCCTGCGCCCCGAGTTGACCCCGTCATTGGCGCGCATGATCGCCGCCCGTCAGGGTTCGCTCACCTTCCCTGTGCGCTGGTGGTCCTTTGGCCCGTTCTGGCGCTACGAGCAGCCGCAGAAGGGACGCTCGCGCGAGTTCTTCCAGTGGAACATCGACATGCTGGGAGTCAACTCGCCCGAAGCGGATGCCGAACTGCTGGCGATCGCCGCCACCTTCCTGCGCTCCGTCGGCCTGGACCCTCAGCGGGCGACCATTTTCGTAAACAACCGCCGCCTGATGGATTCCCAGTTCGACGCGTTGGGCATCGTCCCCGAGAAGCGGCTGGACGTCTCCAACCTGGTGGACCGCCGCTCGAAGATGGACCCGTCCCAGTGGGATGCCAACGCCCTCGACCTCGGCCTGGGCCAGGCTCAATTGGACGGACTCAAGTCCCTGCTGACCGACTTCGACCTGTGGCAGAAAAGCGAGGAACTGACGCGCCTGTTTGCCGCGCTCGAAGCGCTGGGTGTGAAGGATTATGTCAAATTCGACCCGAACATCATGCGCGGATTGCTGTACTACACGGGCACCGTCTTCGAAGCCTTCGATCAGACGGGCGGCGTGCGCCGCGCCATCCTGGGCGGCGGCCGCTACGACAACCTGCTGGCTGACGTGGGCGGGCAGCCGCTTTCGGGCGTGGGCTTCGCGATGGGTGACGTGGTCATCGGCATCGTCCTCAAGGAGGCAGGCCTGCTGCCTGATTTCGACCCGACGCCTTCGTCCGTGCTGGTGACGGTCTTCGACGAAACACTGTGGATGACCTCGTATGCGCTGGCCTCCGAGTTGCGCGCCGCGGGCTTGAACGTGATCACCTTTCCCGAGCCTGCCAAACTGCCCAAACAGTTCAAGTACGCGGACAAGATGAGGATGCGGGTCGTCGTCACCGTGGGGCCCGACGAAGCGGAAAAAGGCCTGGTGGCGGTGAAGAATCTCTTAAACGGCGAGCAGGTGATCGTCACGCGCGCCGAAGCGGCGGAAGCTGTCCGCAAGGTTCTGGGCTAAGTCTTGATGCTCCACTAATCTGTGATAAAATATCGTCCGCTTGTGGTATGGAGCCTGTAGCTCAATGGCAGAGCGCCACACTGTGGATGTGGATGTTGTGGGTTCGAAACCCATCAGGCTCCCCTAAAAAAGGGCGGATCTTGTGTCCGCCCTTTTTTGCTACAAGGAGAAGAGGAGAGTGCAATGAAACGTTATCGCGTGGAACCCGGCAAGAAGATCGACTTGAGCAAATTCGACCCAAACGATGATAAGGCCTTCAAGGGAGACAAGGAAAAAGGCCTGAAGGCTTTATCCAAATTGAATGCAGAATTGCAGGTCTTGCAGGAATTGCTGTACGCCGAGCAGAAGCACAAGGTGCTGATCGTCTTGCAGGCCATGGACACGGGCGGCAAGGACGGCACCATCCGCCGCGTGTTCGACGGGGTGAATCCGCAAGGGGTGAAGGTGGCCAGCTTCAAGGTCCCGACCGCCGAAGAACTGGCGCACGATTTCCTGTGGCGCGTCCACAAGGTGGCGCCAGGCGCGGGCGAGATGGTCATCTTCAACCGCAGCCATTACGAGGACGTGCTGGTGGTGCGCGTGCACGGATACGCCCCTGAAGAGGTCTGGAAGAAGCGCTACGACCAGATCAACGATTTCGAGCGCCTGCTGGCCGAGAGCGGGACGACCATCCTGAAGTTCTTCCTGCACATCGATCTCGATGAGCAGAAGGAGCGCCTGCAAGCCCGTCTCGACGACCCGACCAAGATCTGGAAGTTCCGCCTGGGCGACCTGGAGGAGCGCAAGTTGTGGAGTCAGTACATGCAAGCCTACGAAGATGCGCTCAATAAGACCAGCACCGAGTATGCACCCTGGTACGTGATCCCTGCCAATCGCAAGTGGTATCGCGACCTGGTCATCTCCACGATTTTGGTGGACACGCTCAAGGGCCTCAAAATGGAATACCCCAAGCCTGAGGAAAACCTCGACGGCGTGGTGATCGAGTAACACCCGATTCGTTGTACAATAACCTCATGCCTGACACCATCAATGTACTTTTCCTGGCCGCGGAAGCCGACCCGTTCATCAAGGTTGGCGGTCTGGGCGACGTTTCTGGCGCGTTGCCGCGCGCCATCCGCGCGCTGACGCACGAGATCACGGGCGAGACCAAACTGGACTTGCGCCTGGTCCTGCCGATGCATTCGGCGGTGCGGGCCGACCCGCTGCGGCCGCTGGCCGTCTTCCCGTTGAAGCGGGGCGACTCCGAGGTCCAGGTGGAGGTCTTCGAGAGCGTGCTGGACGGGATGCCCGTCTACTTCATCTCGGGCGACCCCATCCGTAATAGCGGCTCGGTCTATTCGCTCAAGGCCGAGTTGGACGCCGAGAAATACCTCTTCTTCTCGCTGGCCGCGGTGGAGTTGCCGCGTCAGATTGGCTGGGACGTGGACGTGCTGCACGTCAACGACTGGCACACGGCGCTGGCGGCTTACGTCAACCTGACCCGCCGCTGGGAGGAAGGCTCGCGCCGCGTGGCTTCCATGCTGACTCTGCATAACCTGCCGTTCATGGGCCCCGACATCTCCGAGCTGCTGAAACTATACGGAATCCCACTGGCGCAGACCGACCTGCCCGAGTGGGCGCGCGTGTTGCCGCTGCCGCTTGGGCTGTGGGCGGCGGACGTCATCACGCCTGTCTCGCCTGGCTATGGCGAGGAAATCCTCGGCGAAGAATTCGGCTGCGGCCTGTATGATTTTCTTGCCACGCGCCGTTCCAGTTTGCACGGCATCCTGAACGGCATCGACATGGCGTCGTACAATCCGACCGACGACGCCGCGCTCGAGTCGCCTTTCTCGCGCCTGACCCTGGCCGACCGCGCACCCAATAAGTCCGCGCTGCAAACCCGCCTGGGATTGCCCGTCGATGCGGATGTGCCGCTGCTGGCGATGGTCACGCGCATGGACGTGCAGAAGGGCGTGGACATCGCCATCAAAGCGCTGGCCTCCTTCAAGAAGCGCGATTTCCAATTGGTCATCCTCGGGACGGGCGACCCCGTGCTGGAGGAATCCGCGCGGGCGCTGCAGGCCTCCCAGCCTGACCGCATCCGCATCGAGACGCGCTTCGACGCGCAGCTGGCCCGTCAGATCTACGCGGGCGCGGACCTGTTCCTGATGCCCTCGCGCTATGAGCCCTGCGGCCTCTCGCAGATGATCGCCATGCGGTATGGCTGCGTGCCGCTGGTTCGCGCCACAGGCGGATTGCGCGACACGGTCACGCCCGATGCGGGCTTCCTGTTCGAGAAGGCCAATCCGCTGGCTTTTTCCAACGCGCTGCGCAAGGCGCTCAAGCGCTTCTCTGACCGCGAGGCTTGGGCCGACATGCAGTTGGCGGGCATGGCCAAAGACTTCTCGTGGGTCAATTCGGCCAAGCAGTATTTCGAGTTGTATCAATCCCTCGTTCTGGAAACCAAACCCAATCCCGTTTCATAACCTATGACTTTTAAACGCGTCTCTGGCATCCTCCTGCATCCCTCCAGCCTGCCTGGTCCCTACGGTATCGGCGACATTGGCCCCCAGGCCTATCGCTTCATCGACTTCCTGGCCGATTCGGCCTGCAACCTGTGGCAGGTCCTGCCGCTCGGGCCGACGGGTTACGGCGACTCACCCTACCAGTGTTTCTCCGCCTTTGCGGGGAACCCGTACCTGATCAGCCCCGACGAGCTGATCGGCGACGGCCTGCTCACCCCCGAAGACCTGCACGACAAGCCTGCCTTCGACGAAACCTGCGTGGACTTCGGCTTGTTCATCCCGTGGAAACTGTCCCTGCTGGGCCGCGCCTATGACCGCTTCGCGGCGGAATCCACAGCGGGGCTGCGCGAGGCGCTGTCCACCTTCCGCGCCGAAAACGCCGCCTGGCTCGACGACTTTGCCCTGTTCATGGCTCTCAAGGAGGCCCACGGCGGCGGTTCCTGGGATGGTTGGCCCGAGCCGTTGCGCCAGCGCGATCCCAAAGCTCTGGCCGAGGCGCGCAAGACTCACGGCGAAGTTATCGCGCGGCACGTCTTCTATCAATTCCTTTTCTATCGCCAGTGGAATAACGTGCTGTCCTATGCCCATCAGCGCGGAATCCAGGTCATCGGAGACATCCCCATCTTCGTGGCGTACGACTCATCCGACGTATGGTCTCACCCCGACCTGTTCCACCTCGACGAGGCGGGCAAGCCGACCGTGGTGGCGGGCGTCCCCCCGGACGTTTTCTCCGCCACGGGGCAGTTGTGGGGCAATCCGCTTTACAAGTGGGAGGTCCACAAGGCCAGCGGATATGCCTGGTGGATCGAGCGCATGCGCGCCACCCTCAAGCTGGTGGATATCGTCCGCCTGGATCACTTCCGTGGGTTTGCGGGTTATTGGGAGATTCCCGCGGGCAACGCGACGGCCGAGTTTGGACGTTGGGTGCCTGGCCCTGGCGCGGACCTGTTCGATGCGCTGATGGCCGACCTGAAGGAGCATCTTGGCACCGAGGACCTGCCGATCATCGCCGAGGACCTGGGCGTGATCACCGCCGACGTGGTGGAACTGCGCGAGCGTTACAACCTGCCTGGCATGAAGATCCTGCAATTTGGTTTCTCTGGGCCAGACAATCCCTTCCTGCCGCATCATTACGTCACGAACTGCGTGGCCTACACGGGTACGCACGACAATAACACGACCCGCGGCTGGTACGAGTCCGCGCCCGAGCAGGAACGGGATTTTGCCCGCCGCTACCTCGGCGTGGACGGCAGCAATTTTGCCTGGGACCTGATCCGCGCGATCTGGTCTTCGGCGGCGGTCTTCGCCGTCGCCCCCATGCAGGATTTCCTCAACCTGGGCGGCGAGGCGCGCATGAACTTCCCCAGCCGCCTGGGCGGCAACTGGGAATGGCGTATGCGCGATGGCGACCTGAGCGATGAGTTGCTGAGTCGCATCCGCGATTTGAATTATCTGTATAGCCGATAGAATAGATCGCGACAGCGCCGAAATCCCGAAGAAACCTCATATTTCCTGGTTAGCAGAAGGTTGCCACGCCGCCAGAGAACGGCGGCTCGCAATGACATATTTAAAGCACAACCGCCCTCAACGAGGGCGGTTGTGCTTTTTTGTCTATGGGCTTACCCCGAAATGTCCTTCAGGACAGTAGCCATCTGGATTATCTGAAAGTGCAGATAAACAGGCAACAAGTGTTTGTGAGTAGCCGTTTATAACCCAGAAAGGTCCAATTCCGCTGGCATAACAAGTTAGATCGTTGTACCCATCTGAAAAGACGACCCAGGATTGAAACACAAATTGATAAGTGCGCTTATGCTCCCAGATTGCATAGCCCTTAACATTCATTGCAACATTTCGACATACAGCATAGGCGGAATATTGTCTGGTCTCCACCAGACCAAAAAATACCGTGGTAAGGATGATGAGCAGCAGAAGTTTTGACGCACCATTAGCCCATTTCTTCACTGTTTGTTTCATCTTTCTACCCCTTTCTTGAAAACCAGCTTTACTCTCTTGTCACAGCCGTCAAATTCATCGTCAGCAATACGCCTGGTTTGGGCAGTT
>CAZGFR010000026.1:1233-3292 GCA_964524485.1 uncultured Anaerolineaceae bacterium | reverse complement strand
TCTCTTGTCACAGCCGTCAAATTCATCGTCAGCAATACGCCTGGTTTGGGCAGTTCGTTCACGCCGATGACCGTCCGCGCGGGACGGTGGTCGCCCATCATCTCGACGTAAGCGCGATTCATTTCTTCGAAGTCTTTCATCTCTTTGAGAAAGACATTAATGTGGACCACATGCCCCAGGTCCGAACCGACTGATTCGAGCATGACGTGGAAGGAGGTAAGAATTTGCTTGGCTTGCGCGTAGGCACTATCTCCTGCCAGCTTGCCCGTGGACGGGTCCACGCCTGCCGTCCCGCCGATGGTGATGAACGATCCCACTTTGGCGATGTGGTTGTAGGGTCCGATGGGGGTCGGGGTGTTGGGTGGAGTGGAGGTTTCAACTTTGGGCATGATTTTTCCTTTCGTCATGGTGAGCGAGCGGTAGCGAGCGAAGCAATCTCGTACTCACTATTACCATGAGATTGCTTCGCCGCCGAAAGAGCATCGGCGGCTCGCAATGACATCAGATGACAGGTTTCTCGCGGTCGGTCAGATTGACCACGATGGCATTGCAGGCCTTGACCAGGTTCTCGGGCGTGATGAAGATCTCCTCGCCCCATTGTCCCGCGCCGACGCCGAGGATCGGTTCATCCACCAGGCTGGCTTCGAGGAAGGTGCGGAATCCCTCGGGCTGCCAGCAGAAGGGCGGGATCGAGCCAATGATGTAGCCCGTGGTCTCCTTGACCACTTCGGGCGCGGCCATCTGAATGTTGCGCGAGCCGATGGCCTTCTTGAGGTTGCCCGAGATGGCGTTCTGGTCGCCGCCCAGCATGACCAGCACCCGCTCGCCCGTGTCCACCTGGAAGATGAGGGTCTTGACGGCCTGCCGCTCGGAGAAACCCAGGGCGCGGGCTACGTTGGCGGCTCCCTTTTCGGTGGTGTTGGGGAAGGACTTGCGCGTGTAGGGGATCTGGTGTTCGTCGAGAAAGATGTGAGAGGGAAGTTTAATTTCCATGAGGTGTAATTCCTTGAGGAGGGTGTCAACGATGAAGGACGGTTCCATTGTAATATCAACTACGATGGCTTGCGCGGGTTCTTCAAGGATCTCGAACTGACTGTCAAGCATGGCGGGCTTCATGTAATGTCCGTGCCGACCTTCCAGCCGTGACCTGATCTGTTCGTACGTGCCTTTGAGGTAGATGAATTGAGTCTGGTTATCGACTTGCAAGGTCTGACGATAGGTCTCTTTCAAGGCAGAACACGCCAGCACCAGCGACTGTCCTGCCTCCACATTGCTGGTCAACAACTCGCGCAAGGAAGCCAGCCAGCCCGCGCGGTCGGCATCGTTTAACGGGATGCCCGCCGCCATCTTGGCGCGGTTGGCATCCGAATGGAAATCGTCCGCGTCGAAGAAGGGCCAGCCCAGCCGCTCGGACAAAGCCCGCCCGAGGGTGGTCTTGCCCGAGCCCGCCACGCCCATCAGGATCACGATCATCGGTCGGCCAGGAGTTGGTCGGCCCATTTCTGGTGGGCGTCGAGGTCGTTGGCAAATTCCGCCCACATGAGCACGTCGCGCCAGTCGCGTTTGGCGAGGTCAAGAGCCTGTCCGAATTTCGTCCAGTCGCCGTTGCCGATCTTCAACACGGCAAATCGAATCCGTTCCAGCGACTCGGGCGTGCTGTTCTCGCAGAAAGGCAGGTTCTGTCCGCACTCCTCAGCAAGGAATTGTTCCACGTCTGCGGCTGAATGTGGAAAAAGAAAGGACACGATCGTTTGGGTACGGGCGGTGAGCGGGGTCATTCGCTATTCCTTGAAGCCAGGTAAATGCCAGCCAGGATCAAAATACCGCCGACCATTGTAAAGCCAGTCGGTTTCTCGCCCAGGATGAACATGGCCAGGATGGCCGAGCCGATGGGCTCGCCCAGGTTGGCGGTGGCCACCATCGAGGCGGGCAGATAGCGCAGGGCCCAGTTATAGGTCGAGTGGCCGATCAACTGCGGGACGAGCGCCAGCGCCAGGATCCACAAATAGGTCACGGGTTGGTATCCCAGCGGGGACTGACCCACGGCGAACATGATGAC
>CAZGFR010000026.1:0-1133 GCA_964524485.1 uncultured Anaerolineaceae bacterium | reverse complement strand
GCAGAGCGGTTCAGGTGTTCCTTGAGCAGCAGCGGCGAGACCAGCGCCACCCACAACGGGCCCGTGCTGACGAAGATCACCGAGCTGGCCACGGTGGTGTACTCGAGCGAGGAGATCCAGGTGGCGAAGTGCACCGCCAGGAACAGGCCCGAGAGCAGCGCCAATCCCAACTCGCGGCGGGTCAGCGCGGATAGCTCATCGCGGTGACGGAGGAGCGCAATCGGCGCGAGCACCAGGCTGGCAAAGCTGATGCGCAGCGCGGCGATGACCAGCGAAGGCGCGTCGGCTTGCGCGAAGCGGATCAGAATCGAGGCGGTGGAGACGGCCAGGATGGCGGTCACCAGGGCGAGGGGCAGGAGGAGTCGGCGGCGGGGCGAGGGCATAAGGGCAGGTCCTAATTCGGAGTAGATTTGCCCGAGTATAAGCGAATTATAAGAGTTTGTACCATTTACTTGACAGGCCTTCCTTGAAGGGATACAATTTTGATTATATTTATCATAAATATCCGACTCAAGGAGAGACTCACATGGCATTCGAACTGCCCAAGCTGGCATACGCGTACGATGCGCTGGAACCGTACATCGACGCGCGCACGATGGAGATCCACCACACCAAGCACCACCAGGCCTACATCACCAACCTGAACGGCGCCGTCGAAAAGACGCCCGAGCTGGCGGGGAAGTCGCTGGAAGCGCTGCTGGGCGACCTGAATGCCGTGCCCGAGGCGGTGCGCACCGTGGTGCGCAATCACGGCGGCGGGACCTTCAACCACAACCTGTTCTGGGAAGTGATGGGCCCCAAGGCGGGCGGCGCGCCGAAGGGCGAACTGGCCAAGGCCATTGACGCCTCCTTCCATTCCTTCGACGCTTTCAAGGAAGAATTCACCAAGGCCGCCAACGGACGCTTCGGCTCGGGCTGGGCCTGGCTGGTGAAGAAGGGCAGCGGACTGGCGGTGGTCTCCACGGCCAACCAGGATTCGCCCCTCTCGGACGGCCTGATCCCCGTCCTCGGCATCGACGTGTGGGAACACGCCTACTACCTCAATTACCAGAACCGCCGCGCGGATTACGTCACCGCCTGGTGGAACGTGGTCAACTGGGATGTGGTGGCCGAGAAGTTCAACGCGAAGTAAA
>CAZGFR010000025.1:14053-39140 GCA_964524485.1 uncultured Anaerolineaceae bacterium | reverse complement strand
GCCGCTTCATCGACGACCGTGATCTTGTCTTCCTTGTTGGGGATCAGGCACAGAAATTCAAAAGGCTCCTCGCCCGTATTCTCATAAGAATGGATCACACCATCTGGAATGAAGACCACGTCCCCAGCCTGGACGTGATGCGTCTCCTCGCCGATGGTGATGGTGGCCTGTCCGCGCAGGACGTATTGCTCGTGCTCCACCGTGTTGGTGTGACGCGGCATCCCGCCGCCGGGCTTCATCGAGAACTTGCGCATGGCGAAGTTCGGTCCCTCCTGCGCCGAAATAAGCACCTGAATGGTCGTATCCCTGCCCGCGGCGACGTTCTTTGCCTCGACATCGGCTGCATGTTTGACGGTCATGGCTGCTCCTTTTTCTGGACCTGCACGGTCCCATCGTGAACCTTCCAAATCTCGGCGGCTTCGACGAACTCCGTCGAGAACAATTTCGTATCGGTGGTGGTGAACAACACCTGCTCGGTCTCGCCGATATATTGCAGCAAGTCGGTGCGGCGCTGCAGGTCGAGCTCGGCCATCACCTCATCCAGCAGGATGACGGGCCACTCCTGCGTGCGCTCCTTCATCCATTGCACCTCGGCCAGCTTGAGCGCCAGCAAGGTCGTGCGCACCTGTCCGCGCGAGCCGTAATCGCCCAGGTCGACGTTGTTGGCCAGGAAACGCAACTCGTCGCGGTGCGGGCCGACGGTCGTCACGCCGCGCGCAATCTCCTCGCCGCGGATCTGCATCAGCCGTTCGCGGAATCCCGACTCGATGATTTTCAGGTCCAGACCCGAGCGGTCCACCACGGTGTCGATCTTCAGGCCGAGTTGTCCGCTCGGTTTGGGCAGCGGATCGTAGGCGGGCTCATAGGCCAGCCGCAGGACCTCGGCTCCGCGCGTCAACTGCGAGTGGACTCGCGCCGCGAATTTCTCGATCTCCTGCACAGCCTGGATGCGCCACAGGATGATCTGCGCCCCGAGGCGGGCCAGCGTTTCGTCCCACACCGACAGTTGGTCGCCGTTGCCCGGGCGTTCGCTCAACGCCTTGAGCAGCGCGTTGCGTTGTGTGAGCGCCTGGTTGTACTCGCTCAACACACGCGCGTAAGCAGGGACGGTCTGCGCCAGCGCCAGGTTGAGATAACGGCGGCGGTCGTCGGGCGCGCCCTCGATGATCTGCGACATCTGCGGCACGAAGATGACCGCGTTGAAGTGGCCGATCACCTCGCTCATCGAGCGCTTCACGCCGTCGAGCAAAATTTCCTTGCGCAGGCGCTGCCCGTTGACCCCGGTCGGCTCAAGGATCAGGCGCACCTCCATGCGATGGCTGCGTCCGCCGCGCGCGTATTCCGCGACGAGGCGGGTCACCGCCAGCGATTCGCGCGCCGCTCGAAAGTTGACCAGTTGCCGGTCGGTGTGGGTTTGAAAGGAAGTGAACGCTGCCAGAAAATAGATGGCCTCCAGCACGCTGGTCTTGCCCTGCGCGTTGTTGCCTGTTAACACAACAACCCGCCGGGGCAGGCTTACGTCCAGGCGGGTGAAGTTTCTAAAGTTGGTCAGCGATAAGTGTTTGAGATACATTTTCGTTTTGCCTGCAGTTCAACAGCAGGCAAATCGTGGAGCAGCTATCCCTCGGCCTCGACCGGTATCGGTTCGGTCGGTTTCCACACCTTGACGGCGCGGTCGGGGAAGAGCACGCCGTTCAGGTGGTCGATCTCATGCTGAAAGATGCGCGCCAGCCAGCCCTCGGCTTTGAGTTTGACGGGCTTGCCGTGGCGGTTGAGCCCCTTGATCTGGATGGCCGAGAAGCGTTCCACTTCGCCGACCAGCCCGGGGATGGAGAGGCAGCCCTCCACGCCCATCTCGGTCTCTTCGGAGGCCTTGACGATCTCGGGATTGATCACCGCAAACAGTTTCTTGGGAAGTTCGACGACCTCGCCGTTCTCGTCTTCGACCTCGTCGCCGTATTCGACCACGATCAGCCGCTCGCCGATGTTGACCTGCGGCGCGGCCAGCCCCACCCCGGGCGCCTCGCGCATGGTTTCGATCATGTCATCGATCAGGGTCTGTAGATCGCCGTCGAATTTGGTAATGGGCCGCGCTTTGCGGCGCAGGACAGGTTCGGGAAGGGTAACGATAGTTCGGAGTGCCATTTCTTCTTACCTCTGGAAGTCCACCGATTTTACCCGTTTTTGTTCTTATTGTCATAGTCGCGGCGGAACTCGTCCGCGTTTTTGTGGTAGGCGGCCAGCCACTCGGCCATGCGGTCGCGTTCGGAGGCCACCCTGGCCTCATCGGTTCTGGCTTTGCGCGCCATGCGTCGGCGGTCGATATCCGACTGGACGGTGGCGGGGTCCATCACGTCCTCAAAGGCCAGTTGCGTCCCGCCCACGGTGATGAAGACCGTACCGTAGTTGAACAGGTTGCTCAGGATACCCTCGCGCTTGTATTGTGTGCTGAGGATGTTCTCCAACTGAGCGGCGCGCCGCTCCTCCAGGCCGAAAGGTTTTCGGTCGATGTCGATGATCTGGTCGGTGGTCACCTGGAACATGTCGTTGCTCCAGTCCACGATCTGGTAGACCAGCCAGCCGATGAAGGGCAGCATCACGACCGGGATGGCCAGGAAGAGAGTGTCGGGGGCGAAGCCCGTGCTCGACCAGAACAGATTGCGCGCCGGGTCTGCGATCACGCCGATGATATGGCTGATCCAGAAGACCGTCAGCACGAGGAGGAAGGCCAGCGGCTGCCAGGTCTGTTCGAGGAGCACCATCCAGTGTTTTCGGTAGATGACCGTGTCGCCCATCTCGTAGCGCAGTTTGAGCGTGCTGGAACCCATGGCCCGCAAGAACAGATTGCGGGATTTGACCACAGGCGGGGGCGGAGGTGGGGGTGGTTCGGGCTTCTTCTCGATGGGCAGGCCGAGACGGGTGCGGATGGCGTTCTTCATGGCCTCCTTCTCCGTGCTGACCGCCACCTGCTTGGTGCGGTTCCAGTATTCCTCCACTACCCGCGCAGCCTGGGCTGGCTGGGTGACGTGGTTGAAGGGGATCTGTCCCACGAAGGTGCGCACGATCACGTTGCCGTAATCGAGGACGCGGCCCCACATGTCCGTTTCCACACCCACCGAGAGGATGGTGCTGAGCGGCGCTTCCTGGCGGCTGTCATAGATGCCGACCACTTTTTCGAGCCAGACCACGCGCTCGTTGGTCACCACGTAGTAGTCGTTGCTCCAGTCCAGGGCGCGCCAGCCCGCCCAGGCGATGTCCACGACCAGCGTGATGATGGCCAGGACACGCGGTACGATCGAAATGGTGCTCAACATTGCAAACGCTCCCAGCCCGAGCGGCAGGAGCAGCATCAGTGCAGGCGCCATCAGCGACTGGTACAACACGATGACGTGTTTGCGCGCCAGGAAGTACACCACTTCGTTGGGTCGCAGCCACTTGAAGTGCAGCAACCGCGCCAGGGTGCGGCTGCGAATGGTGATATCCAGGTTGGATTTGAGTTTGGGATTCTTCTTGAGGATCTCATGGAAGTCCGCCATCGAAAGCGCCAGCACGTTGGTCGGCTGGAGCGCCGTAACGGTGGCCGAGCGCGAGCGGTTCGAGACCAGCGCCATCTCGCCGAAGTAGTCGTTGGTCACCAGCGTGGCCAGCATCTCCTCCTTGTGGTCCTTCCGGCGGACGATGCTGACCCTGCCCTTTGTGATCAGGTAGAAACTTTCGGGCTTGTCCCCTTGACGGAAGATGACCTGGTTCTCGGCGTACTCATGCTCGACGAACCGATCCGCGATGTCACGCAGATGCTCCTCCGCAAAATCGTGGAACAGATGGATCTTCTTGAGCAGGTTGATGCGAGCCTGAGTATCGATCACAGTTCGATTCTAGCACTAAATATCCCGCACGATGACGCAGCCGAAGGCGGGAGTCTCCCGTACCTCGGGCCGCCGCCCCTCCAGCAGCGCCTCAACTGCCGCCTCGACGTAAAAGCAGGTCGGGGTCTTCTGTCGAAAGGCCACATCATCCACCGCGCCACGATAGCGCAGGATGCCCTCCCGGTCGATGACAAAGGCGTGCGGAGTGGTCTGCGCTTCATATAAACTGGCAACGGACTGCTCCCCGTCCACCAGGACCCTGGGCAGGCGGCGCGTGTTAGCAGCCTCTGCCACCGCCTCGGCGGATTCGCTCCGATTCGCGGCGACGGTCAACAGCACCACCTCGTCGTCCCATTGGACAAAGGTGGACATCAGCGAGCGGTCGGTCCGCTCCGAGTGGGGGCACTCGCACGACCAGAAGTCCACCACCACGATCCGTCCGCGGTAGTCGCTCAGGCGGTGGGGACGCCCATCGAGGTCGGGCAGTTCGAAGTCCGGGGCGGGCTGGTCGAGGTCCATGTACGGATTATATCGCCGCCGTGTTACAATCCCGCCCATGAAAAAATGGCAATTCTGGTTTGGGGTGCTGATCAGCATCTTCTTCGTCTGGCTGTCGCTGCGCGGCCTTCATCTGGACCAGTTTTGGGATACGGTCAAGTCGGCCAACTACTGGTGGCTGATCCCCGGCATCGGCGTGTATTTCATCGGCATGTGGATTCGGGCCTGGCGTTGGCATTACCTGTTGGGGCCGATCAAGAAGATTCCCACAAAGATCATGTTCCCCGTCACGACCATCGGTTACATGGGCAATAATATCTATCCCGCGCGCGCAGGCGAGGTGCTGCGGGCGGTCATCCTGAAGCGCAAAGAGGGCGTACCTGTCTCGGCCTCGCTGGCGACCATCATCGTCGAGCGTATCTTCGACGGCGTGGTGATGCTGGCCTTCGTGTTCGCCAACTTGTCCGAATTGGCCAAGCTGACGGGGTCTTCGGGCTTCGTGGGCAACATCCAGCAGGTAGCGGTGATCGGCACGGGCGTGTTCCTCGGGGCGCTGGTGGTCTTCCTGTTGGCGGCCATGTTCCCGCAGGTGACGGCGCGCCTTGGGACTTGGTTCATCGTGCGCTTCGTGCCAAAAGGGATGCAGGAAAAGGTCAGCGGAATCATGCACAAATTCCTGGACGGGCTGGCTTCGCTGCGTTCTCCGTTCAACGTGCTGATGGTCTTCTTCACCTCAGTTCTCATCTGGCTGCTGGAGACGGGTAAGTATTGGTTTGTGATGCACGCCTTCCCGTTTCAGGTCAGTTTCTTCGCGTTGATGCTGATGAACGGTATCGTCAACCTGGCTACGACCATTCCGTCGGCGCCTGGGTATATCGGCACCTTCGACGCGCCAGGCATCGCCGTGTTGACCGCCTATGGCGTGGATCAGGCCACGGCGGCAGGGTACACGCTTGTGCTGCACGTGGCGCTCTGGCTGCCCATTACCTTGTTGGGTGCGTATTACCTGACGCGCGAGGGCATCAAGTGGAGCGACTCGCTGCGCACGGAAGTTGAAAATTAATTCGTAGAGGCCACCCGTCGGGTCGCCCTTACAAAGGACGTGATATGAAAATAGCCATCATCGGTGCGGGCTACGGCGGCATGGCGGCCGCCTATGACCTGCGCAACGCTGGGCACGACGTGACCATCTTTGAATCCGCAGACTACGTGGGCGGGCTGGCTGCGGGCTTCAAAGAGCCGCACTGGGACTGGTCGGTGGAGAAGTTCTATCACCATTGGTTCCAGTCGGACAGCCATATGCTGGGGTTGATCAACGAGTTGGGACTTTCCGACAAGGTCATGTTCCCGCGTCCGCTGACCGTGATGTACGACAAGGGCAAGTTCTACCCATTCGACTCGATCCTCAAGGCGATTCTCTTCCCTGGACTGGGCTTCGGTCTCGACAAGATCCGCTTCGGCTTCGTGGGCCTGTACCTGCGCCTGACGAATAACTGGCGCGCGCTGGAGCAGGTCACCGCCGACGAGTGGATGATGAAATGGGCGGGGAAGAACGTCTACGAGAAGATGTGGAAGCCGCTGCTGATCGGTAAGTTCGGTCCGTATTATCGTGATGTGAACATGGCCTGGATGTGGGCGCGCATCAAGGCGCGCACCACGCGCCTGGGCACGTTCGAGGGCGGCTTCCAAAAGTTCGCGGACCTGTTTGCTGAGAAGCTGCGCGCCATGGGCGTGGGCATCCGCCTGGGGGCCCAGGTCAAATTTATTAAACGGGACCAGGCTGGGTTGTCGATCGCGGCGGGCTCGGTCGAGACTTTCGACCGTGTACTGGTCACCACGTCCCCGAACCTGCTGGCCAAGTTATGTCCCGACCTGCCCGAGGATTACCTCAAAGGGCTGCTTGGCCTCAAGTCGATGGGCGCGGTGGTGATGGTGCTCTCGCTCAAGAATCAGCTTTCGGAGGATGGCTACTATTGGTTCAACCTGCCGAAGGAGGCAGGCTTTCCAATGCTGGCGTTGGTGGAGCATACGAACTATGTTTCGCCCGAGCATTTCGGCGGCGACCACATCGTGTATGCAGGCGATTATCTCGAGGTGGGCCACGAATATTTTTCGTTGAGCGACGAGCAGTTGCTGGAGATTTATCTGCCCGCCCTCCAGAAGATCAACCCGAAGTTCACGCGCGAATGGGTCAACAAAGTCTGGCTGTTCAAGACCAATTACGCCCAGCCCGTGCCGCTGTTGAATCATTCGGTCAACATCCCCGACGTGAAGACGCCCATCGAAGGACTGTATTTTGCGTCGATGAGCCAGGTCTACCCGTGGGATCGCGGCACGAACTTCGCGGTGGAGATCGGGCGCCGCGCGGCGCGCATGATCCTCGGAAAGGCCTGATGCCAAACTTGAATCCATCCTTTGTCAAGCCTCGCTACGACGCGGGCGGATTTGCGGGCATCCCGCAACGTATCCGCGATGCGTTTGCGTTGCAGCAATATGATGCGGTGGTATTGTTCCTCGTGGATGGATTCGGCTGGCGTTTCTTCGAACGCTTTCAAGAGGCGCCGTTCCTTAAGCGGGTTGCACGCGATGGCCGCGTCGAAAAACTGACCTCGCAGTTCCCGTCCACCACGGCGGCGCACATCACCACCATCCACACGGGATTGCCTGTGGGCGAGAGCGGCGTGTACGAATGGTTTCTCTACGAGCCGAGCCTGGACCGCATCATTGCGCCGCTGCTGTTCTCCAGGGCGGGCGACACGGTCCGCGATACGCTCAAAAAGTTCAAGGTCGATCCCGCGACACTGTATCCGACTCGCACCTTCTACCAGGAGTTGGCGAATCTGGGTGTGCGCTCGCACGTCTTTGGTCTGCGCGACTACACCCCCTCAACTTACTCCCTGCAGGTGATGCAAGGCGCGGACCTGCACGCCTTCCGCACCCTGCCCGAGGGGCTGGTCAACCTGGGGTTGGAGATCGAGCAGCAGACCTCGCCCGCCTATTTCCACTTTTACTTCGACAAGGTGGACGGCATCTGTCACGAGTACGGACCGTCCGCGCCGCAGACCGAAGCCGAGATCGAGACCTTCCTGCTGGTGCTGGAGAATTTCTTCGCGCGTGTGTTCAAAAGTGGGAAGCGCGTCCTGTTCCTGCTAACAGCTGACCACGGCGCCTCCGAAGTGGACCCGCGGATGACTATTTTCCTGAATACTGATCCGCGCTTCAAAGGCGTGGAGCGTTTTTTTCGATCTAATCGAAAAGGAGAGTTGCTTGTGCCTGCCGGCTCGGCGCGTGACATGTTCCTGCACATCAAGGACGATCTGCTCGATGAGGCGCAGCATTTCCTGTCCACGCGATTGGAAGGCAAAGCGGATGTGGTCAAGGTGCAGGACTTGATCGAGGACGGCTACTTTGGTCCGACGATCTCGCCCGAGTTCCGCGCGCGGGTCGGAAACCTGGTGATCCTGCCGTATCGCGGCGAGGCGGTCTGGTGGTTCGTCAAAGACAAGTTCGAGCAGAAGTTCTACGGTCATCACGGTGGCCTGACCCCGCAGGAGATGGAGATTCCGCTGCTGACGCTCGAGGTGTAATTCCACCGCAGACAAAATGAAAAGAAGGGCAACTCATCAGAGTTGCCCTTCTTTCTTCTTTCACTTCTTTCTTCGTTACTGTCCGCGCGCGTGATGCACAACGTCCCAGTCGCAGACGGCAATGCCGCTGGTGGTCTGTCCGCCTTTGACGATGAGAGTCTTCATCGTGCGGTCAGGATTGACGTAGGCGCCTTCCAGGTTGTAGTTGGGCGCCCAGGCGTAGGCGTAGTAAGTGCCATTAGGCAGCAGCACGCTGAAGGTCGGGTGGTTCTCGGGGATCGAGAACTGGATGATCTCGCCCGTGACCGCGTTCTCGAAGTACAGGATCAGCGGCGGGTTGAACTCGCTCGGGTAACAGAAGTTGCCCGTCACCGTGCCATGCGGCAGGGTATCCTTTGAGAGAATGTCCACGTAGAAGGCGGTGTCGGCCTTGGGGCCCGCCCCAAACAGGGAGCCTGCGGGGTTGCGCAACATCCAGTAGCCCGTGTAGTGACCCGCCGAGGGAGCCGTCAACGTGACGGAGACATCCACGGTCTGGCCGGGGGCCACGTAGCCAGGCAGCGAGATGACGGACGGACCGCTCATCTGGGAGCCGCTGGTGAAGACCAGCTTGTAGTCGGGAGTCCACGCGCAGGTGCCGCGGTTCTTCAACCGCCAGATCTTGGTGAAACTCTCGCCCGGCGCGAACGTGGATCCGTCTGGGATGGTCACGTCTTTAACGAACTCGACCCAGTCACAGTACGAGACGGGGGTGGCTGTGTAGACGGGCGTGCTGGTGGCGGGGACGGCGGTCGGCGGGATGGGAGTCGGCGAGGGGATCAGCGCTGTGGGCTGCGCCGCCGACTGGGTCAACACCGCCTGGATAGTGGCTGCCGCCTGGGTGGCGGGCGCATCCTCCGACGAGGCGGCAGGATAGGCCATGACCATGGCAACGGGCATGCAGGCAATCACGGCCAAAAACAGGACGCCAAAAACGATCAATATGTGCTTGGTGGTAATGGTGATATTCATGTTCGTACACCTCAATAAAGTTTTGCTCACGAGGGACGAACAGATAACGAAAAAGGTTCCACCGTTTCGATGGAACCTTTGGGGGATATGGCAGGATTATTTGCCGAACCACATGCGGGCGAACAAGTTATCCTTGCGGATGAACTGGTGGAAGAAGGCCGCGCCGATGTGCAGGGCCAGCAGGGCCAGCAGCAGCCAGCTCGTCAGCCCGTGGACGGCGTAGGGTGGGAACTGCATCAGCTCATTGGGAATCGCGATGACGCTGCCCGACAGGATGGGAGTCAACTGGGCGGCCAGCATCGTCCCGACTCCGCTCATCGCCATCTGGAAGATGAAGAAGTACAACAGGTAATGGGTCGCCACGCCCACTTTATCGAGGAAGGCGTTGCCCGTCGTGGCGGGCGCAGGCTTGGGGGTCCGCAGGCGGACGATGAAGCGCACGATCACCAGCACCAGCAGAAACATCCCAATGAACATGTGGGTCCGCACCATCATGGATTCCCTGGCTGGGTCCCCGCTCAGGGACGGGAAGACCAGCCTGCCCACGGCCAGCATCATCAGGATGAAGAGCGCCATGAACCAGTGCAGGCCCACCAGGGCGGGGTGATAGCGCTTCGGCAAATCAGGTTTCTCTGTCATATCGCACCTCCGTTTGATTACCGCACAGACAAACCCGCCGCCGCATTTCTTACGGAGCATTGTTCGCATGCCAATCGAAGTAGTGTACAATAGTAAAAATCCAAAACGCCGCGCAATGCGGCGTTCCCTATACACGAGAGGAGTTTCCCCCATGTACCACACCCTAATCATCGTCGGCAACGTCGGCAAGGACCCTGAGATGCGCTACACGCCTTCGGGCCAGGCGGTCACGTCGTTTTCGGTCGCCACCAACCGCCAGTACACAGCCTCGAACGGCGAGCAAGTGAAGGAGACCATCTGGTTCCGCGTGTCGGCCTGGGGGAAGCAAGCCGAGGTCTGCAATCAATATCTGCGGAAGGGAGCCAAGGTGTTGATCGAAGGCCGCCTCACGCCCGACAAGAACACCGGCGGACCCCGCATCTGGTCCAAGCAGGACGGGACGGCGGGCGCCTCCTTCGAGGTGACGGCTTCCACCGTGCGCTTCCTCTCCTCCCGCGGCGAGGGCGAGAGCGGACCCGTGGCTGGCGGCGACATGGGCATGGCCGAGATGCCGCCCGAAGACGACATCCCGTTCTAGGCCCAGCCCATGACCACCCCGCCCAAACCGCCGGCCGGGCCCAGCCTGGTCATTCCCGCGGACTTCGAGCCTGTCTACGCCAACCTGGCGCGCATCTCGCACTCTCCCGCAGACCTGGTGATCGACTTTGCCCACCTGCTGCCCGGCGAGACCCAGGCCAAGGTCACGGCGCGCGTGTTGATGGCGCCGCTCAGTGCCAAGCTGTTTTTGCGCGCGCTGGCTGAGAACGTGGCCCGTTACGAGGCCGCCTTCGGAGAGATCACCGTGCCGGGTAATTCGTCGCTGGCCGAGAGTCTCTTCCGCCCGCCGCATCCCCCTGAACCTCCCACCACCGAGTAATCCCGTGCAAAAACTCGAAACCATCGCCGAACAAATCCGCCAGACCTTTGACGCCCGCACCGCCGCGCGCGACAAGGCCCTGGCCACCGCGCGCCAGTTGACCCGCGCCTGCTCGTTGTCCATCCGCGCCGTGCATCGCAGCGACACCGAAACGATGACCACTCAACTGTCCGAGGCGCGCGCCCTGGCCGACGACCTGCGCTCCAGCCTGGCACACTACCCCGACCTGTTCTACGCCGGGTACACCCAGGATGCGCTCAAGGAATTCGTCGAGGCCAACGTGACTTGTGCCCTGATCCAGGGCCAGCCGCTGGTTACGCCGCAGGAATTGAATGTGGCCGAGGCCACCTACCTGAACGGCCTGGCCGAGGTGGTGGGCGAACTGCGCCGCCGCACGCTCGACATCCTGCGCCACGGCTATTCCGCCGAAGCGGAACGCCTGTTGGGCATCATGGACGATATCTACTCGGTGCTGGTCACCATCGATTATCCCGACGCGATCACCAACGGCCTGCGCCGTCAGACCGACCTGGCCCGCGGCATCATCGAGAAAACCCGTGGCGACATCACCTTCAGCCTGCGCGGCCAGCACCTGGAACAAGCCATCGGCAAATTGCTTACCCAGTTCAACGGCGGAGAGATCCCCGAGGCGGGTTCCTTCGTCCAAGACAACGAGGAATAGGCATGGCGCGTTCGGGCCGCCGTTACCCGCTGGTGATCTACACCCGCATGATGGACCGTTGGTGGCCCGCCACCTTTGCGCTGGCGTTGGGCCTCTTCGGCCTGGCTTGGGCCGTCCACCTGTACTACCCCGAACCCGTCTACGATTGGCAGTGGCTGACGCTGGCCAGCGTGGGCGGGTTCGTGTTGGTTGTCACTCTGTTTCTCTTCACCCTGCGCAAGTCCGCCTACGTGCAGCCCAACCCCGACCACCTGCGGCTGGTCACGCCCTTCCTGCGTTTGAACATCTCCTATAAACGCTTGCGCCGCGCCACTTCCGCCACCATGGAAGGCTTGTTCCCGCCCAAAAGCGTGTCGAGTTGGCGGCGGGAGATTATCGAGCCGCTGGCTCGCAAGACCGCCGTCGTGGTGGAGTTGACGGGTTACCCCATCTCGCAGACCGTCCTGCGCCTCTTCCTTTCGCCGTTCTTCTTTAAAGACAAAACCCCGCACTTCGTCTTTCTTGTGGATGACTGGATGCGTTTCAGCACCGAGTTGGAGACCATGCGCACCGGGGGCGGCCAGGAAGTCCAGCGTAAAAAGGCTGACGGCTCCATCCTCTCCCGCTTGCCTCACAAATGAACCTCTACTTCGCCTGCTCCATCACCGGTGGACGGGAGTTTGAATCCGTTTACCAGGCCTTTGTCTCCGCCCTGGCCGTGGACGGCCACGAGATTCCCACCTTTGGGCTGGCCCAGCCCGGCGTGACGGACGAAGCCGTCCTCGAACCTGTCTTCGTCTACGAGCGCGACACCGCCTGGATCCGCGATTGTGACGCGTTGATCGCCGAGGTCAGCGTGCCGTCGCACGGGGTCGGTTACGAGATCGGCTATGCCCTGGCCATGGAGAAACCTGTGCTCTGCCTGGCTCGCGAGGGGCGCAAGGTCTCGAAGATGATTACGGGGAATCGACATCCGCTCCTGTGGGTGAATTTCTACCCCGGCGTGGAGGAGGGGATCGCCTGCGCCAGGGATTTTCTCTCCAGCCTCAAATTGTGAATAATATCACGAGTAAACTGTGACATTTGGAAATATGTAGGATTCGGCAAGTGATGTATCATAAGGGTGGAGACGGAACAAAGACACCTCCAAATGCTCCTCACTGTCTCCTCCTTTGGCGAAAGCCGACGCCGGGTCCTCCCCCGGCGTCGGCATTTTAAATCGAAAATGCGGTCAAATGGCCGCATTTTTTGATTCCAGGCTCGTTTTTTTATTCCTGTGAGGGAAGCACCACAAAGAAAGACGAACCTTTTCCCTGCACCGATTCCACCCAGATGCGCCCGTGGTGATTTTCCACGATGGATTTGACGATGGCCAGGCCCAGGCCCGAGCCTTGAGTCCCATCGGGGACGTTGGTGGCGCGGTAGAACTTGTCGAAGATGCGGGTCTGCTCGCTCTGCGGGATGCCCGGGCCGGTGTCGGTCACTTCGAGGATGATCTGCTGGTCGCGCGCGGCCACGTTGATCTGCACCCTGCCCTCGGACGGGGTGTATTTGACGGCATTGCCCACCAGGTTGTCGAGCAATTGGCGAATGCGGATGGGGTTGGCGCGCAAGGTCGGGATGCCGGGGGCCACATCGCATTTGAGGTCGATCTTCTTTGCAACCGCCTGACCTTCGAAAGTATCGAGGGTGAACTTGAGGATGCCCTCGATGGAGACCATCTCGCGACGCGTGTCGAAACCCGCCTCAATGCGTTCCAGGTCGAGCAGGTCGTTGACCAGGCTGGTGATGTGCTGGACGCTGGCCTGCATGCGGTGCAGGAATTCCTTCTGCTGGTCGTTGAGCGGACCGATGCGGTCGATCAACTCGGCGTAGCCCAGCAGGGCTGTCAGCGGGGAGCGCAGATCGTGCGAGACCGTGTGGACGAAGTCGCTCTTCATGCGGTCCAGTTCCTTGAGGTAGGAAATGTCCTGCATGGTGATGGCGGACCCGATGCCCGGGATGGGCGTGAACTGCGAGTTCATCACCTGGCCGTTATCCAGTGTGATCTCGTGGTATTTGACCGGTCCCTCAGCCGAGCGGGCGATCAGGGCGCGGACGTCGGGCTGGGTGATGACCTCCAGCAGCGGCCTGCCCTTCAGGTCCTGGTCGCCCAGGCCGAAGGTCTCGCGGATGGAGGGGTTCAGGATCACGATGTGATGGCGGTTGTCCAGCACGATGACGCCATCCTGGGTGTTGGCGAAGATGGTCTCGTAGCGGTTGCGCTCGGCCTCCGACAACTGGGCGCGCTTCTCCAGCGAGGCGGTGGTCATCTTGACCTCACGGCGCAGCCAGTCGCCGAGGTGGCGGGCGCGTTCCATGCTGCGGTTGACCGCTTCCACAATGTCTTCCATACGCAGGGGCGGATAGATGTAGCCGCTCAGTCCCATCCTCAGTACGTCCTTGGCCAGCCCGGTCGTATCGTGCTCGGCAAAGAGCAGGATGGGCAGGGTGGGGAAGCGGTCCAGCATGCTCTCGGCCAGTTTGAGGCCGCTCTTGCCTGCAAAATTCTCCCCGACCAGCACCAGCGCCGGGCTGGATTCCTGCAGGGCCTTCTGCATCGACTCGATATCCTGCACGATGGCCAGCTCATACCCGGCTGCACGTAAAGCACGCCCGGTCAGTTGCAGGATGGGCGAGTCGTCGAGGACCAGGAGAAGGAGGTCGGGTTTGGCCATGCAGGTCAGGCTTCGGGATTCTTGGGCTGGGGGACGGATTTCTCGGAAGCGCGACCCAGGCGGTTGAAAGCCTCCTGAACGGAGCGTAACGCCTGCTTCTGTTCGTTATTGAGCGTGCCGGGCATTTCGGTCAGCACCAGGTTGAGCGGATACCCCGCCGCCTGGAGTTCCTTCGCCACGGCTGTGCGGATGTTCTCCAGCGCCAGGTTCTGGCGTTTCTCGCTGTCGCGGGCGGCCTCGGCCGATTGTTCCAGGGCGCGGAACAGGCGTGCGTTGACCAGCGAGGTGGAGGCAAAATCGGAAACGGCTTCGAGCAGGGCCTGCTCCTCGCGGCCGATCTCGGTGTCGAACCTGCGGACCACGATCAGCAGGCCGATGACTTCATTCTGGACTTTGATGGGAATAACCGCCGCCGACTTGCCCAGCGCGGCGACTTTGAATTTTTGCAGGGGCGGACCATGCATGACGAGCGTCTCGCCTGAAAGTCCCACCAACGAACTGATGCCGTCGTCCAGCGGCTGGTTGCGTTTCTTGGCCCAGCCCTCGGGCAGGTTGCGGTCGGCGGTGAGCAGGAACTGGCGGGTCTTGTCGTCGCGCAGCATCAGCCAGCCGATCTCGGCCCCGGCCACCTGCAGCGCGCCTTCCAGGATGCGGTCGAACAACTGGCGCTGGCTGGTGATGTTGACCACCGCGCGGGCGATGCCCAGGATGGTGGTCAATTGCTGGACCTTGCGCTGGAGTTCCTCGTTCATCCCCTTGACCTTCTGGTCCAGCTGCTGGCGCGTGCGGGATTCGCGGGTCTGGCGCAGGGCGCGCTCCACCACGGTCACCACCTCCGCGTCGCGGGCGGGCCAGAAGAGCACGTCGCTGGCGCCCAGGCGGAAGGACTGGATCACGTCCGCTTCCTGGCCTTTTTCGGCCACGAGGATCAGCGGCGCGGTAATGCCCTGGGCCGAAAAAGCCACCAACAGGTCCTTGGCGCTCAGGCCGGGTAGATTCAGGTTGGCGATGACCAGGTCCGGGCTGGAGAAAATCGCCTCCTGAATGGCGGAAGCGGCTTCCGTGGCAATCGACACTTGGTACCCGAGAGGCTTGAGGGCCTGGCGGGCGATGAGGTCGCTGATGTCGGGGTCGTTTTCCACGACCAGGATGCGTTCGTTGGGAGACGCCATATCTGCCTATGCTAGCAAGGGTGAAACCTTAGGTACGGGCATTGTAACACTTTTAAAAGGGACTGCGTATATCGAAACGATTTCAACACGGATGTGATTTCAGGTACAATCGCAGTATGGACAATTTCACCTGGTGGCGCGACGGCGTCATATACCAAATCTATCCGCGTTCGTTCGCCGACGGCAATCAGGATGGCATCGGGGACCTGCCTGGCATCACCGACCATCTGGATTACCTGGCTGACCTGGGCGTGAACGCCATCTGGCTCTCGCCCTTCTACCCGACCCCCGACAAGGACTTCGGCTACGACATCAGCGACTACTGCAACGTGGACCCGCGCTTCGGCAGCCTGGCCGACTTCGACCGCCTGGTCGAAGAGGCGCACAAGCGTGGCATCCACGTCATCGCCGACCTGGTGCTGAATCACACCTCCGACCAGCACGCCTGGTTCCTGGAGTCCAAATCCTCGCGCGACAATCCACGCGCCGATTGGTACATCTGGCAGGACAAGATCCCCAACAACTGGCAGGCCGTTTTCGGCGGCCCCGCCTGGACCTTCGTGCCCGAGCGCAGCCAGTATTACTATCACATGTTCCTGCCCGAGCAGCCCGACGTCAATTGGCGCAACCCCGAGGTGCGCCAGGCCATCCTCGACGTGGTTCGTTTCTGGCTCGAACGCGGCGTGGATGGTTTCCGCCTGGATGTGTTCAACGTCTATTTCAAGGACGACCAGTTCCGCAGCAATCCCTCGGCCTGGGGTATCCGTCCCTTCGACCGCCAGAAACACATCTACGACACCGACCGCCCCGAGCTGGTCCCGTTATTGAAGGAGTTGCGCGCCCTGCTGGATTCCTACCCCGAGCGCTACGCTGTGGGCGAGACCTTCATCTCGACGCCCGAGAAGATCATCCAATACTCCGGCGCGGACCGCCTGCATGCCGCCTTCAACTTCGAGTTCACCCACACGGCTTTCAATCCCGCGCGCCTGCTGGCCCGCATCCTCGATTGGGAGCGCGTGGACCGCGAACACAACATCTGGCCGACCTACGTGCTCAGCAATCACGACGTGACGCGCCCCGCTTCGCGTCACGGGTTCGGTGAGGACGATGCGCGTGTCAAGGTGATGATGGCCCTGCTGCTGACCCAACGCGGCACGCCCTTCCTTTATTACGGCGAGGAATTGGGCATGCGCGATATCTCCCTGAAGCGCGACGAGATCCTCGACCCGCCGGGCAAGTTGTATTGGCCGTTCTACAAGGGCCGTGACGGTTGCCGTTCGCCCATGCAGTGGAATGCCGAAACCAACGCGGGCTTCTCGACGGTCAAGCCGTGGCTGCCGGTGCATCCCAATTACGTCCAACGCAATGTGGAGGACCAACGCGCGGACTCCAAGTCGGTGCTCAACCTCACGCGTGCGTTGTTGCATTTGCGCAAGGAATACACCGCCCTGCGGCGCGGCGCGTTCCTCCCCGTGGACAGCGCCTCGCAGGATCACCTGTCCTACCTGCGCCGCAGCGAGGGCGAGACACTGTTGGTGACGTTGAACTTCAAGAATCGCCCCACGCGCGTGAACCTGCCGCAGGACCTGCGCGGCGGGACCTGGCTGGTGTTGTTCTCCACCCACCGCGCCGAGCCTGACATGCTGAACGGACTGGTCTTGCAGCCTTACGAGGTCTGCGTGATGCGGCGATTATAAAGTTTTCTATTCGAACCGTAAGGCGGCGAAGAGCGTCAAGGTTTTCTTGGTACTCTTCGCCGCTTGCTTTTTGCTTGGGGGAAAGTATACTCTTGATATCTGATGGAACCTCAGCCGTACATCCCTGGCACGCAGCCTGCCAACCCGGGCCTGTTATCCCGTTTCCTGCCTGTTTTGGAGGAAGGGACGGTCTCCGCCTGGCTGGCGAATCGCGTCCCGACGGGCAGTTGGCTGCTGGACCCGTTCGGGTTTTCGCCGCGCCTGGTGCTCGAAGCGGCGCGCGCGGGCTATCGCGTGTTGGTGGCGGCTAACAATCCCATCACGCGCTTTCTTGTGGAGATGGCCGCCTCCGCGCCGACAGAGGCCGAACTCAAAGCCGCGTTGGCGGACCTGGCCGCTGCCCGCAAAGGGGACGAACGTCTTGAGACTCATCTGCAATCCCTGTATCTGACCAATTGCGAAAAATGCGGCAAGACCGTCCAGGCGGAGGCCTTCTTGTGGCGTAAGGGCGAGGACGCGCCGTATGCGCGCGTCTACACCTGTCCGCATTGCGAGGACAAGGGCGAGCACCTCGTCACGCCCGCCGACGCCGAACGTGCCCGCGGGGTGACGCGCTCGGCGGGGCTGCACCGCGCGCGTGTCTTGGAGCGCGTGGCCCCCGTCGGCGACCCCGACCGTGAGTACGCCGAGGAGGCCTTGCAGGCCTACCTGCCGCGCGCCCTGTACGCGCTGGCCACGCTCATCAACAGCCTCGACCGTTTGCCCGTTCCGCCCGAGCGCATGCGCTTGATCCTCGCGCTGGTGCTGGCCGCCTGCGATGCGGGCAACTCGCTCTGGTCGGACGAACGCCCGCGCCCGAAACTGCTGATGGTTTCGAACCAGTTCCGCGAACACAACCTGTGGTCCGCGTTGGAGTTGGCGATCGGCCAATGGGCGGAAACAGGCTCGAAGGTCCCGTGCGAGGCCTGGCCGCGGAAACTGCCCGAGAGCGGCGGCATCTGTCTGTTCGAGGGGCGGCTCAAGGACCTGGCCGAGCAGGTCCGCAAGGAGATTCCCATCGAGGCGGTCGTGGCGGCCGTTCCGCGCCCGAACCAGGCCTTCTGGACCCTGTCGGCGCTGTGGGCGGGCTGGCTGTGGGGGCGCGAGGCGGCTGAGCCGTTCAAGGTCGGGCTGCGCCGCCGACGGTACGATTGGGCCTGGAACGCCACCGCCCTGAACGCCACCTTCCGTCACCTGGCCGACCTGTTGCCCGCGGGCAAGCCCATGTTGGCGTTGATGTCCGAGGCTGAGCCGTTCTTCGTGACCGCGGCCCTGACCGCCGCCGAGACTTCGGGCTTCAACCTGAGCGGCATCGCCCTGCGCACGCAACACGATCCGCTGCAGACGACCTGGACCCACAGCGATGCCGTCCGCCCGGCCTTTACCCGGGACCTAGAGCCTGTCCGCCGCGCGATGGACCAATATCTCCGCGAACGCGGCGGCCCCGCGCCCTACCTGCATTTGCACACTGCCGCGCTGGCCATGTTGACGGAGGCCCACATGCTCAAAGGCGCCGACGAAGACCTCGACGATGCGCTGCGTCAGACCAACCTGCTGGTCGAATCCGCGCTGACAGGGGACGCGCGCTTCGCCCACTTCAGCGCGGGCGAGGGCGTGGACACGGGGCTGTGGGGTCTGCGCGAAGCCGACGGCGCGGTCGAGTCTCTGACCGATCGCGTGGAGATGGCGACCGTCAACTTTTTGGTGAAGAACTCGCCCTGCCTGTACCTGGAGATCGAGAACGAGCTGTACGCGCAGTTCCGCGGCTTGAACACACCGTCGAAGGCCATGCTGTATCACGTGTTATATTCCTATGCCGACCGTGAGCGCGGCCTGTGGACCCTGCGCAGCGAGGACCATCCCGCCGCGCGGCGCGAAGAGTTGAAACAGTTGGCAGGGCTGATCGAGATTGTGGGCGCGCGCCTCGGCTGTGGAACCCGCAGAGACGATTCAGCGTTCTTATGGGAGCGCTCGGGCGTCGTGGAATACGCCCTGTACCTGAGCGCTTCGGCGTTGGTCAGCCGCGTGCTGGCGGTCAACACGCATCCTGCCGAGAAGTGCGTGCTGGTGTTGCCCGGCGGACGCGCCGCGCTGGCGGCCTATAAGCTCAAACGCAATCCCGCCCTGGCGGAACACATGCGCGGCTGGCGGATGTTAAAATTCAGGCTGTTGCGCGCCCTGGCCGAGATCCCCGTGCTGACGCCCCAGACCTTCGAGGAACAACTGGCTGGCGACCCGGTCAAGCAGGCGGAAGGCCAGTTGATGATGTTCTAGCGGATGTCGTTGCGAGCCGCAGTTGGTTGAGATGCAAAGTACGTATCGAGACCAGGCGGCGAAGCAACCCCCCTTAATCCATGATTTCTGTTGCTTGAAGATTGCTTCGCTTCACTCGCGATGACATAGAATTTCAAATGAAAAAACTTCTTCCCCTCTTTCTGACCCTCGTGATCGTCCTGACCTCGTGCATCAAGGTGTCGTCCAATCAGCCCGCCGAGGAGACGCCCTACTTCGTCACGTCCACGCTGCCGCCGACGCGCTCGCTGGTCTCACTGCCCTCGCCGACCGCCACGGACCTACCCACCACGTCCACGCCGACGCTGGCCGTCACGGCCCCGCCCAACTGTAAGGTGGTGGCCGTGTTGCTCGAAGACGTCACTATCCCGGATGGGACCAAGGTCGAGGGGGGCGCGTCCTTCGTCAAGACCTGGAAGTTCAAGAACACTGGCACCTGTCCGTGGACGGGGTACACGCTGGCCTTCGCTAGCGGCGACCGCATGGGTGCTCCCGACTCCGCGCCCGTGCCGCAGACCCTGGCGGGCAAGGAAGTGAACGTCTCGGTAAATCTGGTCGCGCCGGGCCAGGACGGAGACTATACAGGCAATTTCGAACTGCGCGATGAGAAGGGCAAGGTCGTGCTGATCGGTCTGGAGAAGACCTTCTGGGTCAAGATCAAGGTGGGAGCGGGCGGCATCGGCTCGACGCCCGTCAGCGGATCCACACCTGCCACGGGCGGCTCCACCCCCGTCAGCGCGACGAGCACCAGAACCACCAGTTCGGGCAGTTGTCAGTACAGCGAGAACGCGGCTTACATCAATGAACTATTATCGCTCATCAATGCCGAGCGGACCAAGGCGGGTGTTCCCGCGCTGTCGCTGAATCCGCAGCTCAGCACGGCGGCTCAGGGGCACAGCGTAGACATGGCCTGCAACAACTTCCTTAGTCATAGCGGCTCGAACGGTTCGACCATCGGCCAGCGCATCACCGCGGCTGGGTATTCCCCGTCCTATTACGTCGAGATCATCGCCATCGGCACGCCACAGGACGCGCTCGCGCAATGGAACAACGAACTATCCCACCGCAATGCCATGCTCGACTCGAAAGCCACCGAGATCGGTATCGGTTATGCCTATTCGGCGAACAGCGACTACGGCGGTTATTTCACTGCTGTGCTGGCCAGCCCGTGATTGAATCTCGCTCGTTTCTGCTGTATACTGATTCTGCTTAACAGTTAGGAGCAGAGATGAGAAAAGTTTTATCGTCGTTCGTTTTGTTTGCCTGGATGCTCTCTGCATGCGGCGGGACACCAAAACCGACCGCTACCAGCCAGACCGACGCGCCGAAGACCTCCGCGCCTGCCACGCAAGCCAAAGCTCCATCCGCCCCGACGAATACCGCCGCGCCGTCCAGTGCAGGGACCTGCACCGACAGCGCGGCTTTTGTTGCCGACGTCACCGTGCCCGACAATACACTGGTCGACCAGGGCGAGGCTTTCACCAAGATCTGGAGAATCCGCAACACGGGCACCTGCACATGGACCTCGGCTTATACGTTGGTCTTCGCAAGTGGCGAGCAGATGAGCGCACCTGACTCGAGTCCGCTCAGCGGGCAGACCAGGCCCGGGAATGCGCTCGACATTTCGGTGAAGATGACCGCCCCGAGCGTCGCCGCTTCCTACCGCGCCGACTTTGAGATCCACGATCCGTCGGGCAAGGCCATCCCCATCGACCAGGCCTCCACTTTGTGGGTCATCGTCAGCGTGGGCGGGTCCACCGCCAGTTCGGGCGGTGGCGCGACATCCACGCCGGGCAGCAGCGGGGGAGGATCAGGGTTGGGATACGCCTCCGCCACCTGCGCTTACACCATCAGCCAGGCCAACGTCGATGCGGTGGCAGCGGCCATCAACGCCTATCGCAGCCAGAACGGATTACCCGCCTACACGGTCAACGCGCAACTAACCGAGGCCGCCCAGGCCCACGGCGCGGACATGGCCTGTCACAACCTGTTCACGCACAAAGGCTCGGACGGGTCCACGCCCGCCTCGCGCGTGGCGATTTCGGGGTACGCGGCCTCGTCCGTCTCGGAAAACGTCTACGGCAGTTATCCGCCCCTCACGGGCCAGGGCGTCGTCTCATGGTGGGCCACTGATCAGACCGACCCGAATCACAATGCCAATCTGGTTTCCACCAAGTTCACGGAGATTGGCGTGGGGTATGCGTTCTTCAATAATTACGGGTACTACGTGGTAGTGTTTGCCGCGCCGTGATGAAACAGGGGCGGGAGTACCCCGCCCTTACTTTAAGATGTTTAGCATCCGTGGCTGGTAATTGGGGAAGATGTCGGCCAGCGCGGGATTGTTCAGCCGTTTGACCAACACCTCTGACAGCACATCGCGATAATCGGTGGTGACCGCCAGATCGCCTGGTCCCACCAGTTGACCTGACTCCAGCCCGGGCCACTGGCCGTGCACCCGTCCGCCGAGGACGTTTCCGCCCAGCACCATCATCATGCTGCCGTGGCCGTGGTCGGTGCCGAGGCTGCCATTCTCCGAGGCGCGCCGCCCAAACTCGGACATGGTCACCATGGTCAACTTGTGCAGGTGGTCGCGCATCTCAGCGTGGAAGGCGGCCAGCCCGTCGCCCAGGTCGCGGACGAGATTGGCCATCTGGCCTTCGGTCGAGCCTTGGGCGAAGTGCGTGTCCCAGCCGCCCAGGTCGATGGCGGCCACTTCGAGGCCCACGTCCGCTTTGATGAGCATTGCGACTTGCTGCAAAGCCAGCCCAAAAGCGGAAGTGGGGAAGCGGGATTCGGGATTTGTTGTCGGGTCGAGCTTTTGCAGGATGTCGAGAATGCCGAGGGTATCCTGCCCCAGCGCGGAGAAGGAGTCGCCGCCCGCGTAAAGCGTGTCCAGCGTGGAGCGCATCTGGGCCACGGCGCGCGCGTCGCCGTTGAGGTGGAAGTCCGCGATGGAGCGCAGGGCCGAGACGGGGACGGTGCCGCTCAGACTGCGCTGCGGCATCTCGCCTACGCCCACCGCCCGCAGCGGGGAGGCGTTGCCTGTGTCGAGCGTGGCCAGGTGGCGACCGATCCAACCCGAGGCGGGGCCTTTGGCATCGTCCACACCGCGCTCCATCAGTTCCATGGCCTTGAAGTGACTGCGCGACTCGTCGGGTGTGCCGCAGGCATGGATGATGGCAAGCTGTTTTTCGTTCCAAGCATCCAGCAGATTTTGCAGGGCGGGATGAAAACCGAAGAAACCGTCCAGGTCGAGCGCCCGCAGTTTGGATTTGCCGTCATCGGGGCGCGGGATACCGAGGGTGGGGCGTAGGCCGTAGTAGGTCTCCTCGCCGTGCGGCACGACGATGTTGAGCACGTCTGCTGCGCCGCGCAGGAAGATGACCACCAACGTGTCACCGCGCGGGGCGGAGTTTTTTGGCGCAAAAGCCAGTCGCGGCATCCACGGGGCGTGCAAGGTGTAGTCGTTTAACATGGGTAAAGTTTGTAAGGTCATAGGGCATCCACAGATTACGCAGATTTCACAGATTGGTAGAAGTAGCGCGAGATAGTATCTTGCGCTACCGCCATTGAAAAGCAGGCGAGGACAGGATTCCAGCAGTAAAGATGTTGAGGCTTTCGGTCTCGTTGGCACCAGCAGAGCGGAGCGCCGTCAGCAGTTCATCGCGTGCGGAGGGCGCAAGGGGCGAGCCAAGCAACAGCGATGTGATTTGGTCAGTAGATTCCTCCAATGTCTTTGCGTTTACGGTTTCCATCAGCTTGGGCAGATCGATCTCGGTGCCTTTGATCTCATTGCGCGCCAGGGCAAAGGCGAACTGCCAGCGTGGCATAAGGTTACCCTGCCAGGCCTGGGTGCGGTCGGGGTAGCCATCGGGGGTGGGCCACAGGAAGGGGACTTGTCCCATGCGCAGGAGGTAATCCTGCGTCGCGTCGTTGCCATCGGTTTCGGCATTGAGGGCGCGCAGCGCAGATGCGATGAAGTGATTCGGACGTTTATATTTGGGCTGGGCCAGAGGCAAGCCATCGAGCAGGATCACGCGCAGCACGACGCGGATGTCTCCATGTGTCTGTTCGAAGGTTTGAGCGGCCTTCTCGATGATCTCGGCGGGCGGCTCGTCAGCCAGGAAGCGGCGGGCCAGCTTGGTCGAGATGAAACGCGCGGCGGCGGGACCTTCGGTAAGACGCTCGATCACCCGCTCGGCTTCGGCTTGTCCCGCCTCGTGAACCTCCACACCGAGCACGTGCTTCGTGCCCATGTCGTGGACCTTCGCGTCAAAGGTGAACTGTCCGCGCCAGAAATGCTCCTTCACCGTCCAACCCGTCAGGCAGCGCGCCAGTTCCATCACGTCCTGTTGAGTGTAGCCCGCCTCGACGCCCAGCGTGTGCAGTTCCATCAGCTCGCGCGCGTAGTTTTCGTTGGGCGCGCCCTTTTGGTTGGACTGATTGTCGAGGTAGACCAGCATGGCGGGTGAATGCGCCGACGCCCACACCAGGTCGCGGAACGAGCCGAGCGCATGGCTGCGGATGACCTCGCGGTCGTCGACGGTCTTGAGATAGTAGCAGTCGCCCTTCTCGGTGCTGATGTTGAAGTGGTCGGACCAGAACTCGGCCATGACCTCGAACAACTGTCGGCGGCTGTAGACTTGTCGCAGCAGGGTGGCCTGCCGCAATTCCTTTGGGACCTTGAGCCTGTCCACGTTATCGAAGATCTGGTCACTGACGTCGAACAGGTCCGAGGCGGACATGCCCAACGTGCCCAGGTTGCGCAGACGGAACTCGCAGCCGCGGTCATCAATGGACTCGGGCGCAAGCTGTTCCTCGATCCAATCCATCAGCCCGATCTGCGCAAAGCGGGCGCGCTCCTCAGCGTTCGGCCCGAAGCTAAGTCGGTTCAGCGCCAGGAAGTCCGCGGTGGACAACGCAGGCCAGGTGACATTTGCCAGCGGGGCCAGGAGTCGGTTGGCAGGTGCGCAGGAAGCCAGGGCCGTGCTGGCAGCGATCAGGCCAGTCAGTTTGAGGAAGTCGCGGCGGGAAAGGTTCATGGTCATTCACCAGGGATGAATCTTTGTTCATCGCCGTTTATTTCTGGTTGGATTTAAGCCTGCGTGGGCGCGGGTTCAGCCGCCTGCGCTGACTTGGGCAGCCAGTGCAGCAGGGCGAAGGCCGCTGCTCCCAGCGTGGCGACGGTGGCCAGCGGGAAGAAGATGAACCAGCCGATGACGGGGAAGAACGAAGCCAGTTCGAGGATGACCGCGCCGCGCACGAAGGCGCCGAGTCCGCCGACGGGGCTGAGGCGGCCGACCTGTTCGCCGAGACGGGCGACCAGCCCCGCTGCGCCGAGTCCCGAGAAGGTCAGGGTTAGCGCGATCAGGATCCATCCGAGGAACTTGGCGGGGCCGAAGGGCAGGGCCAGCAGGATCACGGTCGGGATGAGCAGGGCGGCCAGCACCACACCGCCCAGCCAGAAGGATTGCCAGGGCGTGCGGTCGAGTCGTACGCGGGCGCGCTCCACCGTGGACGGGAACAACAGCCACCAGGCGGTCAGCAGGGCGGGGTACGACACGCCAATGATGAGCAGGATGAAGAAGATTGCGGAAATGTCAGCCATGGGAAACTCCTTGTGAGTTTGCGCTGCAACTACGCTCAGCGCGAATGAACTTTGTTACCTGCTATACATCGGAGTCCGCTGAAATGTTGCAGGAAGAAGCCAGACGAATACAAAAATAAAAAGACGCGCCTAAGCGCGTCCTAGAATTTTCTTTGCGTTCCTTGTAGCTTTGCGATTAATTGGTCAATGGTTTCGAGAAGAAGCTCAGGATGAACGCCCCCAGCCCGGTCAGCCCGATGTAGGGCAGCAGCAGGAACCAGCCCGCCACGGGGACAGCAATGCCGAAGCTGAACGCCAGCGTGCTCCACAGGGTGCGCTTCCACGCGGACTGGTCGGGGAAGAGGCGCTCGCCCAGAACTCCCACCATGCCCGTCAGCCCGAAGG
>CAZGFR010000025.1:0-13953 GCA_964524485.1 uncultured Anaerolineaceae bacterium | reverse complement strand
CGGTCCACTTGAGGAGGCGCGGCAGCGGCTGCGGGGTCAGGGTCCGCACCACGTCGGCGGAGAGGTCGCGCGTCAGGTCGGCTTCGGGCAGAGCGGACAACTCGAAGAACAAGTCGGCCAGTTCGTCGAGGCGCAGTTCACAGTCGGCGCAGTCGCGCAGGTGCGACTCAATCTCCGCCCGCGCATCAGGCGGCAGCGCATCGTCGAGATATTCATTCAGGATTTCATCGGATAGATGGTTCATGGCTCAAACTCTCTGCCAAAATTTTTCGGGCGCGGAACAGATGACTCTTCACGTCGCTCAGCGGAATCTTCAACTCGGCAGCGATCTCATCATACGACAGGTCCTGATAATGCCGCAACTCGACCACCGCGCGATAATGCGGCGGCAGCCTGCGCAAGGCGTCCCGCACGCTTTCGGCCTCTTCTTGGACCTCGCGGCCTGACTCCGGCAAAGGGGCGGGGTCGGCGTCCCGTTCCTCGTCCAGTTCGGCGTGCTCGGGTTTGTGCGCAGCCAGTTGATTCAGGCACACGTTGGCGGCCACGCGTCGCATCCACGGGCCGAAGGGACGATCCACGTCAAAGGTGTGGATGCGTTCGTAGGCGCGGATAAACGCCTCCTGCGCCATGTCCTCGGCCTCGCGGCGTTCACCCATCATGCGATAACACACGTTGAACACGCCCGCCTGGTGGGCACGGACGAGTTCGCCGAACGCCTCGGGGTCACCGCGACGGGCGCGCAGGATCAAGTCGCGGTCAGGGGGCGTTTCCATGCTTGTAGTGTAATACAGGCGAGGACGGGAAAAAGTTGCAGAGAAATAAAAGTGTCGTTGCGAGGAGCCACGGAGCGGCGACGAAGAAACCTCCTGTGAAATTGAGAACGTGAGTTGCCATGTCGGTTCTCGCCGTTTAAGGCTCGCGGCTCTTCGCAACGAATTAAAACGGATATTTCTTCTTATATGCTGCCGTCTCGGCAGGCTGGATCGGCCGCAGCAGGATCTTGCTCCAGTCAAGCATGCGCGAAAGGTCGTCCAGGGGCGGTTGGAACTCGGGCACGTAGCCCACGAAGGAGGCGTTGTACACGTCCTCGCTGCCGATGGATAGCATCCAGTCGAGGTCGTGGCGGAACAAGCCAATGGTCGAGAGGCGGCGATCCTCGTAGGGCAAGGCGGTCTCGAAGGTGAACACGATCGGGCCGTCGGCGGTCTCGGCCATCTGCACCACGGTCGCCTCGTGGATCCAGCGCAGCCATTGCTTTTCCCTGACCTTCACATTCTTTTCGTCGGTGACGATGCGGCTGCGCGTGACCAAATCGGCGGTGGCGTACGTCCACCCCGAGGCGGACTTGACCCCGATCAATTCCTTGGCGATCAGGCCGTCACCCTGCAGGGTGGTCAGCGGACGGGCGATGCGCCACGGGTTGGGCTCCTCGTTCACGAAGCGCAGCCACAAAATGCTCGCGCCGGGCGTGTAATCCTGTGCGGTGCGCGGACGTTTGAAATACGGCGCGGGCGTGCCGGGGATCTTCTTTTCCTTCTCCTGCTTCATGTACCAGGGCGCCTTGGCGGTCAGGCCGCCATCGGGTGCATGTCCGCGCAGGTGCTGGATGTGTTCAGCCACCTCGTTGCAGACCGCGCGCGTGACGATCAACTCGTTGGACTTAGCATGCTCTTCGCGCCAGCCGGTGATGTAGGTGGAGGTCCACTTGTCCATGATCTGGCGGAACTGGTCGTACTGCGGGGCATAGCGCTGTTCCTGCTCCTCAGGCGTGAGTTTCTCCCAGTTCGGGTCGTGGGCCTGCGTCACGCGCAGGTCGGTCATCTTGATGATCTCCTTCCACATCCACTCGGGCAGGCTGTCCTTGACGCCCTCGAAGGCTTCCTTGACCTGTTCCGCGCTCATCAACTCGACTTCGTAGCTTTCCTCGGTCAGACGCAGGTCGAGCAGGCCCTGACGACGGTAGGATGGCCCGATGGACTTGATCTGCCGCAGGTGCAGGGCGATCTTGTCGCGCCAGGCGGGATCCTTGGCGGTAACCAGCGGCGGGACTTTGCCCGTCGCCGTGGCAGGCGATTCGTACACGAGGATCTTTTGCTGGCACAAGGCCTGGATGGCGTCGTCGTCCATCTTCTTGAAATCCTGGGCGGCGTTCATTGTGCGCAGGCTGACCAGCAGGTCTTTGGGGTCGGCCCACGAGCCGTGCGCGCTGGCGTAGCGCATGCCCGAGAAATGCACCACCATGTATTGCAGCCAGAGCGGATAGCGCTCGGGCTGCTGGAAGAAGCGCTGGGCGATCAGTTCGAGCAGTTGGCTGGCGGTCTTGTCTTTGAGCGAGGCCTTGTATTGCTCCGCTTTGTCGCGCGCCAGGTCTTGCAGGGACGGGTTCCCCGCAGGTTTGTATTCGGTGAGATATTGCTCCTCCGAGGCGCTGAGGGCCGAGTCGATGGATTTCACCTGGGAATCAAGATTGGTCGTCTCGGCCTTGACCTGGTTGTAGGCTGCCTGCGCCGCCGCGAGGTCCTTCTCTTTGGCCTGGATGGCCTGCGCCAGTTCGGCCTGCGGCTTCCTGCTGACCTCGAAGGCGGCGGCATAATCGTTGACCTGTTTCAATTCGGCAGCCAGCACCTTTGTGCCCGTGTCCTGCAAGTATGCCAGTCTGGCCTGCCGCGTGGGACGTTCCTTCCAGTCTGCGGGCATGTTGCCCAGGTCGGCGGTATGTTTGACGATCTCCTTTTGCATGGCCGCTTGCGCCTGCTGGAGTTGATAACCCCGATTGCGGATGGCGGTCAGGATGGCGGCGTCCGTTTTGGTGTAGGCCAGTTCATCGCTCAAGCCTTTGTGGATGCCGTTGACCGTGGCCAGTTCCGCCGTGTCGATGGCGGGGAAGTTGACGCGCAGTTGGGCGGAGACATCCGGGGTGGCGAAATATTTTTCGAGCGGAGCCAGGCTGGGGGGCGATTTGAGCCGCGTCACTTCTTCGGAGGCGGAGCGCTGTTTCGACTCGGCTGTCTTCAGCCGCGATTGCGCGTCCGCCAGTTGGGTGGCTGCCTGCGTGCGGTTGTTCAACGCGCTTTGTTTGGTCTTGTACAACTCCAGTTTGCGGGCCTCGACCTTGTTGTAGGTCGAGACAAAGTTGTACAGGTTGGTCAGTTCCTGCTCAGCCATTGCCAGCGTGACATTCTGCAGGCGCGCAAGTTCCTGCGTCTCCTTCGGCAGGCTGGGATGGTTGGGGTTGTTGTCGCGGATGGCATTGATACGGCGCTGTTTGGCGGCGACGCGCATCTGGATGTCCTTGCGATGCGTTTCCCAATCGTAGATGCGCTCGCTGACGAAGTTCTTTTCCCGCCGCACGTCCGCCATGTTGGGACGGTTAAGGTAGGTGACGAAGGTGCCGTGCAGGTTGTTGATTTCAAGCAGTTCGGCCTCGTCGATGGGGCTAAACCTGGCATAGTCCGCGCGGACATCGGGCTTGAGGAAGTAGGCCCGCAGGCGGGCGTAAGCCTGATAGGCTTCCTTCACCGCCCGCGCCTGGTCGGCGTGATATGCCTGGATCTCGGCGGACAGGCCCGCGACGTTCTTCCCCTTATATTCGGCCCAGGTATCGATCTCCTGGAAGGCGATCAGGAAATCGCGCAGTTTCATTTCCCGCAATGGATAGATCGTTTTTGCCAGCGCATCGTTTTGCCACTGAAAATACAAAGTATCGGCCATCCTCTGCTCCTCGCTGGTACTGGTTCATGGATAAGACCATTTTATTGTACGGGATTTTTCAAAAAATCCAACAGGGATATAATCGTTCGTGAACGACTTCACATCTGTTCCTTCCAAGGAGTTTCTCATGGAATTCACACAACTCGGCCGCACCGGCCTCAAAGTCTCCCGCCTGTGTCTGGGCACCATGAACTTCGGCCCGCATACCAGCGAAGAAGATTCCTTCGCTGTCATGGACAAGGCCCTCGAACTGGGCATCAACTTCTTCGACACCGCCAACGTCTACGGCTGGAAGCTCGGCGAAGGCGTGACGGAGAGCATCGTCGGGCGCTGGTTCGCCCAGGGCGGCGGACGGCGCGAGAAGACGGTCATCGCCACCAAGGTCTTTGGCCGCATGGGCACCTGGCCGAATCAGTCGCGCCTGTCGGCGCTGCATATCCGCGAGGCGTGCGAGGCGTCGCTGCGGCGCATGCAGACCGACCACATCGACCTATACCAGATGCATCACGTGGACCGGCTGGCCCCATGGGAGGAGATCTGGCAGGCGATGGAAGTATTGGTGCAGCAGGGCAAGGTGCTGTACGTTGGCTCGTCGAACTTTGCAGGCTGGCACATCGCCAAGGCGCAGGAAGCTGCGAAGGCCCGCCACTTCATGGGCCTGGTCTGCGAGCAAAGCCTGTACAGTCTGAACGACCGCATGATCGAGCTGGAGGTCATCCCCGCCTGCAAGGACTACGGCCTGGGCCTCATCCCGTGGAGTCCGCTTTCGGGCGGGCTGCTGGGCGGCGTGCTGCAAAAGATCAAGGAAGGACGCCGCGCCTCCGAGGATATGAAGAAGGAGATCGAAAAGAAGCGCTCGAACCTCAAGGCCTGGGAGCAGTTCTGTCGGGACCTGGGCGAGCAGCCCGCCGATGTGGCATTGGCCTGGCTGTTGGCGAATCCCGTTGTCACGGCGCCCATCATTGGTCCGCGCACGATGGAGCAGTTGACCGGGTCCCTGCGGGCGTTCAAGATCAAGCTCGGCAAGGAAACCATGAAGAAGATCGACGAGATCTGGCCCGGCCCCGGCGGCGAAGCGCCCGAAGCGTACGCCTGGTAATCTCCGTGAATGGATCAGGTCCCCGAATTCGGGGACCTGATTTTTAATTCGATGACTTATCAACGGAGAAACCGCAAAACCCACCGCGCTACTCGGGCATCTTGTAGTCCTTGAATTGCGCGCGCAGGAGCTTCTTGTCGAATTTGCCCACGCTGGTCTTGGGCACGGCCTCGATGAAGACCACGTCGTCAGGGATGTACATCTTGGGGAAGAGTGGACGAATGTGGTCGAGCACTTCGTCCTTGGTGAGAGAATCTTTGAAATCAGGCTTGGGCACCACACAGGCCAGCGGACGTTCCTGCCATTTGGGGTGGGGCATGGCAATGACCGCCGCCTCCAGCACCTTGGGGTGGGACATGATGGCGTTCTCCAATTCCTGGCTGGAGATCCATTCGCCGCCGCTCTTGACCAGGTCCTTGGTTCGATCCACGATCTGCATGAAGCCTTCGGAGTCGATGGTCACCACGTCACCGGTGCGGAACCAGCCGTCCTGGAAGGATTCGGCGGTGCGGTCATCCTTGTAATAACTGCTGATGACCCATGCGCCACGCACCTGGAGTTCGCCAAACTGTTTGCCATCCCAGGCGATCTCCTTTCCCTCTTCGTTGATGGCGCGGACCTCGATGCCCGGCACACCGACCCCCTGCTTGGCGCGCAGGGCAAACTGTTCGGCTTCGGACAGTTCGAACTGGTAACTCTTCAGGCGGCTGACCGTCCCCAGCGGGGTGGTCTCGGTCATGCCCCAGGCGTGCATCACGTCCAGACCATGCTTCTTCTTGAAGCCCTCGATCATGGATTGGGGAGCCGCCGCCCCGCCGACGATCATGCCGCGCAGGCTGCTCAGGTCGTAGCGCTCGTTGTCCAGCAGGTGCAGCAAGCCCATCCACAGGGTCGGGACGCCCGCCGTGAGGGTCACCTTTTCGGCTTGGATCAATTCCGCCAGGTCGCGGGGCTGCAGATGCGGCCCGGGGAAGACCAGTTTCGACCCGAGCATGACGGTGGCAAACGGCAGGCACCAGGCCAGCACGTGGAACATCGGCACAACCGGCATGAAGGTGTCGCGCTCCGAGATGCCGAATGAGTCGGTCATGCTCAGGCCCAGGCTGTGCAGGTAGATGGCGCGGTGGGAATAGACCACGCCCTTGGGGTTGCCAGTCGTGCCCGAGGTGTAGCACATGGCGGCCGCCTCGTTCTCGTCCAGGTTCGGCCAGGGATATTCGGGGCTGGCATTCTTGAGCAGGTCCTCATAAGCCGAGACCGGGCTGAGCGTGGTGCCTTCTGGAACCTTGTCACCCATGACGATGTAATGCTTGACCGTCTTCAGATGCGGGGCAAGCTTCTCGATGGCGGGCAGCAGGCTGGGGTCCAGCAGCAGGATCTGGTCCTCGGCGTGGTTGATGATGTAGGCGATCTGGTCCCCGGGCAGGCGCAGGTTGATCGGGTGCAGGACGGCCCCCATGCAGGGCACGGCAAAGTAGGTCTCCAGGTGGCGGGAGTTGTTCCACGCGAAGGTGGCCACACGGTCGCCGCGCTGGATGCCCAGTTTTTCGAGCGCGTTCGCCAGCCGCGCCACGCGCTCTCCCATCTGCTCGTAGGTGTAGCGCTCGAGCGAAGGACCCGCCTTGGTGACGATCTCCTTGCGCGGGAACAGCTGTCGCGCGCGTTCGAGCAAAGGTGTGAGCGTGAGCTGATAGTCCATCATTTGACCTTGCATGTCGACCTCCTGGAAATAGATCGTGCGTCCCTTTGATTATATGGGGAATCGCGCTCTCCGACAAATCTAACACTTCTCTTACGGCGCGTTGATAAACCGCCGGCGCGCTTTTGTTATAATGCCCGCATATCGTAGGGGCGCGGCAAGTCGTCACGAGACTCGGGCGGAGGACCCGTCCTGCTGTGCCTTTACAGGAGAATTTCCCACCATGATGCGATTCGACCGTTTTACCGAACGAGCCCAGGAAGCCGCCCAGCGTGCCGCGGAGATCATCCAGCGCTACGGCCACAACCAGATTGACACCGAGCACATCCTGCTGGCGTTGATCGAACAGCCCGGCGGAGTGATTCCCCAGATCCTCGAAAAACTCAACGTCAGTTCCGAGGCGCTGACCGAGCGCCTGGACGCCACCCTGCGCGCCAGCCCGAAGGCCAACATCTTCGGCGGCGGCGCGGGACAGATTTTTATTACCCCGCGTGTCAAGCGCATTATTGACCTGGCCAACGAGGAGGCCAACCGTCTCAAGGACGAGTACATTTCCACCGAGCATATCTTCCTTGCCATCCTGACCGAGCGCAACACGCCCGCCGCCCGCATTCTGGAATCGGCCGGACTGACCCGCGACCGCGTCTACGATGCGATCCAGGACCTGCGCGGCGGACAGCGCGTCACCGACCCCCAGGCTGAGTCCCGTTACCGCACGTTGGAGAAATATTCCCGCGACCTGACCCAGCTGGCCCGCGAGGGCAAGCTCGACCCCGTCATCGGGCGCGACAACGAGATCCTGCGCCTGATCCAGATCCTCTCGCGCCGTACCAAGAATAACCCAGTGCTGATCGGTGAGGCGGGCGTCGGCAAGACGGCCATCGCCGAAGGCCTGGCTCAGAAAATTGCCAATAACGATGTCCCCGAAATTTTGGCGGGCAAGAAGGTGGTGGCGCTCGACCTCGGTTCGATGATCGCGGGCTCGCGCTTTCGCGGCGAGTTCGAGGAGCGCCTGAAGGCCGTCATGGAAGAAGTCCAGCGCTCGCAGGGTGACATCATCCTGATGATCGACGAACTGCACACCGTGGTCGGCGCGGGCGCGGCCCAAGGCGCCATGGACGCCTCGAACATGCTCAAGCCCGCCCTGGCGCGCGGCGAACTGCAGTGCATCGGCGCGACCACGCTGGACGAGTTCCACAAGTATATCGAAAAGGATGCCGCGCTCGAGCGCCGCTTCGCCCCGATCTACGTCGAGGAGCCGAGCGTGGACGACACCATCAAGATGCTGGGCGGATTGCGCGACCGCTACGAAGCCCATCACAAGGTCCACTTCTCGGACGAAGCCCTGGTGGCCGCTGCCCGCCTGGCGGACCGCTATGTCACCGACCGTCACCTGCCCGACAAGGCCATCGACCTGATGGACGAAGCCGCCGCCAAACTGCGCGTGGCGCTCTACTCCATGCCGCCTGAACTCAAGACCATGAAGAGCGAAGTGGATAAACTGCGCGCCGAGGAGGAGCAGGCAGGCCTGGAGCGCGACTACGAACGCGCAGCCCAGAAGAAGGCTGAGCGTCTGCGCCTCGAACAGGAATACAACGAGAAGCGTGACCGCTGGGAAGTGGATCACAAACTTGATGAGGTCGTGGACGTGAACGACATTGCCGAGGTTGTCCACCAGTGGACGGGCATTCCCGTTACGCAGATGATGGAGACCGAGTCCGAAAAGTTGCTGCAAATGGAGGAGCGCCTGCACGAGCGCATCATCGGCCAGGAGGAGGCTATCCACGCCATTTCGGATGCCATCCGCCGCGCCCGATCGGGGCTCAAGGATCCCTCGCGCCCAATCGGCTCGTTCATCTTCATCGGTCCCTCGGGCGTCGGCAAGACCGAGCTGGCCAAGGCGCTGGCCTGGTTCATGTTCGACGACGAGGAAGCACTGGTGCGCATCGACATGTCGGAGTATCGCGAGCAGCATACCGTCAGCCGCCTGTTCGGCGCACCGCCAGGATATGTCGGTTACGAGGAAGGCGGCCAGTTGACCGAAGCCGTCCGACGCCGCCCCTATCGCGTGGTGCTGTTCGACGAGATCGAGAAGGCCCACCCCGAGGTCTGGAATGCGCTCTTGCAGATCCTCGACGACGGCCGCATGACCGACGGTCAGGGCAACGTGGTGGACTTCCGCAATACGATCCTGATCATGACCTCGAACCTGGGCACCGAGTACGTCCACAAGGGCGGCACGCTCGGCTTCCTGCAGAAGACTGCGGACGACGACGAGCGCGAAGCGCACGACAAGGTCGAGAAGGCCCTCAAGGGCGCCTTCCGTCCCGAGTTCCTCAACCGCATCGACGAGATCATTATGTTCTCGCCGCTCTCGCTGGAAGAGATGGCGCAAATCGTCAACCTGCAAATGAAGGAAGTGCAGGAACGACTGGGCGAGTACCACATCACGGTCGAGTTGACCGAGGCCGCCCGCAAGTGGCTGGCCAAGGAAGGCTACGATCCCGCCTTCGGCGCGCGTCCGCTGCGCCGCGCCATCCAGAAGTACATCGAGAGCCCGCTCTCGGTGGAACTACTGGCGCACCGGTTCAAATCGGGCGCGACCGTGCTGGTGGACGTGGAGAACGAGAAGATCGTCTTCCACCCCAGCGAGGCGGTCAAACAACCACAACCTGCGGAGGCTTAACCCAGAGGACGGCAGAGACCCTGCCGTCCTTTTTTGTTTTGCCTGTCGGCTGTGCCATGTACGAACACGCGGCTCCGCTCAGGGTAGCCTCTTGCCCATCCTACCGAATTCCTAATCCTCTTTTCAGTCAAATCAGGTATCATGGGCCAATCTTTTTCAGGAAAGGATCGCTCATGGAATTCAACAAACCAGGCTCCACAACCGCGATCATTATCGGTATCGTCGTGTTGTTGTGCTGCATCTGCCTGATCGCACTCGGGGTGGGAGGATATATCCTGTACACCTATTCCGTCCAGGCCGCGCAGGATATTGGCCTGCCCATCGAGGCCCCGTTCGTCCCAGCCACGACGCCCGAGCCGGTGGTGACCCGTCCGCCGGCGGACCAGGTCTCGACCGATACGCTCAAGACGCTCGAGGCGACAGTCGTGCCGTTCAACGACCCGAGTGCGCTGGCTTGCCGCCTGAAGGGCGTGTGCAACATCCCCGAGGTAATGGCGACCAGCGCCGCGCCGCGCCAGGTGGGCGACAAGAACACCTTCTGGGCCACGGATATGGGCACCAACCAGAATTTCCAGGTGGAAGCCACCCTGCGTTATGCCACGCCGCATGTGTATTTCTGGGTAGAGGACGGTGTGAAGGTCAACGAGCGCGACATGAAGGCGCTGGTGGACGCGTTCGAGAATCATATCTATCCCACTGACCGCGAGTTCTTCGGTAGCGAGTGGACGCCCGGTATCGACGGCGACGAGCATATCTACATCCTGTACGCGCGCGGCATCGGCATGTCGATTGCGGGGTATTTCTCCTCAGCTGATTCGCTCAACCCGCTGGCGCACGAATATTCCAACGCGCACGAAATGTTCGTCTTCAATGCCGACAACACCGACCTGGGCGACGAGTTCACCTACGGCGTGCTGGCGCACGAATTCCAGCACATGATCCACTGGTATCAGGACCGCAACGAGACTTCGTGGATGAACGAGGGCTTTTCCGAGGTGGCGGCTTTCCTGAACGGATATGATCAGGGCGATTTCGACTGGTTGTATATCGGCAACCCGGACCTGCAATTGAACGACTGGCCCAACGACTCGAATGCGACCACGCCGCATTACGGCGCAAGTTTCCTGTACCTGACCTACTTCCTCGACCGCTTTGGCGAGGAAGCCACCAAGGCCGTGGTCAAGGATCCTGCCAACGGTTTCGACAGCATCGACAATACCCTGCGCGCCATCAACGCCACCGACCCGCAGTCGGGTCAGCCCATCACCGCCGACGACGTGTTCGGCGATTGGGCTGTGACCAACTTCCTGCTGGACGGCAGCGTGGGCGACGGCCGTTACGTCTATCACAATTACCCGGGCGCCCACCAGGCCAGGTCCACCGATGAGGTCAGCTCCTGTCCGCAATCCGCGCAGGAGTACACGGTGCATCAGTATGGCGTGGACTACATCGAAATCACCTGCTCGGGCGATTTCACCCTGACCTTCAACGGTTCCACGGTTACGCGCCTGCTGCCCGTCGACCCGAATTCGGGTTCCTTTGCCTTCTGGTCGAACAAGGGTGACACCTCGGACATGACCCTGACGCGCGAGTTCGATTTCACGAATGTCAGCGGCCCGATCAATTTCACGTTCAATACCTGGTACGACATCGAGAAGGATTACGATTACATTTATCTTGAGGTTTCCGAAGATGGCGGCCAGACCTGGTCGATCATCACCACGCCTTCGGGTACGGGCGAGGACCCCTCGGGCAATTCCTATGGCTGGGGTTATAACGGCGTTTCGAACGGTTGGAAGGAAGAGAACGTGGACCTCTCAGCCTATGCGGGCAAGAAGGTCCAGGTCCGTTTCGAGTACGTCACCGACGCGGCCGTCAACGGCGAGGGTTTCCTGCTCGACGATGTCCGCGTGGACGCTGTCGGCTACTCCACCGACTTCGAGTCCGATGACGGCGGTTGGGTGAGCGAAGGTTTTGCCCGAGTACAGAACGTCCTGCCGCAGACCTTCCGCCTGTCGCTGATCATCGAAGGCAGCGACGGCACCACGGTGCAGACCATCGTGCTCGATGAGAACCAGTCCGCCAGCGTCCCGCTATCGCTGAAGAGTGGCGAGCGCGCCATCCTGGTGGTTTCGGGCACCACGCGTTTCACCCGCGAACTGGCTGGATATCAGATCGAGATCAAATAACAGAGAAACGAAAAGAGCCTCATCATTTGATGAGGCTCTTTTTTGTTGTTCCTTTAGCGCGGGGGCAGCATCTGCTTGAAGTCTTCGATCACGCCGCCCGAGGAGGGATCCACGCCATAAGCCAGGGCCAGGTAATAGGCCAGGTAGTCGCCGAACAGGATCGCCGTCCACATCTGCGAGAGGGGCGTGCCGCCGCGCGCGTCGAGGAAGTCGGTATTCAAGCCTTCCATCATCAGGCCCATCTTGGTCATCTCGGTGCGGACGATGTTCCGCGGGTGCAGGGATGAGGCGCGCAGGAAGAGCGTCATCGTATGCGGCATGAGCACGTCCGTGGGCAGGGCCAGGCCTGCGATGGCGTCGTGATTCGCTTCGGGCAGGGTTTCCACGTTGGCGGCGGCGCGCGCCAGCAGGTTGATCTGCATCTTGATGCGCGTCGCGACGGGCGCCATCAGCCCCGCGCCCATCACGGTCACCCAACGGCCCATCAGTTGCCCCGCCTCGCGTTTGGCGGGATTGTTGACCACGGGCACGTCGACGCGCAGATGCTCCTGCGACTGCTTCATCGCCTCGACCACGCCCGCAACGGATTCCGCTTGGGCAGGGACCAGCCCGAGGCGTTCGCTCAATGCCAACAGCAGCCCGAACGAATAGCCGAGCGCCGCGCCCGCAGGCCCTCTATGCGGAAAGGTCCACAGCGGAAGATCGTGCGCGGCGGCGCGACGGGCCAACTCTCCGCCCGTGGTGAGGACCAGGACACGGCAGCCGTGGACGCGCGCGGCCTCGAAGGCATCAAGCGCCTCTTCCGTGTTCCCCGAATGGGACGAGACCACGACCAGCGTGTCCGCGCCGCGCGCCCAAAAGGGCAGGCCATAGTCCCGATGAACGGTGACAGGCACGGGGGCGGACGGTTGAAGATACGCCGAAAGCAGGTCGCCGCCCAAGGCGGAGGTTCCCATCCCCGCGATCAACAGGTGGCGGAGTCCCGTCCACTCGGGCAGGGGCAGATTCATCCCCAGCGCGTGGGCCGCGGCAAGTTGATCGGGCAAGGACTCGATGTGCGCCAGCATGCCCTGCGAGTCGAGGGCTTGGAGGTCGGTCAGGTCGTCGAGGTTCATTTCGAGTTCTGAATGAAATCGGCCAGGTCGCGCTTGAGCGCTTCGAGCGAGGGCAGGTGGATGTACATCATGTGACCCGCCTCGTAGTATTCCATGCTGACGTTGCCGCGCAGCGACTCGTGCAGGCCGAGGTGGTTGAAGGTGTATTCGGTGGCGAAGTAAGGCGTGCCCAGGTCGTAGTAGCCGTTGGCCACGAAGACCTTGAGATGCGGGTTGTAGGTCATGGCCGAACGCAGCGTCTCGCCCACATGGACGAAGTGATTCTCGAACTCGGCGTAGCTCCACGGGTGGACGAAGCCGCTCAGGATCTCGTAGGGCAGATCGGTTTCGAACTTCAATTCGCTGCGGATGTAGTCGTAAAAGGCCGCGGTGTACGGACCGAGCACGTTGGTCAGCAGCGGATCGTACTCGGGCTGCTGGGTGACGCCCAATCGGTCGATGCCTGTGAAGCGGCTGTCGAGGCGGCCGACGGTCTGTCCACGGGAGCGCAGCAATTCCTTGAAGAAATACTGATCGTTGATGCGCAGGTTCGAGCGTTCGATGAAGTCGGCCGAGAGGCCGGTATAGCGCGCCAGCTTTTCGATGACTGCGGCCCGCTCCCGTTTCGACAGGCTGTCGCCCTTGAGCAGGGCGGCGGCGTACTCGCCCTGCGCGAACTTCTCCACCTCGGCCAGCAGTTTTTGCAGCGGCTTGCGGACGCGCAGCGCGCCGTGATACCAGGCCGTGGCCGCGTAGGCGGGCAGGAACAGGACGTAGGGCAGGTCGTTGTTGACATAGAAGTCGATGGTGGTGAAGTCGAGCACGGCTGAAATGAGCATCAGGCCGTTGAGGTACATGCCGTGACGCTCCTGCAGATAACCCGAGAGGCCCGCCGCGCGGGTGGTGCCGTAGCTCTCGCCCGCCAGGAATTTGGGCGAGAGCCAGCGCCCGTAGCGCGTGGTATACAGGCGGATGAAGTCGCCGACTGACTCGATGTCCCTCTTGAAGCCGTGCCACTCCTTGGGCTTCTGTCCCTCGACGGGGCGCGAGTAGCCCGTGCTGACGGGGTCGATGAAGACCAGGTCGGTCTGGTCGAGGATCGAGAACTCGTTGTCGACCAGTTGGAAGGGCGGCTTGGGCAGGTTCCCATCGAATTCGAGCACCACGCGGCGCGGACCCAGCGTGCCGAGGTGCAGCCAGACCGACGAGGAGCCGGGTCCGCCGTTGAACGAGAAGGTGATCGGCCGCTTGGATTTGTCCTCCACATCGTCTTTGGTGTAGGCGACAAAGAAGACCTGCGCCTTGGGCTTCTCGCCGTCGGCTTCCTTCTCGCGGTCGGCCGTCTCTTCCTTGACGACCATCGTCCCTGCGGTGACGGTGTACTTGACCTCCCGTCCGCCGATGGTGACGCTGTGCTGGGTCTGGACGAGGTTGTCAGTGGGGGTGGGCTTGTCTTCCTTCTTGACTTCGGGCTT
>CAZGFR010000024.1:30224-39489 GCA_964524485.1 uncultured Anaerolineaceae bacterium | reverse complement strand
TCGGCCTACGGCTACGACAACAGCGCCTTCCTCAAAGGCCTCGAAGAACGCGGATTTTACGTGGCGGAGTGCAGCCAGGCCAACTACACGCGCACGGAGCTTTCGCTGGGCTCGTCGTTGAACATGCTCTACCTGCAGGACCTCGACAGCAAGTTCACGCCCGAGAGCGAAGCGCGCGGCCGCCTGTGGGACTCGCTCAAGCACAGCGCCGTGCGGTACAATTTCGAGAGCCTCGGCTATCAGACCGTCGCCTATGCCACGGGCTTCGCCTGGAACGAACTGCGCGACGCGGACCATTTCTACAGTCCGCCGCCGCTCTCCTCGGGGTTGAGCGAGTTCGAAGGGCTCTTCCTGCGCACCACGCTGGCGCGCTATGCCGAGGACCTGGGCTGGGTCGACGATGACGCCATCATGGCGCAGGAATACCGCGACCGCTTCAACACCGTCTTCGACAGCCTGGACGGGCTCTCGCGCAACCCCGCCCCGACCTTTGCCTACATTCACCTCATCTCGCCGCATCCGCCCTTCGTCTTCGGCCCCGACGGACAGCCGACCGACCCTTCGAAGTTCTGGAACGAGAAGCGCCTGTATCCCAGCAACCTGTACGAACAGGGCTACACCGACCAGATGACCTTCCTGAACGGGAAGATGCTGGATGCCATTGACACCATCCTGAAGAATTCCGACACGCCGCCCATCATCATCCTGCAGGGCGATCACGGCCCCTGGCTGCAGCCCAAGCTCCAGCACATGTTCATCCTGAACGCCTACTACCTGCCTGGCCGCAACGATGAACTCTACCCGACCCTCTCGCCCGTCAACACCTTCCGCCTGATCTTCGATGACTACTTCGGCGGCGACTATCCTTTGCTCAAGGATATTTCCTACTACTCGCCCGTGCCCAAGTTGTATCAATTTTCCAAACTTCCGAACACCTGTGAGAAATAAATGCCAACTGTTTTGCTGACCGCCCCCTACATGCTCCCGTTCGTGGAGCGCTTCCGCCCCGTCTTCGAAAAGCACGGCCTCGACCTGATCCTCCCCGATGTGTTGGAACGCATGGAGGAAGCCGACCTGCTGAACTACGCAGGCCAATTCGACGGCGCCATCTGCGGCGACGACCGCTACACCGAGCGGGTCATCGCCGCCTGCGCCCCCCGTTTAAAGGTCATCTCCAAATGGGGGACGGGAGTCGACTCAATCGACGCCTCGGCCTGCTCCCGCTATGGAGTGGCCTTGTGCCGCACCCCCAACGCCTTCACCACCCCCGTGGCGGATTCCGTGCTGGGCTACATGCTGGCCTTCGCCCGTCGTCAGCCGTGGATGGACAGGGAGATGAAGAGCGGCAAGTGGAAGAAGATCCTCGGCAAGACCCTCAGCGAATGCACGCTGGGCGTGGTGGGCGTGGGCAACGTCGGCAAGGCCGTCGTCCGCCGCGCGCGGGCCTTCGGTATGCAGGTCTACGGCGCCGACATCGTGGACATCGACCACGTCTTCGTGGGCGAGTCGGGCATCCAGATGACCGACCTGCCGACCCTGCTGTCCAATTCCGATTTTGTCTCGATCAACTGCGACCTGAATCCCAGCTCGCATCATCTGATGAACGCCGACACCTTCGCGCTGATGAAGCCGACCGCCGTCCTGATCAACACCGCGCGCGGACCCGTCGTGCAGGAATCCGCGTTGATCGAGGCCCTGCGTTCCAGCCGCATCGCAGGCGCCGCCCTCGACGTGTTCGAGTTCGAGCCGCTGCCGCTCGAAAGTCCGCTGCTCCAGATGGACAACGTGATGCTCGCCCCGCACAACTCCAATTCCAGCCCCGCCGCCTGGGAACGCGTCCACTGGAACACGATCAAGAACTTGGTCGAAGGGCTGGGGATCCCTTTTTAGTACACGGATTTCACGGAAAGCACGGAGAATCTTTGGGTTGACGGAGGAGAAAATGAAGATGACTCGAAAATTCGAGGGGAAGCATTCGGATATTACCGAAAAGATTTTAGGCGCTTTCTTTCAACTCCACTCCGAGCTTGGTTTCGGATTCTCCGAAAAGGTCTACGAAGCTGCGCTGGAGGTCCTGCTGACCGAGATGGGCCTGGTGGTCGAACGACAAAAAGAAATCAAAGTGTATTATCATGGCCGAGTTATCGGCGAGTACAAAGCTGACATGGTTGTCAATGGCGCGGTCCTGTTGGAGCTTAAGTCGGTGGATCGCCTGATCGAGGCGCACGATGCCCAGATGCTCAATTATCTAAAAGCCACCGAACTCGAAGTCGGCCTCCTGCTGAATTTCGGCCGTCAGGCAGAGTTCCACCGCAGGGTATACGACAACCCGCGCAAAGGCTCGCTTTCCTGGGCCAGGAATCCGCAGCTCTGAAGCTACACCATCTTCACCCGACACGGATTGCCACATTTGCCACGACCTGCAAGACTCCGTAAGCCACTGAAAGAATCCGTGGACTCCGTGTCATCCGTGTACCAAAGGAATCAACCTCATGACTAAAACCATCCTCATCACCGGCGCGGCGGGCGGAATCGGCCGCGCAGCCGTCTCCCTGTTCGCGCAGAACGGCTGGCGCGTCATCGGCGTGGACCGCCAGCCATTTGCCGCCCTGAGCGAAGCCGAAGGGTTCCCGCAAAACGGACTCTTCATCCAGGCCGATGTGGCCCGCCCCGAGGATATGCAATCCATCTTCGAGCAGGCGCACGCCTTCACGGACAGCCTGGACGCGTTGGTCAACAACGCGGCGTTGCAGGTCGCCAAGCCGCTGGTCGAGACCACCGTCGAGGAGTGGGATGCGGTCATGGCGGCCAACCTGCGCTCGGTCTTTCTGGGCGTCAAGCTAGCCTATCCGCTGCTCAAGGCGCAGGGCGGAGCGGCGGTGGTCAACGTCTCGTCGGTGCATGCCGTGCAGACCTCGGCCAACATCGCCGCCTATGCCGCCTCCAAGGGCGGAATCCTGGCGCTGACCCGCGCGATGGCTATCGAGTTTGCGCCCGACCAGGTGCGCGTCAATGCCGTGCTGCCTGGCGCGGTGGACACGCCCATGCTGCGCGCGGGACTGGACCGCGGCCACGTCGGTCACGGCGACATGCAGGAACGCCTCGACAACCTGGCCCGCAAGACCGTCAACGGACGGGTGGGTCAGCCGACCGAGATCGCCCACGCCATCTACTTCCTGGCCGATAACGAACAGTCCTCGTTTATGACGGGCCAGGCGCTGGTGGTCGACGGCGGCGCGACGGCGAGGTTGAGTACGGAATAATTATGAAACAAACCCTCAAAACCCTCCTCCCCATCCCTGTCCTCCAAACCGTCAAGAACACCTATGACGCCGTCCGCCGACTGCCGCAGGTGCCAGACGCCTACCTGCATCCCTGGCGGCGCAAGAGCCGTGGGCGGATGTACGAGTATCACAATATCCACGCGGGCAAACGCTGCTTCATCATCGGCAACGGACCCAGCCTCAAGCAGACCGACCTCTCGAAGCTCAAGGACGAATACACCTTCGGGATGAATCGCATCTACTTGATGTTCCCCGAGCTGGGATTCACCACCACCTACTTCGCCTCGATCAACGACCTGGTCATCGAGCAGTGCGCCGAGGAGATCGCCGCCCTGCCCATCCCCAAGTTCCTGGCCTGGCATTCCAACCGTCACTTTCAGCGCCTGCCCGAGGACTTGGTCTTCCTCTACACCACCTATACGGGTCCGCAGTTCGCCTACGACCTGACCCGCCGTGTCTGGGAGGGGGCCACCGTCACCAACGTGGCGCTGCAACTGGCATTCTACATGGGCTTCGAGCAGGTCATCCTGATCGGCGTGGACCACAACTTCACCAGCAAGGGCGATGCCAACAAGACCGTTGTCTCGGATGGCGACGACCCGAATCACTTCGATCCGCGTTACTTCAGCAAGGGCTTCCGCTGGCAGCTGCCCGACCTCGACACCTCCGAGATTGGCTATGCCCTGGCGCGTGACGCCTACCAGAAGGCGGGACGTCAGGTGCTGGATGCGACCGTTGGCGGCAAGCTGACCATCTTCCCAAAAGTGGACTACAATTCCCTCTTCGAATGAAAAACTCACCCTTTGCTGGACCCCGCGCCTGGCTACCGTTTCTGCTCCTGCTCCTCGCCCTCGGCGGGACTCTGCGCCTGCTCGACCTGACCGATCCTCCGCTGGACTTCCATGCCTCGCGCCAGTTGCGCAATTCCCTCGTCGCCCGCGACATCTACTACCACCTGCTGCCGGGCACGGACGCGCGCACCCTAGCATTGACCGAGTCCTTCCGCCGCTCGGTGGGGCAGTATGAACCGCCCATCATCGAGACCCTGGTCGCCTGGACCTATCGCCTGACGGGCGGCGAAAACCTTGCCATTCCGCGCCTCTGGGAATCCCTGTTCTGGCTGCTGGCGGGCGTTGCCCTGTTCGACCTGCTGCGCCGCGCCGTCTCGCCCTGGGCCGCGCTGGGCGCCCTGGCCTTTTACCTCGTCCTGCCCTTCTCCGTGCAGGCCAGCCGCTCCTTCCAACCCGACCCGCTGATGACCTCCGCCTTCGTGGCCGGGATCTACTTCCTCTATCGCTGGTCGGAATCTCTCTCCCCTCTCCCTGTGGGAGAGGGGCCGGGGGTGAGGGTCTCCTGGCGCTTCGCCCTGCTTGCCGCCCTCTTCCTCGGCTTTGCCACGCTGGTCAAGGTGGTGATTGCCTTCTTCGTGGGCGCGGCAGCGGTCGCGCTGGTGCTGTTCACCCTCGGCTGGAATTTCTGGAAGTCGAAGCAGGTCTGGGCGATGGCCGCCGTGATGATCGCGCCCGCCTTCGTCTTTTACGTGCTGCTGCACTCGGGCCGTTCGACGGAATACTTCTTCAGTTGGTCGGCGGCGCTGGTCCAGTTGATCACCACTACGGATTTTTACTCGAAGTGGCTGGCCTTCCTCGGCAGCCTGTTCGGGCTGACGGTGCTCTTCGCGGCCCTGGCGGGGACCTTCCTCGTCCAGCCGCGCCTGCGCTGGCTGCTGGTCAGCTTGTGGGTCGGCTACCTGGCCTACGGCTTGACGCTCCCGTTCCAGATGTACACGCACAGCTATTATCACATCCAGTTAATTCCCATTATCGCGCTGGGGTTGGCCGGGGCGTTGAATCCGCTCTTCGAGGCGGCGGCAGGCCAGGGTCGGGCGGTGCGCGTGGCTTTCGTCGCGGTGATCCTGGCCGTGGTCGGATATCAATCCTGGGTAGCGCGCTCCGTCCTCGTCGCGGAGGATTTCCGCCACGAGCCCGCTATCTGGGCACAGATCGGAGAGACCATCCCTGCGAACGCCGAGGTCATCGGCCTGACGCAGGAATACGGATTCCGACTGATGCTGTGGGGCTGGCGCAAGATCGACCAGTGGCCCGTGACCAGTGACCTGGCCGAGTTGCGCGGCTCGGACACGGATGCCGCCGCACACTTCGACGTCCTCACCCAGGGCAAGGATTATTTTCTCGTCACGGCCTTTGGACAGTTGGAGAAGCAGCCTGCCCTGAAGAAGATTTTGGAGCAATATCCCGTGGCTGCCAAAGGCGACGGGTTTGTGCTGTACGACCTGAAGAAATAGGACGCGGACGAGCGCGGATAAACGCGGAGGGTTAAGATGCCTGATGAACGGGTCGACTTGAAACATAGCGGAATCACCGACAAGATCCTGCACGCGTTCTTCAAGGTTGTGTATCCTCAATTGGGATATGGCTTTTTGGAGAAAGTGTACGAAAATGCCATGATGATTACGCTCACACAAATGGGCTTGAAAGTCTCGCCTCAGAAGAGGATCGCCGTGTACTTTCAGGGGCAGGAGGTTGGTGAATATTTTGCCGACCTGTTAGTCGAGGATTTGGTGATCGTGGAGTTGAAGGCGGCTTCCCGTCTCTTGCTTGAACATGAGGCACAACTGCTTAACTATCTGCGAGCCACCCCGTATGAAGTTGGTTTACTTTTGAACTTCGGCCCCAAACCTACTTTTGTTCGTAAAGCTTTTGACAACAATCGCAAAACTCCAACTTGGGCCCGCCCTTAAAAATCCGCGTCTTCCGCGTTTTTCCGCGTCCCATTATGACCCGCATTTCGATCATCACCCCTTCCTTTAATCAGGCTGCCTACCTCGAACAGACCCTGCGCTCTGTGCTGGAGCAGAATGTGCCTGGCATGGAATACATCGTCATCGACGGCGCCTCGACCGACGGCAGCGTGGAAATCATCCAGCGTTATGCAGACCGTCTCGCGTATTGGATCTCGGAGAAGGATCGCGGTCAGGCCGAGGCTATCAACAAGGGCTTTGCGCGCGCGAAGGGCGAGATCGTGGCCTGGCTCAACTCGGATGACTACTACCTGCCAGGGGCCGTCGCCGCCGCGCTGAAAGCCTTCGACGAGAATCCCGATGTGGTCCTGGTCTATGCGGACATGCTGGCCGTGGATGAGCATGGCCAGACCACCAACGAACTCAAGTACCGCCCTCTCACGCTGGAAGACCTGTTGTGCTTCCAGATCATCGGGCAGCCTGCCGTCTTCATGCGGCGTTCCGCGCTGGAAAAGGCGGGCGGACTCGACCTCAGTTTCCACCTGTTGCTCGATCACCTGCTCTGGATTCGCATCGCCCAGCAGGGACGCATCCTGCACGTGAACCAGACCTGGGCGGTGGCCCGTTATCACGCCGAGGCCAAGAACCGCGCGCGGGCGGCCGAGTTCGGGCGCGAGGCCTTCCGCATTTTGGATGTGGTAGCGCAGGATGCGGCCCTTGCGCCGCTGCTGGCCCGGGTCCGACGGCGGGCGACTGCCTCTGCTCATCGCGTGGATGCGCGCTATCTGCTCGACGGCGGACAGCCTGCTGCGGCGTTGGCCGCCTGGATGCGGGCGCTGATGATCCATCCGCCCACGGCGCTGGCCCGCCTCAACCTGCTGGCCTCGTCCCTGCTCGCCCTGAGCGGCTTGGGCCGTCTGCGGGAGGCCGTCCTGGCCTGGCGGAAGTCCATGCTAAAATTACGCTCGTGAGGTGACATGCTCCAGCGACTCTTCAAGCGTCCGCCCAACCGCGAAACCCTGCTAGCCATTCTGTTCTTTGCCCTGAACGTTTTTCTGGTCTTTAGCATCTTCATCCCCATGATGCGCGACATCAATACCTGGGATGAGTCCGTGTACGTCAACACGGGCCGCAGCCTGGTCCGGGGGGAACTGCCGCCTTTTTCCCGCAATCCTTTGATCGGTTTGTTCTACGCCGCCCTGTATCTGATCTTCAGCGGCTCGCCCTTCTGGATGCTGTACAGTATCTCGCTGGGACGTTTTCTCCTTTTCGGCCTGATGTGGCTGAGCGCCTACCTGATCGCCCGCCAGTTTGCCAGGTCCATGCCGCCGCTGGCCATGGCGGGACCGCTCCTGTTGTTCCCCGTGCTGGTGGACATCCTGCTCAACCCGAGTGACGCTCTCTTCGCGGCGCTTTCGGGCTTCGCCCTCTGGCAGGTGCTCGGCTTCTATAACGACCAGGACCGCTCCCATCTGTGGAAGGCGTCCCTGTTCCTCGGGCTGGCGGCCCTCTCCCGCAACGACGGGTTGGTGTTGTTCGTCATCTTCCTGTTCCTGGCGGCGCTGATCGTCCGCTCGGTCCGCTGGGACTTCCGCTGGCTGATTCCCGCCGTGATCCCGTTCGCCGCGCTGGTGGGCGGATACCTGCTCCTCTTTGCGGCGGTCACAGGCGGATTCGAGATGGGCACCATGCAGCGTTCCTACGTTGCCTTTCAGCAGGGACAGTCTGTGGATTACAAGCGTGAGCCAGGCTGCCAGCAGAAGTTGCTGAAATGCGCCGTGTTGAAGGCTCAAGAGTTATACGGGACGGGCGAAGAGAACGGGTACTCCGTCTTCCGCGCCATCAGCCGCAATCCACAGGCCTTTGCCAGCCGCCTCGCCAACATCCTCGGCGCACTGCCGTCGCTGGTGGTGGACACATTTGGCAAGCGCATGATCTTCCTTGCCCTGATTCTGGCAGCGCGCGGCATCTGGGAATTGCTCGCCAAACGAAAATTTCTTCTGCTGGCCATCCTGCTCCTGTGGATGACCCATCTGGGTGTGTACTTCCTGACCTTCTTCCGTATCGGCTATATCCGCACCATCTACTTTGTCCCCTTCCTGCTGATTGCCCTGGGCGCGTACGCCTTCGTGCAGGATATGTCTCAGCGCAGGCGGGCGTACGCGCTGATCGGTCTCTTCCTGACCGCGACCGTCACCGCTGTTTTCCTGGACGTCCGCGCCCTATACTTTACCACCGCGCTCCTGTCCGCGGCGTTGTTGGGAATCCACCTTTTCCAGACGACCACCACAGATGAGCCCTCTCTTGCGACGATGGGCCTGCTGGCTCTCCTGACCGTCAGTCTGATTCTGCGTCCGATCTTCGATCCCCCCGTGGGGCGGGACCTGTCGCAGGGCGCCGAGGAGCAGGCTTTGCTCGTCATGGTGGACAGCCTGCCGAAGGACGCCACTGTGGCGGCGGGATCCCCGGGCGGCGTGTGGGCCGCGGACATGCAATTTGAAGACCTCGGCGGCGACGAATATTACGCGGCCGCGTCTCCTGCCGAGTTGCACGACCTGCTGGTGCAAAAGGGCATCACCGCCGTGTATGTGGATAGCTCGCTCTCCAACGCCAACGAGCCCATTTGGAAGTTGATCGAGTCGCAGCTCGACCAGTATTACACCACCGTTTACTCCGGGCGGGAGGGTTCCATCCGCCTCCTATTGGTGAAATGAAGCCGACCGCCTGGAACCGACTCCGCCCGACGCTGCTGCTCATCCTCCTGCTGGGACTGGGCCTCGCGATCCGCGTCTATGATCTGACCGACCTGCCGCTGGATTTTCATCCCACCCGCCAGTTGTTGTCGCTCATCAAGGCGCGCGGCATGTATTATCAAGGCCGCGGCGATGTGCCCGAGTGGCAGCGTCAGTTTGCGGTGCAGCAGTGGAAGTCCAAGGCCGAGATCGAGCCTGAGATCGTCGAGCGGCTGACGGCTTTCACCTATCGCTTCACGGGCGAACAGGTCTGGGTGGGACGGCTGTACTCGATCCTGTTCTGGCTGGTCGGCGGACTCTTCCTTTACTTTCTGGCGCAAGACCTGGTCTCGGAAGAGGGCGGGTTGGCTGCGCTGGCCTTCTATCTCTTCCTGCCCTACGCCGTGTTCGCCAGTCGCTCCTTCCAACCCGACCCGCTGATGGTGACGTTCATCCTCGCCTTTTGGTGGGCGGTGAATCGCTGGGCG
>CAZGFR010000024.1:25664-30124 GCA_964524485.1 uncultured Anaerolineaceae bacterium | reverse complement strand
CCCGCTGATGGTGACGTTCATCCTCGCCTTTTGGTGGGCGGTGAATCGCTGGGCGGCCCTCACCTCATCCCCTCTCCCACAGGGAGAGGGACAAAGGGTGAGGGAGTGGCAATGGGCCATCCTCGCAGGACTCCTCGGCGGGCTGGCCATCCTCATCAAGTTCTCGGCGGTCTTCTTTGTGCTGGGCGGCGGACTGGGAGCAGCCTTGAGCACGCTCTCGCTCAAAGATGCGATCCGCCGTCCGCAGGTGTGGACGATGGCGTTGTTGGGCGTGCTGCCTGGCGCGGCATACTTCGTCTACGGGGTGTATATCGCGGGCTTTCTTGGCCAGCAATTCAGCGGACGCTTTATCCCGTCGCTGCTGGTTAGCCCGACTTTCTATCTCAACTGGCTGTCCACGCTCAACCACGTGATGGGGCTGGGCTTTGCGTTGGCGCTGCTGGGCATCTTCTTCTTCCGCAAGCGCGGATTCATTCTCGGGTTGTGGGGCGCGTACTTTGCCTACGGCCTGTATTTCGATTATCACATCTGGTCGCACGATTATTACAATCTGCCGCTGCTGCCGCTGGCGGCGCTCTCGCTGAGTCCGCTGGGGGCGTGGATGTTGGCCCGTTTGGCGGAATCCACCTCGGGATCCAGATGGATGCGCGGGCTGTCGATGGCAGTGCTGGCCCTGGGCCTGGTCAGCGTCCTGTGGGACGTGCGCTCGACGCTCAAGTCCGTCGACTATCGCCCCGAGGCTTCCATGTGGGAGTCCATCTCCCAGACGCTCGGCCCCGATGCGCGCGTGGTGGCATTGACCCAGGATTACGGTTCGCGGCTGGCCTATTGGGGCTGGCTGGATTCGGCGCAATGGCCCGTGGCGGGCGACCTTTCATATCACGAAGATCTGCGCGGCGCGCAGGCCGACTTCGACGAACGTTTCAAGAACCTGGCGTCCAAGCGCGATTTCTTCCTGGTGACCCTGCCCGATGAGTTGAAAGCGCAGCCGATGTTGAAAGAACGCCTTGCACATTATCCGATCTTTGCGGAAGGAGACGGCTATGTCATCTACGACCTCCGATAACCCACGTCCGATTTTGGTGACGGGCGCGCATCGCAGCGGCACGACCTGGGTGGGCAAGATGCTGGCCGCCGAAGACGGCGTGGCCTACATCAGCGAACCGCTCAACGTGCTGCATCGGCCGGGCGTGTTCCGCGCGCCCGTCAAGCATTGGTACACCTACATCACCGCCGAGAATGAGGCCGAGTATCTGCCCGCTTTTCGTGAGTTGCTCGATTACGATTATCACCTGCTGAGCGAATTGCGTTCCATTCGTTCACGCAAGGATTTCCTGCGCATGGTCCGCGATTATCACACCTTCTTCATCGGCAGCATCCACGGCGAGCGGCCCTTGCTCAAGGACCCGTTTGCGGTCTTCTCGATGCCGTGGTTCGCTGCGCGGTTGAACTGTCAGATTGTGGTGACGGTGCGGCACCCCGCCGCGTTCGCCAGCAGCCTCAAGCGCCTTAACTGGAGCTTCGACTTCCGCGACCTGCTCGATCAGCCGCTGTTGATGCGTGATCATCTCGAAGCCGACCGCGCCGACATGGATTCCATGCCTGCCGACGACATCATCGGCCAGGCGGCATTACTGTGGCGGATCATCTACCGCATCGTGCATCGGGACCATCAGGCGGATCCCGCCATTCAAGTCGTCCGCCACGAGGACCTATCCATCGATCCCGTGGGCGGATTCCGTTCCCTATATGAGGCTCTCGGCCTGGAATTCACCCCGCGCGCCGAGAAGGACATCCTCAACTCCAGTAGTTCCGAAAACCCGACCGAGCTATCCAGGAACAAAACCCACTCGGTGAAGCTCGACAGCCGCGCCAACATGCACAACTGGAAGAAGCGCCTGACTGCCGAGGAGATCACACGCATCCGCTTGTTGACCGAGGATGTGGCGCACCTGTTCTACTCGGACGTGCAGTGGGAGTGACCGTGAAGCCGCCTGCCCTGCCCACCGTTTCCATCGTCACGCCGTCGTTCAATCAGGCGCGTTATCTCGAGTCCACCATTCAGTCGGTGCTGACTCAGGATTATCCGCGCATCGAGTATATGATCATGGATGGCGGCTCGACCGATGGCAGCGTAGACATCATCAAGAAGTATGCCGACAAACTCACTTGGTGGGTGAGTGAAAAGGATAAGGGTCAGACCGATGCCATCAACAAAGGCTTTGCCCACGCCACGGGCGGCATCCTGGCCTGGCTCAACTCGGACGATACCTACGAGCCCCGCGCGGTTGGTGAAGCCGTGAAATATCTGCTCGACCATCCCGAGGTGGGCATGGTCTATGCCGATTGCAATTACATCGGCGAAGACGGTCAGGTGCTGGGAAAATTCCCCGCTGCGCAGACCGATTATGCGCGCCTGCGCCAGGGCTACGTCCACATCCCGCAGCAGACCATGTTCTTCCGCGCCGAGCTGTGGAAGCAGGTCGGGCCGCTCGACCCATCGTTCTACTTCGCGATGGACTACGATCTGTGGACGCGCATCGCTGCGAAGACCGAGATCAAGTACCTTGCGGGGCAGACCTGGGCCAACTTCCGCATGCATGCTTCGGGCAAGAGCACCGTCGCCGATGACCGCTGCTGGCCCGAGATGCTCAAGGTCCACTACCGCGACGGCGGCTCGTTCTTCGCGCCCATCGTGGCGAAATATTATGTCCGCAAGCTGGTGGCTCCCGTGTGGAACTGGCGGCGGCGCAAGATATTAAAGATGTAGTCCGCGCTGAGTGAAGCCGAAGCGCTGTTGTAAACGTCTTCGACTTCGCTTCGCTGCGTTCCGCTCAGGACGAAAGGTTTTTATGAATCTCCTCTTTTCTCCTCCCTCTCTTGATGACTTGACTCGCTTACTCAGAGCCTGGCGTTTCTGGCTGCTGGCTGCGGTGATCGGCGCGCTGCTGGGCGCGGCGGTCTACTTTGTCGCGCCGCCGCCGTATCGAGCGCGGGCCACCGTCAACGTGGACTTCAACCTCGAAACCGCCTGGCCGCAGGAGACGGACCGTCAGCAGTTCTATTATCTCGAACGCGAGACCCGCAAGCTGGAGGAGATCGCCTGGTCGGATTCCGTGCTGCAGGCCGTGGCCGACGCGGACGGTAACGTGACCGTCCGCGAGCTGCGCGAGGGCAAGCTGCAACTCAGTCAACCGGCGGAGGCGGGCTGGCATTTCTTCGCGGATGATCCGAATGCAAAGCGGGCCGAGACGCTGGCTTCCGCCTGGGCCGACGCATTTGCGAAGGCCGCGCAGGCGGACGTCGGTGCACAGGATGGGTTGAACGCGGCCATCCGAATCGATGTGACGCAGGCAGGTAATTTGCCTAAACAGCGCAGCCTTCCGCTTAGCGCGTATCTGCTGGCGGGGACAGTGGGAGCGTGGTTGTTGGGCGCGTTGGGAATTCTATTCTTTGAACCGCGAAGACGCGAAGCAAAATGAAAGTCTCTTTGAACTCCGTGGCGAAGTTTTTATGGGCAGCGGCGTTGGTGACCCTGCCTGTCACCAGTTTCCGATGGTTCCCATTCCTGGGTGACAGCACGTTGGTCCGCCCGCTGGCGCTGTATCCGCTGGCGCTGCTGCTGCCCGTCCTGCTGATTCAAGCGATTCGGCGGCAGCGTCCCTTCCCGTGGGCGGGGAGCGCAATCCTGCTGGGGGCCTTCGCTGTGGTTGTTTTGGCGGCGACCAACTTTGGGGTCCTGATCGATCCCATCCCTTTGCGTGGACAAACCTATCTCGGGCGTGCCATCCGCGCGCTGGCCACGCTGGTCATCGGGCTGGTCTTCTTTGTCTCCGCCGTGTGGATGAACCGCGACGAGGACGAGGTCAAGTTCACGCTGCGTTGGATGCTGGCGGGCTTTGGCGTGGAGCTGGCTTGGAGCGCGCTGCAGGCGGTGACGTTTTACACGGGCTTGCTCAACAAGGAAATGGTCACACACTGGCAGCTGGCTTTTTCGATGCGCGAACTCGTCCGCACGAATCGCATCTCAGGCCTGGCGTACGAGCCTGCCTGGCTGGCAGGCCAGATCGTGACGATGTACCTGCCGATCCTGTTCGCGGCGCTGCTGACGAAGACGCGCCTGACGCGCTTCCGCTGGCTGGAGCCTGTGCTGTTGGGTTTGTCTGTCCTGTTGCTGCTGGCGACCTACTCGCGTGGCGGCATCCTGATCGGCTTGGGCGTGGCGGGATGGGTCTTCCTCCTGGTGGGGCGAGAACACCTGCGCGCCGCGTGGACCTGGTACTTTGGCGGTTTCCGTCAGGGCTGGCTGGTGCGCGTCGGTTTGATCGTGCTGCTGGTCGGTGTGCTGGTGGGATCGTTCGCCTTCCTCGGCAGGAAGAATTATTTCCGCCGCCTGTGGGATATTTCCGCCAACAGCTTGAGCGAATACCTGGTCGACATCAACGCGGGCGGACGCAGCG
>CAZGFR010000024.1:0-25564 GCA_964524485.1 uncultured Anaerolineaceae bacterium | reverse complement strand
TCCGCCAACAGCTTGAGCGAATACCTGGTCGACATCAACGCGGGCGGACGCAGCGCGTACGCCACGGGCGCGATGGCCGCCTACGATGAGCATCCCCTCTTCGGCGTGGGCTTGGGAGCGAGCGGATTCTGGATTTACGATCACCTGCCCGATTGGACCCTGACCACCGTCCCCGAAGTGGCGAAGCAGCTCAGCCCTGAAAGTAATCTGTATCCCAACCCGAAGAATCTCTACGTGCGCCTGCTGGCCGAGACGGGGCTGGTCGGATTCGTCTTCTTTTTCATCTTCCTTCTTTCGTCTCTGGCCGATTCGCTGACCTTGCTTCCGCGCGGACAATTCTCCCGTTTCCTCGGCATCGCGGGACTTTTTGCGTGGCTGGCAATTGCCCTGTATAATGTGACCCAGGATTCACTGGCCACGCCGAACCTCTGGATGATCCCAGGCATCGTGGCGGGGATTTCACTTTCAACCTCACCCCTTGCCCCACTCCAGAGCGGAGAGGGGAAGAGCAAGGAGACTGCATGATCGTTCTGTCTGTTGGGATGCCGCGCGCGGGATCGGGCTGGCACTACAACCTGATCCACGACCTGATGAAGACGACGGGCTGCGCCGACGCGCGTGACATCCGCGAAAAATATGGCTTGCAAAAGATCCTGACCGAAGTGAATTGCAACATCGGCGTGTTATCTGCGCGGCGGCTGGGGATGGTGACCGTGCCTGCGCTACTGGGCAAGACCTTTGTCATCAAAGCCCATGCAGGGCCGACCAGCGCCTCGCGCATGCTCCAGGCCCTCGGCCTGCTGCGCATCACCTACATCTATCGTGACCCGCGCGATGCCATGCTCTCCGCCTTCGACTACGGTCAGCGCGCGCTGGCCAAGGGACGCCCCAACGCCTTCTCGCACCTGACCGATTTCGAAAAGAGCCTCGATTTCATGCTGGAGTACGTCCGCATCTGGCAGAAGTGGACCCAGGAAAAGGACGTGCTGGTGGCCCGTTACGAGGACCTGCTGACGGGCTACGAGGCCGAATCCGCCCGTCTGGTTGGATTCCTCCAATTGGACGGGACCCGCCCTGAGGTCCGCGCGGTGGTGGAGCAGTATCGGCCGGGCGCCAACGACGGTCAGCAGGGCCTGCATTATTACAAGGGCAAGATCGGCCGCTTCCGTGAGGCCTATACGGCCGAGCAGCAGGCTGTCCTCAAATCCAAATTGGAACCGTATTTGGAAAAAATGGGCTACGAAGCCTGATGCGCGGCGCGATTTTTGCAATGCCGTCCGTCCGTGTTGATAATATTTTTGGACTATCATTGAAACATGCGTAGGTTCGATACCCCCTACATCGCAGACTGGTTTGCCATCTCCCTGCGCTGGATCGTCCTGATCAGCCTGGTGGCTGCTTTGGGTTTGGGCCAGACGTTGACGTTGACGACCTTTCTGCCGTTGACGCTGATGATCCTCTGGAACCTGGCGATGACCAGCATCACCAGCCTGAACTATCGCGTCACCAACCACCGCATGGTCAATGTGGCGGCCGATTTTTTGACGGGGGCGATCTTCTTCTGGCTGCAGGGCGGGCTGGACGGCGCCGCCTGGTGGGCGGGCTTGTACACCGTGCTCACGGCGGCCATTTATTATGAATTCTGGGGGGCCACCCTCGCGGCCGCCGCCTACGTAGCCCTGTTCTACCTGAACCTTTTCGTCCTTGGGACCTCCACCCAGCCCATTGCATTGGTCAAATCCGTGGTCTTCCTGCTGGTGGGTGTTCTGTTTGGCTTTTTGGGACGGCAGGTCATCGTCCGCATGAGGCGGATGCGCCTCAACTGGCTGGATGCCGAGGAACGGAAGCGGAGCATCCAGACCGACCGCCTGCGCGCAATCTACGAGCTGACCTCCACCCTGGCGGCGACTCTCAGTTACAAGCGCGTCCTCAACTCCGCGCTGGACATGGCTTTCACCGCCCTGACGCCCGACCCAGAGGAAGCCGCCAAGGACCGCCTGGTGGGAGCCGTGCTGCTCTTCAAGGGCGGCCTGCTGCAGACCGAGTCGGCGCGGCGGTTCACCAACGCCGACCTGCGGGTGACGTTCCACGGCAGCGAGGGCATCCTCAAGCATGTGTTCGACGAGGGCGAGCCGATCCTCTCGCGCGACATCGGCTACGATCCCGAACTCGGACGGGTGGTGGCCCTGCGCAGTTGCACCATCGCGTACTGCTTCCCCCTGCGCAGCGGATTCAACGTCTACGGCGCGATGCTCTTTGCGCACCCCGATGCCAACTACTTCACCCCCGACCGCAAGGACCTGCTCGACATCATCGGGCGGCAGGCTGTCATTGCCATCCAGAATGCCAGGCTGTACCAAGACCTGGTCGAGGAAAAAGAGCGCATGATGGAGGTGCACGAAGAGGCGCGCAAGAAACTGGCGCGCGACCTGCATGACGGTCCCACCCAATCGGTGGCGGCCATGGCCATGCGCATCAACCTGGTGCGGCGCATGGTGCAGAAAGACACCAAGGCCGCGGGCGAGGAACTGGTCCGCCTGGAGGACCTGGCTCATCGCACCACCAAGGAGATCCGCCACATGCTCTTCACCCTGCGGCCGCTCATCCTCGAGTCACAGGGCTTGAAGGCCGCCCTGCAAGCCATGGCCGACAAGATGCGCGAGACCTTCAGCCAGGAAGTGGCCATCGAACTCGACGAACGCATCGTTGCGCAGATGGAGATGGGCAAACAGGGCGTGGTCTTCTACATCGTGGAAGAGGCGGTCAACAACGCCCGCAAACACGCCAGCGCCCCAAACATCTGGGTACGGCTCCACTCGGTGGAATCCAGCGTGGCCCTGCTTGAGATCGCCGACAACGGTCTGGGCTTCGACGTGGCGGCCGTCAACTCCTCGTACGACAATCGCGGCAGCCTCGGCATGGTCAACCTGCGTGAGCGCACCGAGCTGATCAACGGCCTGCTCAACATCAAGTCCGCGCCCGGGCAGGGGACGACCGTACAGGTCTACATCCCGTTCAGCGAGGAAGCCGCTGACCGTCTGCGCGGCGGCCTCGTGAAGTGACATGCCCACTGCCGCCGGTCTGTATTACTTCGCCCACGAAGCGGAAGTCACCACCCGCCCACCCGTCATTTTGATCCATGGTGCGGGCGGCACGCATTTGAACTGGCCGCCGCAGGTCCGCCGCCTCGACGGGCAGCCTGTCCTGGCCGTGGACCTGCCCGGGCATGGCAAATCCGACGGCGTCAGCCGACAGGTCATCGGTGAATACGCGGCCGACCTCCTTGCCTTCATGGACGCACTCAAGATGCGCACGGCGATCCTGGTCGGTCATTCGATGGGCAGCGCTATCGCGTTGACCCTCGCCATCCAATCGCCGAAACGCGTGCTGGGGCTGGGCCTGCTTGGCAGCGGCCTGCGACTCGCGGTGAGTCCCAGTCTGCTGCAGAGCGCTGCCGATCCGTCCACGTTCCTCTCGGCTGTCCAATGGGTGACCGAATATTCTTATAGCCCGCAAGCCGACCCGCGTTTGATGGAATTGGGCGAGAAGCGCATGGCCGAGATTCGTCCGCCCGTGCTGTATGGGGATTTCCTGGCCTGTGACGAATTCGACGCCTCGGCGGCCGACCTGTCCCGCATCCACGCTCCGACCCTGATCCTGGTCGGCGAACAAGACAAGATGACGCCGCCCCGGCTGTCTCGCGCGCTGAACGAGCAGATTCCCCGCTCGCGCCTGGTTACCCTGCCCGATACGGGTCACATGCTGATGCTCGAACGGCCCGACCTTGTGGCTGCACATCTCGCCGAGTTTTTCCAATCCATTCCCTACCAAATCGGACAATAAAAGCTCCAGCAACGCTGGAGCTTTTTTCTACTTGTTTCCAAACAGGCCCGCCAAAATTGGCCTGGCTGCCTGGGCTGCGCGCGCGCGGTGACTGAGACGGTTCTTCTCTGCCGCGGGCAGCTCGGCCATGGTCTGACCCAACTCGGGCAGGAAGAAGACCGGGTCGTACCCGAATCCACCCGAGCCGCGCTCCTCGGGGATGATCTCACCGGGACAATTCCCCTCGGCAAATTGCACCTCGCCCTCGGGCGTGGCGACGGCAATGGTGGCGTGGAAGTGCGCCGTCCATGGTCGAGGTTTGCCCGTCAGCTTCTCGAGCAGGTAGGCGCGGCGGTCCGCGTCGGTGGCACCCGGCTTGGACGAATACCGCGCGGAATAGATGCCAGGCGCGCCGTCCAGTGCGTCGACTTCCAGGCCCGAGTCGTCGGCCAGGGCGATCAGTCCGCTGGCGCGGGCGAAGGCTAGAGCCTTCTTGGCGGCGTTCTCTTCGTAAGTGGAACCGTCCTCTTCGACCTCGAGGGTGAGACCGATCTGGGTGGGCGTGACCAACTCCACGTGCAGGTCCGAGAGGATTTCCTGAAGTTCGCGGACCTTGCCCTGGTTGTTGGTGGCGATGAGTAGTCGATGATTCATGTTCGATCCTTGATGGTTTGGATGGCCCAGGCGGCATGTTCGTGTACCAGCGGCTCGGGGTCTTCGAGCGCCGATTCTAACGCAGGCAGGGCGGATTCGTCACCCAGGTTGCCGAGCGCCACGCTGACGTTGCGCAGATAGCCGCGCCGTTTGGCGCGCTTGACGGGACTGTCCTTGAAGGTGCGGTTGAAGGCTTCGGGCGTCAGGACCAGGTCCTCGGTCAGGCTGCGGAGCGGGATCAATTTCTCGAAGGCGGGATCAGCCTCTGGGGCGAAGCGATTCCACGGGCAGACCTGCTGGCAGATGTCGCAGCCGAAGATCCAATGCCCTATTTGACTGCGCAGGTCTTCGGGGATCTCGCCCTTGTTCTCGATGGTCAGGTAGGAGATGCAGCGGCGAGCGTCGAGGGTGCGGTCGGGCAGGATGCACTGGGTGGGACAGGCGTCCAGGCAGCGCGTGCAGGTGCCGCATTGGTCGGTGGCGAAGGGCGGATCGGGGTCGAGTTCGAGGCCGAGCAGGATCTCGGACAGGAAGAACGTGGAGCCGAGGCGCGGATTGATCAGGCAGGTGTTCTTGCCGATCCAGCCGAGACCTGCGCGCTGAGCCAGGTCTCGTTCGAGGATGGGGCCCGTGTCGGTGTACCAGCGGTTGGGGACGGGATGCCTGACCTGTTCTTCGATGAACGCGACCAGTTGCTGCATCCGCTCCGGCAGGACGAGGTGATAGTCTTTGCCCCAGGCATAGGCGGCGGTCTGTCCATCCCTCACCCCTGTTCCCTCTCCCTGAGGGCGAGGGGGAGAATAGGGCGTGCCCAGCACAAGGATGGACTGGCACTCGGGCAGGATCAGGCGCGGGTCAGCGCGGCGGGCGCGGGAGGTCTCGTCGGCCAGGTAGGCCATCGTCCCGTGGCGGCCTTCCACCAGCCAACGCTCGAAGACGTCCAAGTGGGTGGGCCGTGCAGGGACGGCAACGCCGACCAGGGCGAACCCTAGTCGGCGTGCTTCGTTTTTGATGGCGAGGGTGAGCGTCTCGCTCACAGCCTTACTTCACAAGGATCTTGACGTAGACCGGCTTGCCGAAGGGGATGCCCTTGGCGTTGGCCATCTGCCAGGCGCTAAGGTATTCCCCGGCCTTGTCGGGCGCCTTGAAGGAGACCGAGACTTCCACTTCCTGCCCGATCTCGACCACGCCTGCCAGCGGCTGGGGCACACCGGCCATGCGGTTCGAGTAATTGGCGTAGACCAGGCCGTACCCGGCGCCCCATACACAGGAGCCCGTATTCTTGATCTTCCAGGTCTTGACGAATTCCTGCCCGGGCGTCATGGTCGTGCCGTCGGGGATGTTGACGTCCACCGTGACAGGATCGAAACTCATGTCGTCACACAGGACCTTGGTGGGGGTCACCGTGACGGACGCGCCGCTGGCGTCGGTCACCACCGGCAGGACAGCGCCTTCGGTGGCGGTGGGCTCGAGTGTGGGCGTCTCGCTCGGGAGCGGCTCGGGCGTGGACGTGAAGGATGCGGCGGTCAGGGTGATCTCGGCCACCACGGTCTGCGCGGCCGAGGTGCTCAGGGCGGCGACATCGGGCGTGGGGGCGGCGGGCGTGCCCGCGCCGCAAGCGCCCAATACCAGGGCGGCGATGACGGTCAGCGAAAGGATGGTCAGTTTCTTCATTGTTGCCTCCGAATCTTGCCGAAAGTGGGGCGCGGAATCAGGGCTATTTCTTCTTTACTTCGATCTTGTAGCACAGGAAGGTGCCAAAGTAGTAGCCTTTGTCGTCGCGCATGCGCCAGCAGCCCTCGTACGTGTTCGGGGCAAGGTGCGCGGTGAGGAGCACGGTGAAGTTGACGGTCTCGCCGGGGTCGACAAAATCCTTGCGGGTCTTGATGGGCAGGTCATAACCGTCCATCTTGTCGCCCGCCACGAAGACGAGCGCGTAACCCTCGTCCCAGGTGCAGGTGCCGTTGTTCTTGACGGCCCAGGTCTTCTCGAAGTCTTCGCCGGGTTTCATCACGGTCCCGTCGGGGACGGTCACATCGGCGATGAAGACCGAGGAGTTACACTGCGGGCCGGAGACGGTGGGTGTGAAGAGCGAGATGGGCGTCAGCCCGAGCGGGGTGCCCGGTGTGCCAATCGGTGTAAGCCCCAGGCCGATGGGGGTCCCCTGTCCCGCAGCTGGTTGGCCGGCAATCATTGTGAATGTGGGCTGCGGTGTATTGGTGGGGATGGCGGTCGGCGGGACGGCCAGGGCGGTCTGGGTTTGTTTGACGTTGAAATCCGCGATCAGCGTCTGGGCAGCCGAGGTGTACACGACGCTGACGTCCACGGTGGGCGCGGGCGTGGCTCCGATGTTACAGGCTGTCAGGGCGAGGATGGCCGTGGAAGCGATGGCCAGCCAGGCCAGTTTCTTCAAGCGCATGTTCGGGTACCTCCATTTGATTTATCTCATTATAACGCACGTCTAGGGCCCAGGGGTGGCGCTGGGTGTGGCCGTGGGCGTGCTGGTACTGGTGGGGGTAGCCGACGGCGTGGGCGTGAACGTGGACGTCGGCGTGGAGGTGCGGGTGGCAGTGACACTGGGGGTGATGGACGGGGTCAGCGTGGCGGGAGGCGGCCCCAGGCGGACGATGCGCGGCGACACCCAAAGGGCTTCGTCATCCCGCGGGGACCCGTTGGCGGATACCGTCAAAATGAATTTTCCCGTCAGCCCGGCCAGCGCGCTCAGGTCCAGGTCCACGGTGTAGTACTGGCCTTCGTAGACCTCACGCCACGAGCCCAGATTGTAGGTTTGGCCGCCGCTCTTGAAGTCGAGGCGGAAGACTACGTCGCAGCGGTTGCGGTTGTAACGGCAGCTGAGCAGCGCGCGGAAGCGATCCCCGTTCTGGACGGTGATGGCGGGATAGGTCCCCGAGATCAGGCCGTTGTTATTATTCCTGGGTACGGTCAATAGACTGGGCTCGTCGGCCTTGTTTCCGTTCTCCAGTTTCGGATTCTGGATCTGGAGCACGTAGCCGCGCTCGTCATCCTCCGTGCCCGGGCACGGCAGGGACGTGTTGTTGTTCTCCCACGAAGCGTCGCACATGCGGGCCACGAAATCGTAGGCGGCATGGACCGGGCCCTTGACGGTGATGTCCACCCAGAAGGCCACATCGGCGTTGTCACCGATGCCGAACAGGGTGTTGGAGGCGTTGCGCAATTTCCAGTAGCCGCGATAATGGCCGTCCTTGCCGGGCGCGGTCAGGTTGACCGAAAGATCCATAGTCTGCCCGGGGTTGACATTGCCCGGCAGGGCCACCACGGTGGGGCCGTTCATCGCATCGCCGCTGACGAAGACCAGCGCGTAAGACGAGGTCCACGAGCAGGTGCCCGTGTTTTGCAGGCGCCAGGTCTTGGTGAAGTTCGATCCGCGCGAGAGGATCGTCCCGTCTGAGATGGTCACATCTTTGACGAAGGAGGCGGCGTCGCAGCGGCTGACCACGGGCGGCGCGGAGCTGGGCAGGATGATGGGCGTAGAGGTGGGTGGAGCCACGACTGGGGAGGCGGTGGGCAGGGGCAGACCGGGCGTGGCCGTGGCGAATCCCGGCTGCGCGGCGGTCGTGCTGGTTTGCGCGGCAGCCGTGTAGAGTCCGTTCAGGGTGGCGACCGTGTCGGGCGTGGATGGGATGGTGGCGGCATTGCAAGCCAGTTGCACCATCACCAACAAGGCAAGAAAAAGACTGAGCGAATATCGTTTGAACATGGGAACCCTCCAAATAGGGGCTTTGATTTCTATAGACGCCGGGATCACGGAGGGAGTTCCCCAAAAAAGAGCCGCGTGCTGCGCGGCTCCTGGGGGTCATTTGCAGTCGTATGAGAAGGGCGCCTTGCCGAAGTCCTGTTCGACCGGCGCCACCGTGAAGAGCTGCGCCCAACGTTCGTTGTTGCTGGAGCCATAGTGGATGCTCCACACCATCGAGACGGTCTTGGAGCCCGCTTCGGTGAACTTGACGGTGCGCTTGTCCTCGGTGGACCCATCGCTCTTGCGCCAGTTGTAGGTCACATTGACCGGGCCGTTGACCGTGATAGTGGCGTAGATGGTGTAGAACACGTTGGCCGGGCAGCCCGTAGCCGGGTTGCGCACCACTTCGTAGGTCACGCTGGTCACGCCGTACTCGACCTTGGCAGATGAGTTGACGTTGATGTCGATCCAGAAGGGCGAGTCGTAGCCGACGCCAAAGGTGGTGCCACCGGGCGTCTGGAGTTTCCAGTAGCTCTTGTAGTTGCCGTCGGTGGCGGGGGCGGTCAGTACCAGCGGCACATCCACGATATCACCGGGCAGGGCCTGCTGCGGGAAGTTGTACACATATCCGCCGCCCATCACATCGCCATCCCAGAAGACGATCTTGTAACCGGTATCCCACACACAGGTGCTGGTATTCTGGATGCGCCAGACCTTGGTGAATTGCTGGCCAGGCTTCATGATGGTGCCGTCTGGGATGGTCTCTTCCACCAGGCTGGCCTTGGCGCAGTTGGCGTCTTTACCTGAGGCGGGCGGGAAGGTGGGTTTGGGCTGGAGCGTGGGGGTGGGACCGATCTCGGCAGGCGTGGGAATAGCCTGAGTAGGGGCGAGCGTGGGGGAAACCTGGGACTGCTGGGCGTCGCGCGCCTGGACCGTCAATGCGACGGCGGTGGCAATGGTGTTGTCGTTCGAGGCGGAGGTCCCGCAGGCCGAGGCGATAAGGGTAAGGCTGAAGAGGATCGCGATGAGTTTGTATCTGGGGGTTTGGAGCATTCTGGTTCCTTTCTAGCGGTGGTCTTGGAACTGACCAGGCACATTATACACGGGAAACGGGAAGCGCCCAGCCGAGGCCAGGCGCTTCGTGTAGATAATAGACGGGTGTTACGGTTGGTATTGGATGGTCAGCGTGACCGAGCCGGGGTTGCAGGTGAGGTAATCGGCCTGCCCGTCCAGGTCGCTGGGACCGGCCGGGTGCAGGCGGATCTGGAAGCGGGCCCGCCCTTCCGTGGCGCGTGTCTGGACGAAGGACTTGACGTCGATGCCCGAGCCGGGCACGGAGTTCAGCAGGACGATGCCGGTGCCGGCCACGTCGTAGTCGGCCTGGTCGAGCGGCAGGGCATACTGTAACTCGCCCACCCAGATGCCCGCGAGGCTGGTGAACGGGTTTTGCATGGCAGAGCAGCTGCTCAGGTTGAGCGTGGCGGTTTTAATGGTCTTGCCCGAGAGCGACGAGATGTCGAAGCTCAGGTAGCCGCGGGCAAGGAAATTGGTGCTGGTATCACCCGCCAGGACGGTGCTGGGGATGCCCTGTCCCGCGCCGGGCTCATACACGGTCCCGCTCTCGCTGCCGATGGCATTGAGCACCACCTGAGCCACAGCGGGCGGCAGGGTGAAGGTGGGCGTGGGAGTCGCCACTTTCACCTGAACGTAGAACTGGGTGAACAAAACGCCGGCGGCATTGCGTAGCTTCCAATAGCCGGTGTAATCGCCGGGCGTGGAGGGGGCGGTCAGGTTGATGGAGATATCCACGGTCTGCCCGGGGTTGACGTTGCCCGCCAGGGCCTGGGTGGCGGGACCGTTCATCGAATTGCCGCTCGAGAAGACCACCGCGTACGAGGGAGTCCACGAGCAGGTGCCAACGTTCTTGATGCGCCAGGTCTTGGTGAAGGCCTGACCAGGCGTGAGGACCGTCCCGTCTGGGATGGTGACGTCATCGACAAAATAGGCAATGTCGCAGGTGGAGGTGGCGGTCGGGACGATGCGCGTGGGCGGCGGAGCCACCGTAGGCGGCGCGACTGTGGTGATGGCTGGGGCCGGGACCGTGTTGGTGGCCGTGGGCGGCGCGGATGAGGTCAGCGCGGCCTGGACAGTCTGCGCGATGGAGGTGGAGGCAAGGTCGGGGGTGGATGGCGCATTGGATGGCAGGTTGCAGGCGCTGAGCGTCAGCGCTACGGCCAGGACGATGGGGATGAGGCGTTTCATATTCATGTCTTCTTCTCCTCGGATGAGCGTTGTGATTGTACCGCATGTAGGTTCGAATTATATCCCCCGCAGTTCTTAGGGGCAATTCAGTGGACGTTTGCCGTGGGTGTTTGGTTCCAAAAGAAAACAGGAGCCACGCGGGCTCCTGTTTTGACGGGACCAGGTTGAGGGTCCGGGTTATTTCTCGTAGGGTTGGCCATCGGCGGCGGGGGCGACCGCCTTGCCGACCACGCCGGTCAACACGATCATGGTCACGATGTAGGGAGCCATCAACAGGAATTCAGGCGGGATGCCCACCTTGAGGATCTGCAGCTTGACCTGGAGCGAATCTGCAAAGCCGAAGATCAGCGAGGAGGTGTACGCGCCGATGGGCGTCCACTTGCCGAAGATCATGGCAGCCAGACCGATGAAGCCCTTGCCGGCGGTCATGACCTCGTCGAAGCGGCCGACCGAACCGATGGTGAAGTAGGCGCCGCCCAGACCTGCGAACATGCCGCCGAAGATGACGTTGATGTAGCGCATCAGGTACACGTTCACGCCGAGCGTGTCCGCGGCCTTGGGGTGCTCACCCACGGCGCGGGTGCGCAGGCCCCACGGGGTGTAGAACAACACGACATGCAGGACCGCAACCAGGATGATGGTGAGGTACACGATGGGGGTGTTCTCGAACAGCACCGGGCCAAGCACGGGGATCTTCGACAGCAGCGGGATGGAAATGGAAGGCAGTGTGCCGGAGTTGTTGAGCGCGTCGATGTTCTTTTCGAGGAAGCGCGAGGAAACGAAACTCGTCACGCCCGAGCCGAGGATGTTGACCGCCGTGCCGCTGATGATCTGGTCCACTTTGAATTTGATCACCAGGAAGGCGTGCAGGCCTGCGACAATTCCACCGGTCAGGAGGGCAGCCAGCAGGGCGGCCCACAGGCTGCCGGTGGTGGTCCCGACGATGACGGAGACCTGGGCGGCGAAGAGCATGGTGCCTTCGATGCCGATGTTGGTCACGCCGGCCCGTTCGCTGATCACGCCGCACAGGGCGGCCAGGGCGATGGGCGTGGCGCGCACCACCGAGCTGCTCAACATGCCCACCAGGCTGAAGGACTTGTCGCGCGCGGCCCAGACGAGGAAGGCCATCACGAAACTGAAGGCCAGCACCGCCACCAGCGTACCGGTCGATTTGACGCCGCGCGCCATCTGGAACGCGCCGAATCCCACCAGGATGAGCGCGAGCAGGTAGTTCGTGGGCTGGGTCGGCAGGAGCAGGTCGGGGATCACAATGGCATCCGACTGGTTGAGGTTCAGGCCGAACTTGGTCACCTGGCCGGCTTCTGTGCTAAAGGCGAAGAGGAAGAGCACCAACAGACCTACGGCGATTAACACAACGCCCCAGGTGATGCGGGTACGCATGTCGACTTCGGGATTCTTCTGTGTTTTCATCATGCGAGCCTCGTTATTGGATTAGCCGCGGGACTGGAGCGCCTGCTTGGTCTCAGCAGGGTGGATGCGGTACAACCAGCGGATGATGCCCGGGGCGGCCACAAAGACGATCACCAGGCCCTGGATGATGGAGATGATGTCGACCGGGATGCCCGCGAGCGACTGCATGCGAGTGGCACCTCCGCGCAACACGCCGAACAGGAGTGCGGCCAGCACCACGCCAAACGGATGACTCTTGCCGAGCAAGGCAATGGCGATGGCGTCGAAGCCGTAGCCGGCCGAGAAGCCCTGGCCCACCCAATGGTCCACGCCCAGCACCTGAGAGGCACCGGAGAGTCCCGCCAGGCCGCCGGAAATGACCATGGCCAGCACGAAGTTGCGCACGATGTTGACGCCGGCGTATTTGGCAGCGTCCGGGTTAGCGCCCACGGTGCGGATCTCGAAGCCGATGGTGGTCTTGAACAGCAGCCAGTAGATCAACAGGGCCACCAGCAAGGCCAGGATGAAGCCCCAGTTCAAGCGCAGCGGATCGGGGAAGAAGCGCGGCAGTTCGGCCGCTTCGGCCACGTTGCGGGTGACCGGGCGGAAGCCGGGCGATTTCATCGGACCGTTGAGCAGCCAGTCGCTCAGGCGGAAGCCGATCCAGTTCATCATGATGGTGTTGACCACTTCATGCGCGCCGAATTTGGCCTTCAAGTAGCCCGGGATCGCGCCCCAAAGCGCACCCGCCGCGATTCCGCCCAGCAGGGCCAGCGGCAGGTGGATGTAGGCTGGCAGGCCCTGCAGGCTGTAGCCTACAAAGACCGAGCCGAGCGCACCCATGAAGAACTGTCCCTCCGCGCCGATATTAAACAGGCCGCAGCGGAAGCCGACCGCCACCGCCAGACCCGCAAAGATGTACGGGGTGGCCGTGGTCAGGCTTTCAGAGAGGGGGTAGATGGCCTTCAGCAGGGCGGCACTGTCCCCGGTGCTGAAGTAGGTCTGGAAGCCGGCCACGATGTCGCGGGGGTTGCCCAGTGAGCCGCCGAACAGAGCGCCGTAGGCGGTGGCGATGGAGGTCCAGGTGGCGGCGAAGGCTGCGCCCGGCGCCTGGAAGAAATTTTTCCAGGCCGCGATAACAGTTGCATCCGTGCCGGCAATGACGATGGCGCCGATCACCAGGCCAGTGAAGATGGCCAGCAGCGGCAGCAGGGTGTTGTAACTGCCCTCGAAGACCTGCCGCAGGTCAAATTTGTTGTCCTTTTTCTCGGACGGGGTTGCTTTCACAGTTTTGTCGGTCAAGGCTCAATCCTCCTAAAAGACTTTCTCGACCGGGCCGGCGGACTTCTTCTTTGCCGAGTCGGGGATATCTTCCGGTTTTACGCCGGCCATCAACAGGCCCAGGTGCTCCTTGGTGGCGCCGGCGGGCAGGATGTCCACGATCTTTCCGCGGTACATCACGGCAATGCGGTCCGAGAGCGCGATGATCTCGTCCAGTTCAGAGGAAACCACCAGCACCGCGGTCCCTTCGTCGCGTTTCTCGATGATGCGGCTGTGGATGTACTCGATGGAGCCCACATCCAGACCGCGGGTAGGCTGGGAGGCGATCAGTAATTTGATCGGGCGCGAGAACTCGCGCGCCACGATGACCTTCTGCTGGTTGCCGCCCGAGAGCGTGGAGGCCGGGACGAAGATGCTCGGCGTGCGGACATCAAATTGCTTCACCAACATAGAGCCATTGTCTGCAATGACCTTGTCCTGCATGTTCACACCCTTGGCAAAGGGCGGCTTGTAGTAGGTGCACAGCACCAGGTTATCCAGCAGGGGGAAGGACATCACCAGGCCGTGTTTCTGGCGGTCTTCGGGGACGTGCGCCACTCCCTGCTCGATGATCTGGCGCGGAGTAGCCCTGTGGATATCCTTTCCGCTCAGGTGGATTGTGCCGCTCTTGAGCGGGAGCAGGCCGGTCAACGCATAGACCAACTCGGTCTGACCGTTGCCCTGCACGCCCGCCACGCCCACCACCTCGCCGGCGTGCACGTCCAGGTTCAGGCCGTTGACCGCCGGGTTGCCGCGCTCATCGTTCACGTGCAGGTCTTTGACCTCCAGCACAACTTCCTTGGGCTGGGCAACTTTTTTCTCTACCACCAGGTTGACCTCGCGGCCCACCATCATTTCGGCCAGTTTCTGCTCGTCCACTTCGCCGGGGATGGCGCTGCCGACCACCTGCCCGAGTCGCAGCACAGTGATGCGGTCCGCGATGTGGAGTACTTCCTTCAGTTTGTGCGTAATGAAAATAAGGGACTTCCCAGAGGCGATCAGGGAGCGGATGATCTTGAACAGGCCATCCACCTCCTGCGGGGTCAGCACCGCGGTCGGCTCGTCGAGGATCAGGATGTCGGCCTGGCGGTAGAGGACCTTGATGATCTCTACACGCTGCTGGATGCCGACCGGCAGGTCCTTGATGTAGGCGTTGGGATCGACCTCGAGACCGTATTGGTCCGAGATCTCGCGAATGCGTTGCGAAACCTTTTCGCGATCGAGCAGCACGCCGCTTTTGGTAGTCTCGTTGCCGAGCATGACGTTCTCGGTCACGGTCATGACGGGCACCAGCATGAAGTGCTGATGCACCATCCCGATCCCCCGCGCAATGGCGTCGTTAGGGCCTTCGATATCCACCTTCTGGTCGTTGATCAGGATCTCACCCTGGTCGGGCTTGTACAGTCCATACAGGATGTTCATCAAGGTGGTTTTGCCGGCGCCATTTTCACCCAGCAGGGCATGGATCTCGCCCTTCTCCAATGTCAAGTTGATATCCTGGTTGGCCTTGACACCGGGGAAGGTCTTGGTGATACCACGCAGTTCCAATACGGGCATAATGCTTCTCCTGGCTAAATTTGTTCTTGATTGCAAACCGCCGCAGATGGCGAAGGGACTTCACCAGCTCCGGCGGCATTCGCAGTCAACGGATGAAAAAAGGCCGGGGGAGGGATCCCCCGGCCTTTTTTTGGAGCACGATCAGAATCTTACTGGCCGACCTTGACGGCGCCGCTGATGATGTCAGCTTTGACCTTGTCGAGTTCAGCCTGCAGCTCGGCCGACGCGCCATTCACAGCCGCGATGCCGACGCCACCGTTCTCGAGGGTGCCGATGTACAGGCCGCCCTTGAAGGCGCCATCAACCACTTCCTTGATCGCGGTGTACACAGCGACGTTGGTGTTCTTCAGCACGGAGGTCAGGATGACATCCTTGTACTCGGCCGCAGAGACGGTCCAGTCGTTGTCCACGCCGATGATCATGCAGGAGCCGGTCTCCTTGCAGTAGGCAGCGGAGCCGAGGCCGACGGGGCCAGCCACGGGCATGATGATGTCAGCGCCTTCTTCAACCAGCGATGTAGCGAAAGCGCGGCCGTCATCGGTGGATTCGAAGTTGCCGGTATAGGTGAACGGCAGAACTTCCACGGTCGTGCCCTTCTGGGCATTGTAGTATTCCACGCCAGCCTTGAAGCCGGTCATGAAGATGGTCACGGGCGGGATTTCGAGACCGCCGAAGGTGGCAACCTTGCCAGTCTTGGTCATGGCAGCGGCGGCGTAGCCAGCCAGGAAACCAGCCTGGTCGGTCTGGAAGGTCAGTCCGAGCACGTTGGGCAGTTCGGACGCGGAACCGCAGGTCTGGCCCTCAACGGCGGTGTCGCCGAAGCAGTCAGGATACGAGTAGTCCACGATGGCAAACTTGGTGTCGGGGTTGGCCTTGGCAGCGGTGGCGGTGTCCACGCCGAGCAGGAAGCCAACGGTGACGATCAGGTCGGTCTTCTCATCCAGGAACTGCTGGATGTTCTTGGCGTAATCGGACTGCTGCTGCGATTCCAGGTACTTGCCTTGAACGCCGAAATCCTTGATGGCCTGTTCGACGCCCGCGTAGGCGGTGGCATTGAAGGACTTGTCATCGATACCACCGAGGTCGGTCACTTCGCCGACCTTGATGACCACGGGGGCAGCCGTCGGGGGCTCAGTGGCGGCGGGGGCCTGGGTGGGCTCAACGGGCGCCTTGGTCGGCGCAGCGGTCGGGGTCGAGCCGCAGGCTGTCAGCAACATCGTGGCGACGAGCAGGACAGCCAGTACAGAGTACAGCTTCTTCATGTGATTCTTCTCCTGAAAGAATGGTTGATTTGCGGGTGGGAATTTTCTTCGGCGGTCGGGCGCGTGGCCTACGCCTCGAAAAATTGACCCTTCCCTTGTATGACAAGTATAAAGCCTATCGATTCATTGTGCAAGCCTGAACAACCAGACAACCTACTGCGCTTCTTCTGGTTTTATACCTGTCGAAATACCCCCATTTTGGAGAGCCGCGTTCAAATCCAGCAATTCCTGCTGCAAATCGGCGGGGACAAAGGTCTCGGCCTCGTGATAAGGCGAGAGGCGAAAATTCCCCACCAGTGAGGCGGGCGGCGGCCCGGCGGGGATCACCACCAGGGCCCGGTACAGGATGGGGCCCGCGTCTGGCGTGACCGAGACGAGGATGCGCCTCGCCGCCTCCTTCTGGACCTCGGCCTGGTCCTGCTCCCAGCCGATGGCCCACGCCCCGGCCTGGGACGCGGCCACCACCGCTCCCTGGCCCGTCCCGCCGCCCACGCCCAAGATCACGTCTGCGCCGTCTTCGAGCATGCCGAGCGCCGTCTGGCGGCCCCAGGCCTCGTCGCGGAAGAGGTCTTCGCGGTGACCGTCCTCGCGATAGGTGATGTACACCTTGAGGTCGGGATTCGCGTGCAAGGCCCCGGCGCGGAAGCCCTCGCAGGCCCGCCAATTGGACGGGATGCCCGCCGTCTCGCAGGCCGCGCCGACGATGCCGGTCTGGGTCATGCCGGCCGCCAGCACGCCCGCCAGGAATCCGCCCTGGTCTTCGGGGAAGGTCACGGAAATGAAGTTTTGGCGGGTCGGGTCGGGGGCCTGGTCGAGGCCGATGAAAACGGAATCAGGAAACAGGTCCGCGGCCTGAAGGGTCTCATCTTCCAGACTGATGCCGCTGGCCACGATCACGTCGTACTTTCTCTCCGCAAAGTAGGCCAGGTTCTTGGCGTAGTCGCGCGCGTCCGCCGATTCGATGAAGTCCGCTTTTTGAATGACGCCGTCGGTCAGCGCTTTTTGAATGCCCTCCCAGGCCGATTGTGTCAGACCATAATCCTGCAAACCGCCTGTGTCGGTGACCAGCCCCACGCAATAGACATCCGACCGCGCGCAATCGGCTTGGGGCGGAGCGCACGCGGTCAGGAAGAGACAGAGCGCAAGGAGGAAGGCCGGGCTGCGCTTCATGCCGCTGGCTGCGCCTCTCCCTTTTTGACGCCGAGCATGAGCACCAGGGCAACGATCAAGAAGAGCGGACTGGCGACCATGATGATGTTGTATTGTCCGCCGCTGAGCGAGACAATGGCACCGTTCAGGTTGGGACCGACGATGGCAGAGAGGGTCGAGAAGAGGTAGTAGAGTCCCGTGAAGGTGCCGACGCGGGCGACGGTGGTCAGGTCCACGACCATGGGCAGCGAGTTGATGTTGATCAAGGCCCAGGCAATGCCGGCTGGCATGAGCAACAAGCTGATGACATGGACGTTGCCCAGCACCGGCAGTTTGGTCACCTGCGCGGCGAGCGTGGAGGCAGGCAGGATGAAGAGGCCAAAGATCAGCACGGCCATGCTGACGATGCCGATGGAGATGGTGATGCGCCGCCCGAGTCGGCTGCCGAGCAGGCCGGCCGGCAGCGCAAAGAGTACGAAGAAGAGTCCGAGGTGGCCCGTCAGACGGCCCGCGTCGCCTTCGGTGATGCCGACGTATTTGGTGGCGTACAAGGTGAGGAAAGCTTCGATGCCCGTATAGGCCAGGAACCAGAAGAAGATGGCGAACAAGATGCGCAATCCGCTTTTGTCTTCGTCATTCATCAGTTCGCGCAGGCTCTCGAACATGTTCGGTTCCTTCTCGGTCTCTTCATATTCCTTGGGCTCTTTGATGAAGAAAAAGACCAGCAGGGCGGCGACCACCGTCAGCGCGGATCCCATCCAGAATGGGAAGTTGACGTTGATCTCATACAGCGAACTGCCGACCAGCGAGGCGATGATGGTGCCCACCCCGCCCATCAGGTTGATGATGCCGTTGGCCTGCGATCGGAATTGCGAGGGTGTGATATCGGGCATGAGCGCCACGACAGGCGTGCGCCAGAAGGCCATGCTGACCAGCAACGTGCTGGTGCAGGCCACGAACAGCGGCAGGACTGCAGCCATGGGGATCAGCCCGAAGGCCAGTGCGCCGATGGGAGCGCCGATCAAGATGAAGGGCATGCGACGTCCGAGGGGGGTGCGCAGACGGTCGGACCAGGCGCCGACGGGCGGCTGGATGAAGAGGGCGGCGATGTTATCGAGCGTCATGAAGAAGCCGATCAGGATCGGCGACAGGTTGAATTTGTTGGCAAGGAAGAGCGGCACGAAAGCGTTGTACACCGTCCATATGACGCTGACGCCGAAGAAGCCAAAACCGAGCAGGAAGATCTTGCCGTAATTGAATTTCACGTTGCATCTCCTCTTTGGGATGGACTGTATCACCCGGTGGCGCGGTTATTCTTTCGCGCCGTCCGAGGGGTCTTCGCGGTGGGCTTTCAGGAATTTTCGGTCGGCTTCGCTCAAATCCGCTTTTTCGAGCAGGTCGGGGCGTTTCTTCAACGTGCGCAGCAGGGATTGCTCACGCCGCCACTTGTCGATTTTTGCATGGTCGCCGGAGAGCAGCACGTCGGGCACCGTCCAGCCGCGGAATTCGGGCGGGCGGGTGTAGTGCGGATATTCGAGCAAGCCGCTGGAATGCGAGTCATCTTCGGCGCCGGTCGGGTCGCCGAGCACATCGGGCAGCAGGCGCGAGACGGCGTCCACGATGAGCAGAGCAGGCAGCTCGCCGCCCGTCAGCACGTAGTCGCCGACCGAGATTTCGTCGGTGACGAGGTGTTCGCGGATGCGTTCGTCGATGCCTTCATAGCGTCCGCAGATGAGGGCGATGCGCTCATATGTGGAAAGTTCCTGAGCCACGCGCTGGTCGAAGACGCGTCCCTGTGGGGTGAGCATGATGACCGGGCAAACGGGATCAGGCCCCAGGGCGGATTCAACCGCCTCGAAGACGGGTCCCGGCTTCATGACCATCCCGCCGCCGCCGCCATAGGGCGTGTCGTCGGTGGTGTGGTGGCGGTCGTGGGTGTAGTCGCGGATGTTGTGCACGCGCACGTCGATCAGGTCCCGCTCGCGGGCGCGTTTCAGGATACTGGTGTCGAGATAGGCGGGAAACACTTCGGGCAGAAGCGTAAAAATGTCGAACTGCATGGATTGATTCTAGCATATTCACCCCGCTGGGGCCGATTTTGCGCCAAAATCCGCAGGAAACGGTTTTATCTCATAAGAGGCAGGTTAGAGATGGAACTTGCCGCTTGACGCGTTTTTCTGGCGGATGGTAATATGATTGCATGTATTTGAAAGGCAGTAAATGGAGCATGACGCGCCGCCGCAAGCGGCCGAATTGGTTCCTGATCATTTCTTTAAGTGCGCTGATTCTTGGCGGGGCTTATCTCAACCGTTACGTGGTGGTCAATGTCCAGCCGTTGGGCGTGCCCACGCCGACGGCCACTCGTCCGCCCGAGTCTTTCATCACCGAGGCCAAGGACCTGTTCAACCAGGGAAAGTTGTTGCAGTCCATCGCTGCATACCAGCAGGCCGTGGCCGCCCGCCCGGATGACTCCACCACCTACGTGGAGATGGCGCGCGTCCAGGTTTGGGCGGGGCAGTATACCGCTGCGCAGGAGAGCGCGGAAAATGCTTTGCTCCTGAACAACAACAACGCCATGGCGCATGGTGTGCGCGCCTGGGCGCTGGATTTCCAGGGACAGTACCTCGAGGCCTTGGCGGGCATCAAGACCGCGCTGGAACTCGACCCGCAGAACGGCGTCATCCATGCGTATTACGCCGAGATCATGCTGGATGCCTACCTGGCAGACGTGGGTCCGCTGAACAGCCTGGACACGGCCATCGAAGAATCGCGTGTGGCCGTTTCGCTGGCGCCCAACACCATCGAGGCGCACCGCGTGCGCGGATACATTTACGAGAACACCACCAACTACGACCAGGCCATCCAGGAATATAAAGCGGCCATCACTATCAACGAGAATATCGCCGACCTGCATCTTGCGTTGGGACGCACCTATCGCGCCCAGGGCATCAACGACCTGGCGGTCGAGGAATTCCTGCTGGCCGACTCGCTCAACCCCAACGACCCCAACCCCGACCTGTACATTTCGCGCACCTATGCCAACATCGGTGAGTACGGTAAGGCCGCCCAATACGCCGAGACCGCCGTGCGCGACAATCCCTCCGACCCGCTGCTGCGCGGCAACCTGGGCGTGATGTATTACAACAACGCGCGCTGGGCCGACTCAGCCACACAACTCGGCCTGGTGGTCAATGGCGGGGTCTCGCCGGAGGGCTCCACCCTCAAAGCCATCGACCTGGTTCCCAACAACGTGCGGCTGGCGGGTTACTACTTCACCTACGGCATGGCGCTCGCCCGCCTCAACCGCTGCGGCGAAGCCCTCAAGATCGCCCAATTGCTCCAGGATCGCATCCCCACCAACGAGGATGCGATGATCAACGCCGTCAAGATGGTGGAGATCTGCCGCGCCAACCTGAGCGCCACGCCGACCCTGTCCATCGAAGCGCTTGGGACCGAGGCTGCTGCCACGCCCACCGCCACGCCCACCCTGCCCCCGACCCCGTAGCGGATTCCGTTATGTACGTACCCAATCGCCGTCCCATCTTCAACCGCCGCCCTCAGTCCAACCTGTATCGCATGTTCCTTTGGATCGTGCTGATCCTGGGTGGGGTCTGGTTGATTCGCCAGGTCCAGATCGGAGACGTCAAGCCGCTCTTCCTGCCGACTCCCACGCCCACCCGCACCTCCGACTCCTACGCCCTCGAAGGCGATGCCCAGTTCACCGCCGGTCAACTGGACGCGGCCATCAAGGCCTATCAAGAGGCCGTGCGCGTGGACCCGAACAACGCCGGCATCTGGATCAAACTGGCGCGCATCCAGACCTATTCCACCCGCTTGCTGGTCACGGATGACGCCATCCGCGCCCGCCTGGCAGAGGCGCTGGCTTCCGCCGAAAAAGCCGTGGAGTTGGCCCCGGACGATTCGATGGCGCTGGCCATCCATGCCTTTGTCCTCGACTGGAACGCCAACCCCACCCTGTACGGCGAGGATCAGGCGCAAAAGAACCTGCTCGACGCAGACCGCGAAGCCACCCGCGCCGTCCAATTGGACAAGACCAACACCCTGGCCCTGGCCTTCTACGCCGAGATCCTCGTGGACCAGCAGAAGTGGACCCAGGCCCAGCAGTACATCGACCAGGCTCTCAGCCGTGAAGATGCCGCCAGCCTGATGGACGTGCATCGCGTCCATGCCTACGTGCTCGAGTCGCTGGGCGAGTACACCCTGGCCATCGAAGCCTATAACCGTGCCATCGCGATTACGCCCAACCTGACCTTCCTGTACTTGCAGGCAGGCGCCAACTACCGCACGCTCGGATTCCGCAGCCCCAACGAGGACACGCAGCGGCAGTTGTTCGAGAAGTCCCTCGATTACTTCGCCCAGGCTGCCCGCATCAACGAGCAGTTGGGTGTCAATGACCCCGTGCCGTACCTGTCCATTGCGCGCACCTACTCGCAGATGGGCGAATATTTCTCCGCCGCCCGCAACGTCCGCAAGGCGCTGGAGTTCGAGCCCGACAACCCCGATGTGTATGGGCAATTGGGCATCGTGTACTTCAAATCCCGCAACTACGAAGGCTCGATCCCTGCCCTGAAATGCGCCATCCGCGGGTGCAATGAAGAGGAAAGCTGCCAGGCTCGTTTCGGGTCCAGCTGCAAGGACGCGGGCGAGACCGGGCTGCAGATCAAAGGGCTGGCCCTTTCGGGGAATACCGTGGTGTATTACTACACCTACGGATCCGTGTTGGCTGCCCTCAGCCGTCCCCAGCAGAATTACTGCGCCGAAGCGCTGCAGGTCTTCAATGAGGTAAAGGCTCAATTCGGAAAGGATCCCGACATCGCGGGCATTATCGCCTCCGGTGAATTCATTTGCAACGACCTGGCTGGCAGCCTGTTGACGACCACGCCGCTCCCGCCCGGGGTGGGCACCCCGTTCCCGGACACGCTCTACACCCCCACGCCGACCGCCATCCCGTGAGCGGCGGGGGATGGGGGATTGTCAGAATTTCGTATGAATTTTTATATTCCCCTTGACTCTGTCTCCTGAAATACAGTATCATACGTTAGCACTCGCATGTTGGGAGTGCTAATTTGATGCATATTCAAGTACCCCATCTCTCATCAGGAGGATCGTATGGCAAAACTCTCTTTCAAACCGCTCGGCAGCCGCGTGCTGGTTGAGCCCATCGAGCAGGAAGAAATCACGGCAGGCGGAATCATCCTGCCCGAGACCGCCAAGGAAAAACCCCAGGAAGGCAAGATCCTGGCGGCTGGCCCTGGCGACCGCGACGAAGACGGCAAGCGCATCGCCCTGGATGTGAAAGTCGGCGACCGCGTGTTGTATGCCAAGTACTCGGGCACCGAGGTCAAGATGGATGGCAAGAAACTGCTCATCCTGCGCGAGAGCGACATTCTCGGAATCATTGAATAATCAAGGAGAAAGTGAAAATGGCTGCCAAGCAACTCGTCTTTTCTGAAGAAGCACGCCGCAAGCTCAAGAACGGCATGAACGTCGTCGCGAACGCCGTCGGCGCGACCCTCGGCCCCAAGGGCCGCAACGTGGCCGTGGACCGCAAGTTCGGCTCCCCCACCATCACTCACGATGGCGTCTCCGTCGCCAAGGAGATCGAACTGGAAGACCCGTTCGAGAACATGGGCGCCCAGCTCCTTAAGGAAGCCGCCACCAAGACCAATGACATCGCCGGCGATGGCACCACCACCTCGACCGTGCTGGCCCACGCCATCGTGAACGAAGGCCTGCGCGCCCTCGAAGCTGGCTACAACCCGATGCTCGTCAAGCGCGGCATCGAGATGGCCGCTGACTCGGTCGTTGCAGAACTGCGCAAGATGGCCGTCAAGATCGACACCAAGGAAGAGATCGCTTCCGTGGCCACCAACTCCGCCGCGGACGTCGAGATCGGCCAGTTGATCGCGGACGTGATGGACAAGGTCGGCAAGGACGGCGTCATCACCGTCGAAGAGTCCAAGTCCATGCAGTTCGAGCAGGAATTCGTCGAGGGTATGCAGTTCGACCGCGGCTACCTCTCCCCCTACTTCATCACCGACACCGAGCACATGGAAGCCGTCATCTCCGACGCCTACGTGCTCATCAACGAGAAGAAGATCTCGGCTGCCCAGGACATCGTCCCGCTGCTGGAGAAGCTCGTCCAGATCGGCAAACGCGAACTGGTCATCATCGCTGAAGACATCGACGGCGAAGCCCTGGCCACCCTTGTGCTCAACAAACTACGCGGCATGCTGAACGTGCTCGCCATCAAAGCCCCGGGCTTTGGTGACCGCCGCAAGGCCATGCTGCAGGATATTGCCATCCTGACCGGCGGCACCGTCATCTCCGAAGAGACCGGCCGCAAGCTCGAGACCGCCACCCTGCAGGACCTGGGCCGCGCCGAGAAGGTCGTCTCCGACAAGGAGAACACCACCATCGTCGGCGGCAAGGGCAAGAAGAGCGACATCGAAGGCCGCATCAAGGAAATCCGCGCCGAGATCGACAAGAGCACCAGCGACTACGACAAGGAGAAACTCCAGGAGCGCCTGGCCAAGCTCAGCGGCGGCGTCGCTATCATCCGCGTGGGTGCGGCGACCGAGACCGAGATGAAGGAAAAGAAGCACCGCGTCGAAGATGCCCTTTCCGCTGCCCGCGCGGCCGTGGAGGAAGGCATCGTCCCCGGCGGCGAGATCTCCCTCATCAACGCCTCCTCCAAGCTCGACAAGATGGCCAAGAACTACGATGAGGACGAGGAAATCCGCGTCGGCATCGGCATCGTCAAGAAGGCCCTTGAGGCCCCGATCCGCAAGCTGGCCTCCAATGCGGGTCAGGACGGCTCCGTCATCATCGACACCGTCCGCCGTAAATCGGTCGAAGAGAAGAACAAGAACATCGGCTACAACGTGCTGACCAGCGAATACACCGACATGATCAAGGCGGGCGTCATCGACCCCGTCAAGGTGGTGCGCGGTGCGCTCGAGAACGCGGCCTCCATCGCGGCCATGATCCTGACCACGGATGTGCTCGTCACCGACATCCCCGAGAAGGAAAAGGCCCCGGCCATGCCTCCTGGCGGCATGGACTACTAAACCGTCCGCTTCGTTCCTCCCGCCCTAACGGCGGGAGGAACTTTTTAATTTATAATCTGGACGATGTTCTCCAAACCCCGCTTTGTACTGACACAACTGACCCTGATCCTGGCCCTCAGCCTTTCCGCGTGCGGCTCACTCTTCGGGACCCCGAGCACGCCCACCCCCAACGTACCGACCTCCACGCCCGAGCCGCCCACCGCCACCCCTCCGCCCTCGGCGGCCATCGTCAACGGCGAGTACATCACGCTGGACGAGTTCAACGCCGAGTTGGCGCGCTACCAGGCGGCGCAATCCGCGCTCGGTAAGACCGTCGCGGATGCAGACGCCCGAAAGGCTGTGCTGGACGACCTGATCGCGCAGGTTTTGCTGGCCCAGGCCGCTCGGGCGGATGGATTCACTTTAACGGAAGCAGACCTCCAGTCCAGGCTGGACGGGCTGGTTGCCCAAAGCGGCGGCGCGGACGCCTTCAACAAGTGGATGTCCGACCACGGCTACACCGACGCCTCCTTCCGCATCGCGCTGAAGCGCTCGGCCGAGGCCGCCTGGATGCGTGACAAAATCATTGCGGATGTGCCAAAATCGGTGGAACAAGTCCACCTTCAGCAAATTCTGACCTATAATGAAGCCGACGCCCGCCAGGTGCTCGACAAACTGAAGGGCGGCGCCGATTTTGCGGAACAGGCTGCCCTGTATGACCCCGTCACACGCGGCGAATTGGGCTGGGTGCCGCGTGGGTACCTGCTCGACAAGAACGTGGAGGACGCCGCCTTCGGCCTGGACGTGGGCGCGTACAGCGATGTGATTGCCACGCCGGCCGGGTTCCACATCCTCCAAGTTCTGGAACGCGGCGATCATCCGCTTTCGCCCGACGCATTATTGACCCTGCAAGAGCAAGCCCTGGTCGAATGGGTCCGCCAGCAGCGCGAAAAGAGCGCGATCACCATCTCCCAGTGAAGCCGTCCTTGGAGTGACTTCATGAGTAAATACGATTATCCCGATCCCAATGCATCCTCCCAAAAGACCCCTGGCCCGTCGCGCCTGGGGCTGTGGGATATGCTGACCATCCTGACCCTGTTGGTGACGCTGTGCATCGGCTTGTACTTCGTGTTGATCTTCGTTGACCCGATGTCGAACCTGAACCCGCTCAAGCCGCTCAACCCCAACACCCTGCCGACGGCCACCATCACGCCCCGCCTGCTCGATCCCACCTGGACCCCCAGCCCGACCATCGAGCCGACCATCACCGATACTCCGCGCCCGAGCGCCACACCGTACGCTTCGCCGACGCTGGTCTCGCTCATCACCCCCAGCAAGAC
>CAZGFR010000023.1:11308-40389 GCA_964524485.1 uncultured Anaerolineaceae bacterium | reverse complement strand
ATTCCCCGTAAACTTCTCTGCCGTGGCCTGGCCCTCCTGGGTGATGCCTTCGCGTTTGAAGACTTTGACCAGGGTCAGGAAGATGATCTTGAGGTCCAGCCAGAAACTCCAGTGGTCCACGTACCACACGTCCAGGCGGAACTTGTCCTGCCAGGAGAGGGCGTTGCGGCCGTTGACCTGGGCCCAGCCCGTCAAGCCGGGCGGCATGTCGTGGCGGCGGGCCTGTTCGGCGGAGTAAAGCGGCAGGTATTCCATCAGCAGCGGGCGCGGGCCGACCACGCTCATCTCCCCGCGCAGGATGTTGAACAGTTCGGGCAATTCGTCCAGCGAGGTGGAGCGCAGGACGCGCCCAAAGCGGGTGAGCCGCTCGGAGTCGGGCAGCAGGCTGCCGTCCGGGGCGAAGCGGTCGATCATCGTCCGAAACTTGAAGATGTGGAACGGGCGTCCCTGGTAGCCTGGCCGCTGTTGGCGGAACAGGATCGGCCCCCCGAGTTGAATCCGCACCAGCAGGGCGGTCAACGCCAGGACGGGCGAAAGCACGATCAGCGCGAGCGCCGAGGCAAGCAGGTCGAAGAGTCTCTTGCTGAAGGGCATGCGAGCATTCTACCGCACCCCGCGTAAGGTGTGGTATATTTTACATAGGAGCGACCTATGAATGAGCGCATACTGATCATCGAAGACGACCAGGCGATCCTGAAGCTCTTGCAGCGCAGCCTCGCCTATGAAGGGTACACCGTGGATACTGCCACCGACGGCCGCACCGGCCTGATCCTGGCGCGCGACCACAACCCCGATCTCGTCATTCTGGATTGGATGCTGCCCGGCATGGATGGCCTGGAAGTTTGCCATCGCCTGCGCACCGGCGGCTCCCTGCCGATCCTGATGTTGACCGCCAAGGACACCGTGCAGGACCGCGTGCAGGGCCTGGACGCGGGCGCGGACGATTACCTCGTCAAGCCGTTCAACCTCGACGAGGTGCTGGCCCGCATCCGCGCGCTGCTGCGCCGCACCCAGCCCGAGCGCGTGCCCGTGCTCAAGTTCGCGGACCTCTCGCTGGATACCGGTTCGCGGCAGGCTTCGCGCGGCAGCCGCCTGGTCTCGCTGACCGCCAAGGAGTATGAGCTGCTCGAGTTGTTCCTGCGCCACCCCAAGCAGGTGCTCACCCGCGAAGTCATCTTCGACCGCGTGTGGGGCTACGACTTCGGCGGCGAGAGCAATGTGCTGGAAGTGTACATCCGTTACCTGCGCCAGAAGTTGGAGGCCGAGAACGAACCCCGCCTCATCCACACCGTGCGCGGCGTGGGCTACGTCCTGCGCGAGAACCCCTAACCTGCCAGCCGCCCTTTCACGGGCGGCTTCTTTGATCTTATGACCCTGCGCCTTCGCTTGACCCTGTTGTATTCCGTGCTGATTGGCGTCATCATGCTGATCTTCGGCACGGCTGTTTATCTGCTGGTCAATATCCTCGTCATCAACCAGGTGGACGACCGCCTGGCCGCCCAGGCCGCCGACGTGATCGAGATGACGCGCCTCAACCCGGACGGCGAACTGGACCGAATCTCCCTGCCGCCGCTCGACATGAACACCAATACCACCATCCAGATCTGGGACCGCAACCGAAAATTGCTGACCGCCTCGACTGCCCTGCGCGCCCTCAAGGAGCCGCTCGATTCCTACGGGCTGGTGGCGGGTGAACCCATCTTCCGTGAGAACACCCTCGAAGGGTTCCACCTGCGTGTGTTGAGCGTCCCGCTTCAAGCGGGGGAGCGGACCCTGGGCGTTTTGCAGGTGGCCGCCGACCTGGAAGTGGCCGACACCACCCTCCGCAACCTGTCCACGACCATGCTGGCCTCGGCGGCGGTGGCGGTCGTGCTGGCGGCGCTGGCTTCGTGGGTGATCCTGGGACGAGCCCTCTCGCCTGTGGAGGCCATCACCGAGACCGTGGACCAGATCAACCGCGCCGATGACCTCTCGCGCCGCATTCCCTACCGTCACCAGGCCGATGACGAGATCGGCGAGATGGTCGAGTCTTTCAACCAGACCCTCGAACGCCTCGAATCGCTCTTCACCTCCCAGCAGCGTTTCCTGGCGGACGTCAGCCACGAACTGCGCACGCCGTTGACGGTCATCAAGGGCAACGTGGACTTGATGCGTCGCATGAAGCAGATCGATGACGAGTCGCTTGCGAGCATCGACCAGGAAGCGGGTCGGCTCACCCGTCTGGTGGGTGGGCTGCTCATGCTGGCCCAGGCCGAGTCGGGCAAGTTGACCCTCAACCTGCGGCCCGTTGAATTGGACGCCTTGCTGGTGGAGGTCTACCAGGAGATGCGCGTGCTGGCGGGGACCAAGGTGCACGTCCACTTGAAGGAGATCGACCAGCTCCAGGTCAACGGCGACCGTGACCGCCTCAAGCAGGTCGTGTTGAATTTGGCTGCCAATGCCATCCAGTACACGCCGCAGGATGGGGACGTGTTCATCAGCCTGGCCAAGGTGGGCGACCAGGCCCGCATCAGTGTATGGGACACGGGCCCGGGCATCCCGCCCGAGGACCTGCCGCACATCTTCGAGCGTTTCTATCGCGCGGAGAAATCCCGCACACGCTCGCGCGCCAGCGGCTTTGGGCTGGGACTTTCCATCACCAAGTGGATCGTGGAGCACCACAATGGGCGCATCGAGGTCGAGTCGAAAGAGGGGAAGGGGACAACCTTTGTGATCTGGCTGCCGCTGTTCAAGAAGTAGCAGTCTACTGGTTTTGACTGGCCTGCTGACACAGGCTCACCCCATATTTTGTATACCATTCATCCAGTGCCGCGCTTTGGGTCTCTCCCCGAAGCGCGTCTTCGTAGATGGGCGCGCCGTAGCGGATGTACCGCTGGGTCTCGGCGGGCCAGGTCCATTCGGCGCGAGCGATGACGCCGATGCCGCCGTTGTAACCCGCCAGCGCGAGGCGCGCGTTTCCGCCCGCCGCCTGCAGGGAGCGGGCCAGGTAGCCAAGTCCGCGCAGGGCGTTGGTGTCAGGGTCGTAGGGATTGTCGGTCAGCGTAAAGTGAAACGGCATGACCTGGAAGAGTCCCATGGCGCCCGAACGCGAACGGGCGCGTGGATCGCCGCAGGATTCGATCTGCATGACCACGGCGGCCAGGTTCGGGTCCACGCCCGCGGCGGCGGACCAGCGCAGGATGGAGTCGCTCCAATGCAGCACCTCGGGGCGGAAGAAGGGCGCCAATCCCCCCGAGGCGGATTCGGCGGGAGCGGCCATCACGGCGGTGGGAGTCGGCTGGCGGAAGGCGAAGATCGCCAGCAGCAAACTGGTCAGGAGTACGGCCAGGGGTGGAATCAGAAAGCCAGACAGACATCCGCTGCCTTGTTCTTGCGGGGCAGCGGATGTCTGAAATTCGTCGGTTGTTCGGGAGCGAGCTCGGGGCATGAGTTATCCTTATTCTGGGTCGTGGGACCCGGCTCGAAAGGAGTATTCGATTGTTCGGGCGGTCTCAGGCGTCGTAGTGTTCGCTGGGATTGTTGCGTTCGCTAAAGTTGACGTTGTGGTAGGTCGGCTCGGGCCGCGCAAACGAAGTCTGCTGGGCGGGCTTGGGCGCGGGGCGATAAGCCGAGGCGTTGCTCGAGGCTGGGCGCTGGATCTGCGAGGCAGGGCGCAGCACAGGCTGCTGGGCGGACTGATTCGTGCGGGTGGGATAGTTCCGCGCGGCGTTGTGGTCGGTGGTGAACAGGCGGTCACCCGCCATGGAGAAGGTGCCGATGATCAGGATGCGGATCAGCCAGACCATCACGGCCACAATGACAGGCACAGCCTTGGTCATGGTAGCGGAGTTGACCACGGCGGTCCCAGCCACATTCCCCTGGGTGGCGATGGCGACTGACACGCCCCACCAGGTGAGGCCTGCGTTGAAAGCGGCCGCCAGCAGCCAGGCGCCGAACAGGTACCAGACCTCGGCGGGTTCGTCGCGGCCCTGCTCGGGGGTGAAGATACGTGCGATGCCCGCAAAGTCGATGCCGCAGAAGGCGATCGCCAGCACGGTGGCCCAGCGCATGCCCGCAAATTTGAGATCGCCGAGCATATCCAGCAGGGCAAATTGGGTGGTGCTGAAATTGAAGACTTCGAAGGCCAGCAGGGCGCCGATGATCATCAGGCCCCAGGCTGCGCCGCGGTTGAGGCGGCGATTTTTGAAGAGGGCCACCAGCCCGTCTCCGATATTCCTACGATAACCAGACATTTCGACCTCCTTGTCGAATCGGGTGACTTGAGTAAATTATAGAACAATTGTTCTAAAAGTCAAGACCCAGATATGGCAGGAGAAACGAAAAAAACTCCCCGATTTCGGGGAGTTTGGTGACTACTTCTTCTGGGGCATGGACATTCCCTGCCGTACCGTGTGGTACAGGCTCTCGGCCTTCAGTTCGCTGAGCGCGTAGCAGGGCGCCTTGAGGTGGTCCGCCAGTTGCTGGGCCAGGCCTTGGTCGAAGGCGGCGTGTTCCATGTTGATGACGATGGAACGGGTCTTCTCGTTCGCAATCAACTCAGCGAAGCGGAAGGATTCCTCTTGAGGCGGAAGAGTCCCCAACGAAACGTTGCCCGCGCCATCGGTCAGGATGATGAGCAGCGGTTCCACGTCGGGGTGCAGGTGCTTCTCATGGGTCAGCACGTCGTGGGCCATGAACAATCCCGCCGAGAGCGGGGTCTTGCCGCCGACGGGGATGTCTACCAGAGCGCGCTGGGCCAGTTGCACCGAGTTGGTGGGGGGCAGCACCAGCGTAGCGCGGTCCTTCTGGAAGACGATCAGGCCGACGCGGTCGCGGCGCTGATAGGCGTCCGTCAGCAGGGAGAGGATCGCGCCCTTGGTGGCGTTCATGCGCTCGGCCACGGCCATCGACCAGGACGCGTCCACCAGGAACAGCACCAGGTTCGAGACACGTTTGACACGGATCTTGCGCTGCAAATCGCCGCGTTCGATGGCAAAGGCTAGGCGCTTGCGCTTCTCCGCGCGCTGTTTCTGGAACGGGGCGGCGGCGCGGAAGGTGGCGTCAAAGGCGATGTCGTCGCGCTTGTCGCCAGCGGGGCGGGCCTTGATATAACGGCCGTGCTTGCGCTCGGTTTTGGTAAGCGAGCGGCGACCGGCATGTTTGCGGGCTAGTTTATCGAGGGGGGTATTGAGCTTGCGGGGCTGGAAGGCCTCACCAGGTTTGATCTTCTGACCACCGTCCCACCAGTTCGCGTTCGAGTGGGCGAACACGTCCTGCGGCATGGGCTGGGGTTGTCCCTGCTGAGGGCCTTCCTGTACCTCGTCTTCAAGACTTAAGTTTTTTTTTCTTCGGATTCGCCCTGCTTGGAATCAGACTCCTCGCCCTCTTCCTCGTTCGGGACCGACTGACCTGCCAGTTGCTCGATGCGTTCCTGCAGCTGTTCGGTGGTCATCTCGGCCTGTTGGAAGGGCGTGCGTTTGATGCGGTGCGGCAGCGCCAGTTCGGCGGCCAGGGCGATGTCGTGATCGTTGATCTTGGTGCGGCCTTCGAAGGCGGCCTGGGCGCGCGCGGCCTTGAGGATGACCAGGTCGGCGCGGTGGCCGTCCACGTTGAGCGAAGCCGTCAGCGCGGCGATGGACAGCAGGTCACGGCTGGTGTACTTGACCTCGTCCACGAGTTCGCGCGCGCGCGCGATCTTGTCGGAGAGTTCCTGCTCCCTGGCGAGCCAGTCCTTGCGGAAGGCCTCGGCATCGCGCTCATAGGACAGGTTGCGTTCCATGATGGTCACGCGTTCGCGCGCCTCGCGGATACCGACGATCTCCACCGAGAGGGCGAAGCGGTCAAGCAGCTGCGGACGCAGTTCGCCTTCCTCAGGATTCATCGTGCCGACCAGGATGAAGCGGGCGGGATGCGCGAAGGAGATGCCTTCGCGTTCGACGGTGTTGACGCCCATTGCGGCGGAATCCAGCAGCACATCCACGACGTGATCGTCGAGCAGGTTGACCTCGTCGATGTAGAGCAGGCCGCGGTTGGCGGAAGCCAGCACGCCCGGCTCGAAGTGGCGCTCGCCCTTCTGGATGGCCTGCTCGATGTCAAGCGTGCCGACCACGCGGTCTTCGGTGGCCGAGACAGGCAGGTTGACGAAGGGTGTGGCGCGCTCCGCGGTGGGGAGTTTTCCGCCCGCGCTGAAGCGTTCCTTGCACTCCGTACACCACGTGGCGGGACGGTCGGGGTCGCATCCGAAGCGGCATTCCTGGACGATCTTCACGCGCGGCAGCAGGGCCGCCAGCGCGCGCGCCGCAGTGGATTTCGCGGTGCCGCGTTCGCCGCGAATCAGCACGCCGCCGATGCGCGTGTCCACGGCGTTGAGAATAAGGGCGCGCTTCATGCGCTCCTGTCCGACGATGGCTGTAAAGGGGTAGATGGCAGGCATTCTTTTCTTTTGACTCCGAAGGGAGATTATAACGCACAATCCGCGTCGGTTAGGGTTGTCAACTTCTACATTCACTTGTATAATCAGCCGTACTAATTTTTTAAATTGGAGTCAGCCAGTGATGGACCAAATTGATGCCCTGAACGGGCAGGGGGCCGCAGAAGCGAACCCGCAGGGTGAACCCACCAACCACCAGAGCATGGAATCTCTCCTTGAGAGTGAGGCGCTGAATGTGGATCTTCCGCAGGTCGGCGAAATTCGCAAGGGCATGATCGCCAGCATTGGTGTCAACCAGATCCTCGTCAGCATCGGCGCCAAGTCCGAAGGCGTGATTGCTGGCCGTGAACTGGAGCAGCTGACCGACGATGAGCGCGCCGCGCTTCACGTCGGCCAGGAAGTTGACGTTTATGTTGTCAACCCCGAGGATTCCAACGGGAACGTTGTCCTGTCCTTCAAGCGCGCGCAGGAGCAAATCTCCTGGGCGAACGTGGAGAAGATGATTGCCGATGAGACTGTCATGGATAGCAAGGTCATCGGCTTCAACAAGGGCGGCCTGATCGTGCCGATTGGCGGGTTGCGCGGCTTCGTGCCCGCCTCGCAGATCAGCGCCTCGCGCCGCGCCATGGCCCAGGGCGACACGCCCGAGCAGCGCTGGCAGAAGATGGTTGGCGACCCGATCTCGGTCCGCATCATCGAAGTGGATCGCGAGCGCCGCCGCCTGATCCTCTCTGAGCGCGCTACCAGCAACGAGACCCGCCAGTCCCTCAAGGACCGCGTCATCAGTGAGCTGGAAGAGGGCAAGATCTACACGGGCCGCGTCACCAGCCTGGCCGATTTCGGCGCCTTTGTCAACATCAACGGGGCCGACGGCCTCGTCCACCTCTCCGAACTCTCCTGGGACCGCATCCAGCATCCCAAGGAGATCCTCGAAGTCGGGCAGGAAGTCAAGGTCAAGGTCATCAACATCGACCGCGACAAGCGCCGTATTGGCCTGTCGATGCGCGCCCTCCAGGAAGATCCCTGGGCCGCCCGCGTGTCCAAGTTCAGCGTCGGCCAGTTGGTCGAAGGCGTTATCACGCGCCTGACCAAGTTTGGCGCCTTCGCCCGCCTCGAAGGCGACATCGAAGGCCTGATCCACATCTCCGAGATCAGCGATCACCGCATCGAGCATCCCAAGGAAGCCATCAAGGAAGGCGAAGTCAAGACCCTGCGTGTTATCCGCATCGATCATGACCAGCACCGCATCGGCCTCAGCCTGCGCAAAGTCGACTCGGCCGCCTTCGCCGACAAGGACTTCAAGATGCTGGCGGAAGAGTTCCGCAGCGAAGCGGACGATCCCGCCGCGCCCCCCGAAGAAACGCCCAGCGGCGAGAACGAAGCGTAATAGAACAGAGCGCACCCCCGGGTGCGCTCTTCCCTACCATGCCTCTCCTCGTTGATTCCCACAACGACATTGCCTGGAATATGCTTGCCTACGGCCGCGATTACACACGCGCGGTCGCTCAAACGCGCCAGTTGGAGGCGGGCTCGCAAGTCGTCGAAGTGAACGAAGACTGCCTGATCGGCTGGCCTGAATACCAACGCGGACAGGTGGCCGTGGCCTTTGCTTCGCTGTATGCGCCGCCCATCCGCCGCGTCTCGCACGAGTTGGACAGGCGCCACGCCTATCGCACCTCCGACGAAGCCAACCGCATCTACCGCCAGCAGCTGCTGACCTACCGCCGCCTGATCGATTCCCACCCCGATAAGTTCCAACTCGTCACCTCCCGCGCCGACCTGAAGCTGGTCCTCGACCACTGGCTGACTCCCAGCGAGGACGGGCATCCCGTTGGCCTGGTGCCCTCGATGGAGGGCGCGGACGGCATCCGCAGCGCCGCCGAGTTGGAGGAATGGTACGAGATGGGGCTGCGCGTCATCGGCCTGGCCTGGGTGGGGACGCGTTATTCGGGCGGCTGGAAGGAACCAGGTCCGCTGAGCGAGGAAGGGCGCAGACTGCTCTCTGCCATGGCTGACTATAATTTCGTGCTCGATCTCAGTCACATGGACGAGCCTGCTATGCTCGAGGCTCTGGACCGTTACGCGGGTCCGATCATCGCCACGCATGGCAACTGCCTGTCTCTGCTGCCCGACTTCCCTAACAATCGCCAATTCTCCGACCGCGTCCTGCACGGCCTGATCGAGCGCGACGGGGTCGTGGGCGTGGTGCCGTTCAATGGCTACCTGAAGACCGGCTGGTCCGTCTCCACCAGCCGACGCGAGGAAGTGCCTCTTAGTGTGCTGGTGGACCACATCGACCATGTCTGTCAGATGGCGGGCGATTCCCTGCACGTGGGCATCGGCTCCGACTTCGACGGCGGGTTCGGCCTCCAGTCTGTGCCGCCCGAGATCGACACCATTGCCGACCTGCAAAAGGTTGGACCGCTTTTGGCGGAACGGGGCTATACTGAAGGAGACATCGCCAACATCCTCGGCGGGAACTGGATCACCCGCCTGCAGCGAGACTTGCCCTAAATGACCCAAAATACGCTATCCTCTTCGACCCCTGTCGATACCTCCCGTTTCGAGACCCCCCCGCGGATGCGCGTCCGCACGGGCCTTTTGCTGACCCTGTTTGGGTTGTTCGTCTTCATGGTGGGGGCCAAACCCAACTGGTTTGGCTGGGACCGCAGTCCCGTGGTGGGTTTCGTGCAGATCGTCGTGTTCCTGCTCGGGCTGGGGTTGATCTGCCTGGGCGGGTACGTGGGGCTGCTGGCCTTGTGGCGAGGCAGGGAACGCTCCATTGCCGCCGACATCGGCCTGCGCCTGGTGAGCACGGGCTACATCATCTCGGTCTTTGCGGGCATGGCGGATATCTTCGGCATGGGCTCGCACAGCCTACCGCAGGTGCCATACTTCGGTCCCTTACAGGCCACGGGGGTGCTGATCGGCGAGATCATCATCGCGCTCGGCTTCCTGCTCATGGTGCCTTTCGGCAAACACGCCGAATCGAAATAAGTTTCCTTGACATGAAAAAAGCAGCCTCACACGAGGCTGCTTTTTTGTTCCCAGACGAGGTCACGCTAGCGCCTGACTTGAAGCGGGCGGTAGAGTCCAGTTCAGCAGGCGGGTGTTGATCTTGAGGATGAAGCGGCCCACTTTGAGCGAGGTCTCCTTCAGCCATTGGAGCAGGAACGGCTTGCGAAGGAGGGCCACCGCGAGGGCGAACACGATCAGCAGCAGGCCGAACACCAGTGAATAGAAAAGGAAGGATAATATGGCGACCAGCGCCAGGATCGGTACCTTGAACGGGAGCAGCAACGGAACCACCATCCAGGAATAGGGATGATATTCCCGTTTCTCTTCGTTTCCATCGGGCAGGCGTTTGTTGTAGAAGAATGTAAACGCCGACATGCCCCACACCACCAGGATCCCCAGGCAACACGTCCCACCGCTCAGTTGCCAATGCTCGATCAACATCTTGTTTCTCCCTGTTGTAACTCACCCTGAAAAAATCAGAACAGTGTTTTGATTATATGGGATTTTTGCCTTTTTGTTTCCCCCAATTTTCAGGTCACACCGCCACCCATCCGCCGCGCACGCCTTGGCGCACAGCCTCGGCGCGGTTGGTGACGTTCAACTTGGTGAAGATGGACGAGACGTGGAATTTGACGGTATGCTCGCTGATGCCCAGCGCCGCCGCGATCTGCTTGTTGGCCATGCCCTGGGCGAGCAGTTCCAACACCTCGATCTCGCGTTCGCTCAAGGCGGGATGCTCGCCTGCCTCGCGCAGAGACGGTTGGGGGGCGACGAATTGCGGCGCGCTGACCACCAGCCCTTCGGAGAGGGCATGCAGGGCCGCCAGTAGTTCTTCGCGTGAGGACTCGAGCGGCAGCGCGCCCCACACGGCTCCCGTTTGGGTCATCAGGGCCTGGACCGTGGGCCTGTCGTCCGTCAAAGCGAGGATGGCCGCCCCTGTGGCGGAATCAGGCTCGAGGTCCAGGCGGGCGGCGGAGGCCGAGGCGTGGATGATCACGTCGGCCTCCGCGCCGTTCAGGTCGGGGGAATCCAGCCGATCGGCCTCGCCCACGATCTCCACATCGGAATCGGCCAGCAGGGCGCGCAATCCGAGGCGCAGGGCGGGGATGGGAGCGATCAGCAGGACGCGGATCAAATTACTTCCTTTCGCCTACGGTGACGCGGACGGTCTGCGACTGGCCGCCGCGCAGGATCTCGATGGCGGTGGGCTGGCCGACGGTGTCGCTGGTGAGGGCCGCAAACAGGTCGTCGGCATCGGTCAGGTCGTGGCCGTTGACCTGGATGAGGATGTCGCCCACCAACAGTCCCCCCTTTTCGGCGGGGCCGTCCTTTTCGAGCCAGAGGATCAAGAGGCCCGTCTCGACAGGCTGGGTGCGCACGCCCAGGTAGCCGCGCTTCACGCTGCCATGTTTAGCCAGCGACTCGGCGATGCTCCAGGCCGCGTGCGCAGGGATGGTAAGCGCTTCGCCGCGCGTAAGCCCCGAGGTGTTGAGTCCGAGCACGGCACCTGTTGCATCGACCAGCGGGCCACCCGAGAAGCCGGGGTAGGGCACGGTCTCGGTCTGCAGAAACTGGTCGAGCAGGCCGCCGCGCCAGGTGCGGGCGGGTCCGCCGATGGCGCTGATGATGCCGAAGGAGGCCTGCACGCCCGCCGTGGACGGGCGTCCGAGCGCGAGCACGAGTTGCCCGACCTTGGGATTGGGATTGGTTTTGGCGGGAGTGAGGACCTTTTCGTTCAGGCGCAGCAGGGCCAGGTCAGAGCCTGGGTCACGGCCTGCCAGCGTGGCGGGCGCGGAATTGCCGTCGGGCAGGCCGATGCGGATATCCTCCTCGCGCGTGACGACGTGGTCGGCCGTCAGGACGAGGTCGTCGGCGTAGGCGATGCCGCTGGCGGGGAACTTGCGGCGCGCGTCGACGGTAAGGATGGAGGCGGAGGCCGCTTCGACGGCGGCGGTCAGCCCATTGGATAAGGTTTGGATGTCGCTCATGGTGGCTCCTTTATATCATGGGAAGATAGGAGCATTGTAAGAGTTTTACCCGTCTCGCGCCTCGGATGAATGGGTGGGAGCGGGAACTAGTCGTTTGGGGAGGCGGCTACCAGGGAGCGGGACTGTTTACGTGGCAGGAATGGCGGTCTTAAACAAAAAAGCCGCACAAGCGGCTTTTCCCAGTGCCCCACAGAGATTCGAATATCATCCTCCCTGCGGGGACCACGACCTTAAACAAAAAAGCCACGATCATGTGGCTTTTCTCAGCTCAGGTGCCTCCACGGAGATTCGAACTCCGGTCTTAACCTTGAAAGGGTTGCGTCCTGGGCCTCTAGACGATGGAGGCGTTCTTTTTTAAGCGGGCGGATTGTATCATCCACCCGCGAGGGCGTCAAGCGTTTTCGTGGATTTCCGATGAAAAGAGTCGGGCGGAAACCCGCCCGACTCTCGATGGCTCGGTGCGGCTACTTCTTCTTGCCGAATTTCTTCTTGAGGATGTCTTCCAGGGTCGGCTGGCCGATCTCCTGCAGTTCATAGCGCACGCGCTGGTACGGCTTGCGGATCTTGATGACGCGGGTCAGGTCGATGGGCGTACCCACAATGACCATGTCCACGTCAGACTTGTTGATGGTGGCTTCCAGGTCCTTCATCTGCGCTTCGCCGTAGCCCATGGCGGGCAGGATGGGTCCCGTCTTGGGATACTTCTTGTAGGTGGCCGCGATGGACTTGACCGCAAATGGGCGCGGGTCCACGATCTCGGCGGCGCCGAAGCGGCGGGCGGCCACGTAGCCAGCCCCGTAGGCCATCTCGCCGTGGGTCAGGGTCGGGCCGTCTTCGACGACCAGCACGCGCTTGCCCTGGATGGCGGAGGGATCGTCCACGAAGAGCGGGGAGGCGCCTTCGATGACGATGGCTTTCGGATTCAACTTGCGCAGGTTCTCGCGCACTGCAATGACCGCGTTCGGGTCGGCGGTGTCGACCTTGTTGATGACGAACACGTCGGCCGCGCGCACGTTGGTCTCGCCAGGATGATAGGCGACCTCGTGGCCGGGGCGGTGCGGGTCCGCGACGACGATCTGCAGGTCGGGGACGTAGAAGGGGAAGTCGTTGTTGCCGCCGTCCCACAGGATGATATCCACTTCCTGCTCGGCCTGGCGCAGGATCTTCTCGTAGTCCACGCCCGCATAGACGATCACGCCGTTGTCGATGTGCGGCTCGTATTCCTCGCGTTCCTCGATGGTGCACTCGTGCTTGTCGAGGTCGGCATAAGTGGCGAAACGCTGGACTTCCTGCTTGACCAGGTCGCCGTAGGGCATCGGGTGGCGGATGGCTGCAACCTTGTAGCCCATACCGCGCAGGATGAGCGACACGCGGCGGGTGGTCTGACTCTTGCCAGAGCCCGTGCGAACAGCGCACACCGACACGACCGGCTTGGTCGACTTGACCTGGGTGTACTTCGTGCCCATCAGGCGGAAGTCCGCGCCCAGGGCGTTGACCAGGCTGGCCTTGTGCATCACGTACTCGTGCGGGACGTCGCTATAGGCGAAGACGACCTGTTCCACGCCATGCTTCTTGATCAGCGCGGGCAGTTCCTCTTCCGCGTGGATCGGGATCCCTTTGGGGTACAGTGAACCCGCCAGCTGCTTCGGATAGCGGCGGCCTTCGATGTCGGGGATTTGTGTGGCGGTAAAGGCCACAACTTCGTAATCCGCGTTGTCGCGGAAATAGGTATTGAAGTTGTGGAAGTCGCGACCCGCGGCGCCCATGATGATGGTTTTGATAGGCATTGGTTTCTCCTATTTTGAAATGCCTCTCTGAGGACAGTGTCCGAAGATGCCCGGTGGTGGGTTTTGGGCCTCTTCGTTTTTACCCAGAGGGACATAATTCACATTTTATACGTCCTGAGCGAAGCCGCGTGCTCTTGCGTGGCGCAGTCGAAGGACAGGATTGTGTCGTTGCGAGGAGGCAGTAGGCCAACGAAGCAACCTTCTGTAACTACGCGGCTGCTTCGCCTCTCACTACGCTCAGGCCCGCAGCGACATTGGCTATAATTCTAAAAATAAAACAGGCTAAACGTAAAGGTACGTTTAGCCTGTTTTCTACATTACATCGGGCGCGTGGATGTCGAGCAATTGCAGGGCATTGGCAAGGGTCTGCCTGGCAGCCGCCACCAGACGCAGGCGGGCATTGCGGGCTTCCTCCTCCTCCGTCTGCGTGACGGGCACCGCATGGTAGAACGAGTGGAAGGTGTTCGCCAGGTCGTAAGCATACATGGCCATCACCATCGGCCGATATTCGTTGGCCGCCTGTTCCACCACCGCGGGGAACCTGGAGATCTGCTCGATCAACTCGATCTCGTGTTTCTCCATGCTGTGACGGAATTCCGCGGGCGGGAGTGGACCGCTGGCTTTCTTCAGGATCGAGTTGGCGCGCACGTGCGCGTTCTGGATGTACGGTCCCGTACGGCCATCGAAGGAGAGCGCCTCGTTCATATCAAAGACGATGTCTTTGTTGTTGTCGACCGCCAGCATCGAATAGGCCAACGCGCCCAGACCGATCTGCCTGGCCATGGTTTCCCGCTCTGCGTCTGTCATGTCGGGCGCTTTTTCCGACTCGACCGCCAGGACGCGTTTGGTGGCCTCATCGACCACGTCCTTGAAGAGCACCACCTGTCCGCGCCGCGCCGACATCGCGCCTTCAGGCAGTGTCACGTAGCCATAGGAGAGATGATAGCACTTGGCCGCCTGCGGAAAGCCCCACATTTCCAGGATCTTGAAAGCTTGCTGGAAGTGCAGGCTCTGGCGGAAGTCCACCACGTAGATCGAGCGATCGACATGATATTGCTCGAACTTGACCTTGGCCAGCGCCAGGTCTTTTGTCAGGTACAACGTTGTTCCATCGCTGCGCAGGATGACCGCCGTGCGGTATTTTTCCTTGGTCAGTCCCAGCTTCTCATCGATCTTGACAATCACTGGCCCGCCCATGGAGCGCTCGTCCGTGGCGATATCGCGGGCGATCAACTCATCCACGATGGCCTTGGATGGTTCGTCTACTTCGCTTTCGTAGAACCAGACATCCATCTTGACGTCCATCGTGTTCAGGATGTCGCGCAATTCCTCCAGGCTCCATTCGCGGGTCACCCGCCAGAGTTCGCGCACCTCGGGGTCGCCCGCATCCCATTTGCGATACATCTCGCGCCGTTCGGCCTCGTACTGTTCGCGTTGGACGATTTGTTCGGGCGTTTCGTTTTCTTGCTGCTTGAGAAGCGCGGTGGCTTCAACGTAGATCTTCAGCAGCCATTGGCCCCGCTCGTGCACACCCGCGGGTTCCTGGCCCTTGTAAAATTTATCGTAGGCCCACAGGACGGTAATGACACCCAATCCCAGGTCGCCGGGATAGGAGGCGCGGATGGTCTCAAAACCTGCAAACTCCGTCAGGCGGGCCAGCGCCTCGCCGAGAATAGTGTTGCGATAATGTCCAATATGAAAGGAGTGGTGCGTGTTCGGCTGGGCATACTCGACCATGACGCGCTCCCCTTTGGCCGCGCCCCGCCCGAAATCCGCGCCCGAGGTCAGGACGGTGTCCACCACGCGGCGGGCGTACGCGCCCGTCTCGAAGTAGACATTTAAATAGCCCTTGACCGCTTCGACGTGGCTGATGCCTTCCACGCTTCCCATCTGGACCTTGACCTGATCGGCCAACTCCTGCGCCCGCTGCGGGACGGGTTTCCCCGTGCTCTTGCCGGCACGCGCCTCGTCCGCCGCGGTCTGAAAAAAAGAAGTGGACACGCCCCATTCGCCCGAGAAGGGGATGGGACTCCACTTGAGCGGCGCCAGTGGAATATCGTTGGCGGCACTCCAGGCCTTGATCTTGTCTTCGATGGTTTGCTGGATGTCGTTGAACATGGTCGGATGAAAATTATATCAGGTAACAAAAACGGGAGTCTCTCGACTCCCGCTGTAGGTCCAAAAGAGGATTACTCGCTCTTTTTCGCCATGGAAGCGAGCTGCTTCACCAGGCGGCTCTTGCGACGGGCGGCATTGTTCTTGTGGATCACGCCCTTTTCCACGGCCTTGTCGAGGGCGCTGATGGCCTTCAACACGGCTTCCTTGGATTCAGGGGCGCCGTCTTCCATTGCAGTGCGAGCCTGGTTGACCGCCGTGCGAGCGGAGCCGCGGCCGACGCGGTTGCGTAGGCGCTTCTTCTCGTTCTGGCGGTTGCGTTTGATCTGAGACTTGATGTTAGCCAAGGTCTTCCTCCAAAAAGATTCGTTCAATTTCTTGATAGCGACTTGCTATTTTACTTGACAGGTTTGTTTTTGTCCAGAAAAAAGCCCCCGAGTTTGTCGAAACCCGGGGGCGGGGGAGCAGGCTGAAGATCAGGGCTGGGTTGTGGCGGAGGGCGTGACCGTGAAGACCGAGGTGACGGTCGGGAGCGGCGTGCCCGGGGTGACGGGGGTGCTGGTCGGCGGGCGGGTGGCGGTGGCCGTCACCATGTTGACCGGAATGACCAGTTTTTGCCCCACGTAGATGGTGTTCGCATCCTGGAGGTTATTGGCCTTGACGATCTCCTCGGAGGTGCTGTTGAACTTGGCCGCGATGAGCGCAATGGTGTCGCCCGCCTGCACATAGTAATCGACCTTGGTGCCGCGCGGCAGGTCGGCGGGGATGGGGGTGGCGGTGGGCAGGGGCATGCCTGGGTTGGGCAGCAGGATCTTCTGGCCAGGGTACACCACCTGCGTGGCGGGATCGATGCTGAAGCTGGCTCCGTCGCTGGTGTACGGGTTGAGCAGCATGATCAGGGCCACGCCGTTATCGCCCAGCCCGAATTTCTCCACGATCACCGCCAGGTATTCGCCTTCCTGCACCGTGTACTCGAACGGCGCGGACGGGGTGGGCGTGAAGGTGATGGTGGGGGTCGGCGTCTCGGTGGCGGTCGCTGTGGGCGTGGAGGTGTTCGTCGGCGACGGGGTGATGGTGGGGGTCGGGGTATCGGTGGCGAACAGGGTCTGCAAGGGTTGGCTGGGTCCCGTCAGCCAGACGACCAGCATGATCAGGCCTGCCAGCACCAGGAGTCCCGCCAGCCCGTAGATGATGAACGGACCCTGGGCCCGCCTGCGCCTTCGATAGGAACTGATGACATCGGAAGTAGGTTTTTTCATGGTCATTCCTTTTCAGCAAAGCGTGATTGGTGACTTCCCACCCACGCATGGCGATAATTCTACCTGAACTTTTCGGCTTTTTGGGAAGGGTTTGAAAACTGCGCGTAAGCAATAAAGGCCTTGCAAAGGTAGAACATGCACCGACCTGCGTGAACAGAATCCTTGACTCTGCTTCGGGCGGTTAAGTTCCAACCTTCGCAAGGGCTGGCTTACTTCATGTGGCTTTTCAGGAATTGCCCCGTATATGACTTCTTGACCTTGACGAGTTGCTCGGGCGTGCCTTCGGCGATCAGTTCGCCGCCGCGGTCGCCGCCCTCAGGGCCGAGGTCGATGATCCAGTCGGCCACCTTGATGATGTCGAGGTTGTGCTCGATGATCAGGACCGAGTTGCCCGTGTCGACCAGGCGCTGCAACACTTCGATCAGTTTGTGGACGTCGGCAGCGTGCAGACCCACGGAGGGTTCGTCCAGCACGTAGAGCGTGCGTCCCGTGGCGCGGCGTGAAAGTTCCTTGGCCAGCTTCACGCGCTGGGCCTCGCCGCCCGAGAGGGTGGTGGCGGGCTGACCGACCTTGACGTAGCCCAGCCCAACCTCCTGCAGGAGTGTCAACTTGCTCAGCATGCGCGGATAGTTCTTGAATTCGCTCAGGGCTTGATCCACGGTCATGTCGAGGACGTCGGCGATGCTGTACTGGTCGCGGAACTTGACCTGCAGAGTCTCGCGGTTGAAGCGCGTTCCGTGACACACGTCGCAAGGCACGTACACGTCGGGCAGGAACTGCATCTCGATGCGCAACTCGCCCTGTCCCTGACAGGCTTCGCAGCGTCCACCGTGGACGTTGAACGAGAAGCGGCCCGGCTTGTATCCGCGCACCTTGCTCTCGGGCAGTTCGGCAAACAGGTTGCGCATCTCGTCGAACAGGCCCGTATAGGTGCCCGGGTTCGAGCGCGGCGTGCGGCCGATGGGCGACTGGTCGATGTTGATGATCTTGTCGAGGTGGTCGATGCCCTCGATGCGCTCGTGCGCGCCTGGGATTGCATGTGCGCCCATCAGCCTGGCGGCCAGGGCATTATGCAGGATGTCGGTCATCAACGTGGACTTGCCCGAGCCGCTCACGCCTGTGATGCAGACCAGCTTGCCGAGCGGGATGGAGACGTCGATGTTCTTGAGGTTGTTGGCGCGCGCGCCGACGATCTTGAGCGCTTTGCCGTTGCCTTCGCGGCGCTCTTCAGGGATCTCGACCTTCTTGCGGCCTGAGAGATAAGCGCCCGTCAGCGACTTGGGGTTGGCCAGGATGTCCTTGGGCGTGCCCTCGGCGATGACGCGGCCGCCGTGTTCGCCCGCCGCGGGACCCAGGTCCACGATCCAGTCGGCTTCGCGGATGGTCTCGTCGTCGTGTTCGACGACAAGGACGGTGTTGCCCAGGTCGCGCAGCCCCTTGAGGGTGGTGAGCAGGCGCGAGTTGTCGCGCGGATGCAGGCCGATGGACGGCTCATCCAGGACGTAGAGCACACCCACCAAACGGGACCCGACCTGGGTCGCCAGGCGGATGCGCTGGGCCTCTCCGCCTGAGAGGGTGGCGGCGGAACGGTTAAGGGTCAGGTAATCCAGCCCCACGTTGACCAGGAATCCCAGACGCTCGGTGATCTCCTTCATGATGCGCTCGGAGATGGCCTTCTGGCGCGTGTTGAGCGGCGACTTGCCCCCCGAAAGTTTCTGCGCCCATTCGAGGGTCTTGTTGACGGGCCAGGCGGTGGCTTGGATGATATTGGTGTCGTCCACGGTCACGGCGATGGCTTCAGGGCGCAGGCGCTGCCCGTTGCAGGTCGGGCACGGACGGTCGGACATGAACTCGCTGATCTTCTCGCGGATGTACTCGGAGTTGGTCTCGCGATAGCGGCGTTCGAGGTTGGTGATGACGCCCTCGAAGGCACGGCTGAACTTGAACTCGTTGCCGTTGCTATTGTGGTAGGTCATCTGGATCTGACGTTCGCCCGTGCCGTACAGGACGATGTCCATCTGTTCCTTGGTCAGTTCGCGAACGGGCTTGTTCAGGTCGATCTTGTAGGCGTGGGCGGCGGCTTCCAGGCTTTGCCAGTAGTAGCCGCCTTCTTCTTTGGGTCCGCTCCATTCCATGCTGGCGATGGCGCCCTCGTTCAGCGAACGGTCAGGGTCGGGAATGATGCGCTCGGGGTCGATCTCCAGCTTGGAGCCCAGGCCCTGGCAGTCTGGACAGGCCCCGTGCGGGGTGTTGAACGAGAAGGTGCGCGGTTCGATCTCGCCGATGCTGATGCCGTGCTCGGGGCAGGAGAGGTGCTCGGAGAAGCTGGCGTCCTCGCCCTTGTCCACCAGGTGGATGGTGATGTAGCCCTCGCCGAACTTGAGCGCCGTCTCGACCGAGTCGGTCAGGCGTGTGCGGGCCGACTTTTTCTCTTCCTTATCGGCGGGATGGCTGATGACCAGACGGTCGACGACCGCCTCGATGGTGTGCTGTTTGTAGCGGTCGAGGTTGATCTCGTCGTCCAGGTTGTGGACTTGGCCGTCCACGCGGGCGCGGGCGAAACCCGCCTTGCGGATTTCCTCGAAAACGGCCTGATAGGTGCCCTTGCGTCCGCGCACCAGCGGGGCCAGGACCAGCAGGCGGGTCCCGTCTTCGAACTTCTCGACCGCGTCGACGATCTCCTGCGCCGACTGCTTGACCACCTCCCGCCCGCAGATGGGGCAGTGTGGGATGCCGATGCGCGCGAACAGCAGACGCATGTAGTCGTAGATCTCGGTCACGGTGCCGACTGTGGAGCGTGGGTTGTGGCTGGTGGATTTCTGGTCGATGCTGACGGCGGGGGACAGGCCTTCGATGTAGTCCACGTCGGGCTTGTCCATCTGACCGATGAACTGGCGCGCGTAGGCCGACAACGACTCCACGTAACGGCGCTGGCCCTCGGCGAAAATGGTGTCGAACGCCAGCGACGACTTGCCCGAGCCCGAGAGGCCCGTGATGACCACGAACTTGTCGCGGGGAATCTCGACGGTGATATTTTTCAGGTTGTGGACGCGTGCGCCCACGACGCGGATGGAATTGGATGTCATAGGTTCCTCTGAGAGACCTGTCGATTATAGCACATATGTTTCAATAATGATTTGCCCGCGGCCAACGGCCGCACTGGCTTCAGATGACTTGGCAAACCTTGATTATACCAACCGCGCCGTCCCAGCCATGTTATACTGATGTGCAACTTCTCAAATCCGACGGGGTTATATCTGCAAACCCCGTCGGTAAGGTTTAACTAGTGACGGAGTCGGAACTTAGAGACGACGAGATCCTGGCGCTTGCCTCCAAGGGAGACAAGGATGCCTTTGGCATGCTCTACGAGCGCTACGTGGATCGCATCTTTAACTATGTGTATTACCGAACGGGGAACCTCCATGACGCGGAGGACCTCACCGCCCGCGTGTTCCAGCGGGCGATGAACCACATTCAAAATTATACAGACCGCGGCGTCCCCTTCTCTGCCTGGCTCTACCGCATCGCCCACAATCTGGTGGCCAACTGGCACCGTGACCGCAGCCGCAAGCAGGAAATCCCCATCAACGACCTGCCCGTGCTGCCTTCGCGGGGCGACCACCCCGAGACGAGGCTGATGCACTCGCAGGACCAGGATTCCCTTCTTCGCTTGATCCGCCGCCTGCCGCCCGACCGCCAGCAGCTGCTGATCCTCAAGTTCGTCGAGGACATGTCCAATGCGGAGATCGGACAGATCATGGGACGCAGTGAAGGGGCCGTGAAAAGCCTCTATCATCGCACACTTCTGGCGCTTCGCGACCAGATCGGTGACCATCCCATGACTTTGGAAGGAGAGTAAGCCATGCTTCGTATTGTGACCGATGGCGCAGTGGACATGCCCTATGACTGGTTCGAGAGCTACGAGATTCATCGCATCCCGATCAATGTCCACTTTGGGGACGCAAAGACCTACCTGCAGGACGTGGAACTGAGCCTCACCGATTTCTACGAACTCGTGGACGGGAAGAGCCTGCCGCATCCCAAGACCTCGCAGCCCTCGCCGCACCAGTTCGCGGAATATTACAAGAAGATCGCCCAGCCTGGCGACACCATCCTCTCCATTCACATCACCAGCAAACTCTCGGGCACCTACGCCTCGGCTGTTGCCGCGGCGGAAGAGGTGAAGGGCACCTTCAATGTCATCCCCGTGGACACGCTGTGCGGTTCGATGGGCACGGGTTTCATGTGCCGCTCGGCTCGTCTGATGGAGCGCGCGGGCAAGTCGGTGGAGGAGATCGTCCACCACATCGAGAGCGTCCGCGCCAAGACCCAGGTCATCCTGACCCTCGATACCCTCGATTACGCCCGCCGCAGCGGACGCGTGGGAACGCTCTCAGCCGCGCTGGCCTCGGTGTTGAACGTCAAGCCAATTGCTTTGTTGCAGGACGGCATCGTCAACATGGTGGACAAGGTCCGCACGCGCAAGGCCGCGCTCGAGCGCGTGCTCGACATGGCCAAACAGACCTATGGCGACCAGTCCGTCTTCCTCGGCGTCGTCCACGCCCGTGACCTGGCTTCGGGTCAGGCCATGCTCGAAGAAGCCAAGAAACGCCTCAACGTCAAGGAAAGTTTCCTGACCGACCTCTCGATCTCGCTGGCCATCAATTTCGGGCCTGGGACGGTGGGAGTGGTCCTATATCCCGCGGAGTAAGTGAATGAACGACAGTACGACCTTTGACCCCGATTTCGACCTGGACGCCCTGGAATCCCACCTGGCTGGGACCCTGAAGCCGGTTGCGCCTTCGAGCGCGGTGACCCGTCGCCTGAAGCGCCGCATCCGCCTGCCGCAGCGCGCCGAGATCGTCATGCGCTTCAATACCTGGCGCTCGTTATTCATCGCCCTGGGCGGGACGCTTTCTGGCTTGTTGCTGATCATCACCATGGCGCGTGCCCTGTATCATCTGGTGGGGCGCAGGGGAAGTTAGGTTTCGAGAAAGTGAAAGGCCCTGGAGTTTTGCTCCAGGGCCTTTTTATTTCGCTTTTATCAGCCCGCCCAATCGGGCAACAGGGACCGACACAGGGCACGGGCCTCGGCCACCAGGTCGGCTTCCACGGGGAGCTTGAACTCCTCGGTGACGCGCACGGTCAGATGGTCAGCGGCCAGCCGCAGGTCGGGGGAAAGGCCGGGGTCCTCCTTGAGCAGATTCAGCAGGTCGTAGGCGCTCATGCTGGGGGGACGCTGTCCCTGGCGAGTCAGGTATTCCCGAATGGCGATCCCCGCTGCGCGGCGGGCGCAGACGCGCATCTGGCCCTCATTCTTTTGAATGCGGGCCTGGGCGGCGCGTTCGAATTCCACGGTCAGGTCTTGTTTCCAGTCGCTCATTCCGTCGATTATAATCTTTGAACTCCTTGGAGGAAGACATGCATTTTCGCCTGTTTCGAATGTTTTCGTGGACGGTCATTCTGGCGCTGGCGCTCTCGGCTTGCGGATCGGGCGTGGCGCAACTGCCTGCCGTGGACGCGAGTCAAGGTCCCGTGGAATTGACGGGAAAGTTCACCATTACCAACGATTTTGTGTTCACCTATTATGTGGAAAACGCCGTGGCCCTGCTCGACATGCACGGATTCGTGATCCGCGACGAGACGTGGGAACTGCCCGCCGATTCGCAGGTGCTCGGCCGCATGACCTACGACTCCGCCTCGAAGAGCGGCACCTTCGACTTGAGCCTGCCCGCCCTGCCGCGCGGCGAATTCAACGATGTGAACCATAATGGCAACAAAGATACGGGCGTGCAGATTTTCGCCGTGGGCTATTTGCCCAACCTGTACGGCGGACCCTTTGCCGAGGGCGATGACCGCTCGCGCGGTTGGCCCGCCTACCTGGCTTCGGTCAAGACGGATTCCGAGAATAACGATGAGGTCATCGGTGGAAAACTGGTGGTCTGGTCGCCCGATGCGGCGCAGGGATTCCCCTCGGGCTTCGGCGCGGACGGTCTGCTCTTCACCGACGACGATCCCGTGGCGACAATCCCTGCTGGCTACAGCATCGTGGACCTGGACCAGAAACCATTCAAAGTAACACAAACCGCCAGCCCTGAATTGACATTGTATGAGCCCACGGATGTGGCGCTCAAGGATTTCTCGAGCCTGTCGTACACTGAAGCCTTCGACAAAATGTTCGAGATCGTCCGCAAGGAATACGCCTTCAACGGCTTGGAAGGCAAGCAGCCCGATTGGGACGCGTTGTATGCCAAGCTCGGACCGCGCGTACAGCAGGCCCAAAAGGACAAGGATCCCAACGCCTTCTACCTTGCCCTGCGTGATTTCACCTGGGCTTTCAAGGATGGCCACGTCAGCCTGGACGGCGGCCAATACGAGGCGGCCGACTTCAATGGCGTGGTGGCGGGCGGATACGGCTTCGCCATCCGCGAACTGGACGATGGACGCGTGATCGTCATCTACGTTCTGGACGGCGGTCCCGCCGCCCAGGCGGAGATGCAGGTCGGGGCGCGGGTGACGGCGTTCAACGGTCAGCCCATCGCAGACGCCATCAGCAACGCGACCTCCTACGCCCTGCAATCCTCCGACTTCGCCGTCCGCTATCAGAAGGCGCGTTATCTGCTACGCGCCAAGCCTGGGACGCAGGCCGAGGTCACGTTCACCAACCCCGACGGCGCGGAGCAGACCGTCAAGTTGACCGCCATCGAGGAGCGCGACTCTTTCAGCCGCACCTCGGTTTATTTCGGCGCAGAGACCGACCCGCTGCTGCCCGTCGACTCGCGGCTGATCACCCAGGGAAACGCCCAGGTCGGCTACATCCGCGTCAACAGCAACAGCGACGACCTCAACCTGATCATCCGCCTGTTCGAGCGCGCGCTCAAAGAGTTCGAGGCGCGCAAGGTGGCGGGTCTGATCATCGACATGCGCACCAACAACGGCGGCGCGCCGCTCGGTCTGGCGGGCTTTCTGACAGACAAAGAAATTCCGCTCGGACAATTGGAATATTACAGCGAGGCCACGGGCAAGTTCGAGCCCGAGGGCGTGCGCGAGAAAGTCTACCCGAACACGAATCAATATCGCTTCGACAAGTTGGTCCTGCTGGTCGGCCAGGCCTGTTATAGCGCCTGCGAGATCGAAGCCTACGGCTTCAGCCAGGTGCCAGGCATGCTGACGGTTGGCCAATACCCGACGGCGGGCGTCGAAGCCGAAGTTGCGCGCGGACAGTTCGCCCTGCCCGAAGACTTTTCGCTGCAGATCCCCACGGGACGTTTCACCCTGCCTGATGGCAGTATCTTCCTCGAAGGGACGGGCGTGGTCCCCACCCTGCGTGTGCCCGTGGATGAATCCACCGCAACCTCGACCGATGACCTGGTCTTGCAAGCGGGCCTAGATTCCATCCTGCGGCCGCTCGGCGAGGGACAGACTCCCTCGGGTTCCCCGAAAGTTGCCACTGCGGAAGAGGCTTTGTCGGCCCTTTCGGGCGGCGCCTCCTTCCTGGAAGGGGCCGCACGCGAAACCCACGCCGCCGACGAGTACAAGCAGCCTGGCACGTTGAAGTTCACCATCCCACTGAACCAGCCGCAGACCCTGGTCTGGGCTTATGCCTGGTGCGCCAGGGACGCCGCCACGCTGGAACTGAATTGGGCGAAAATCTCGCTTCAATTTGTGCTGGACGGAAAAGAAATCCCAATTGACCAGTTTGTTGTCTATTCCGTTGATTCCAATGGAAAGAGCTGCCGCATGCTCTACACTGCCCTGAGCGATTGGCCCGCGGGCGAACATCATCTCTCGACCACCGCCACGTTCACATCTGCGCTCAACGATGGGACGGCGGATTTCGCGGCGGGCGATTACATCCTCGATTACACGGTGTACGTCGGGCCGTAGAGAAAAAGAAAGAGAAATGAAAAACGGGCTGACCTTTGGGTCAGCCCGTTTGTGTCTCAATCTACAAAGCGGTACTTTAGCAGCGTCCAGACCGCCTCGAAGGCGTCCTTCAACTTGATCTTCTTACCCTCGGTGTAATCGCGCGGATTGAACGAGATCGGCACCTCGTAGATGCGGTAGCGGCGTTTGAGCACCTTGGCCGTGAACTCGGGCTCGAAGTCGAAGCGCTTGGCATGGATGGGCATGCCCTCCACCACCTTGCGGCGGAAGACCTTGTAGCCCGTCTCCATGTCGGTCAGGATGGTGTCGTACAGGATATTGGTCATGAAGGTCAGCATGTAGTTGGCGATCATGTGCCAGAACATGGCCACTCGGCGCGGTCCGCCCAGAAAACGGGACCCGTACACCACGTCGGCGATGCCTTCGTCGAGCGGCTTGAGCAGCAGCGGATAGTCGCGGGGATCATACTCCAAGTCCGCATCCTGGATGAGCATGATCTCACCCTGGGCGGCGTTCATGCCCGTGCGCAGGGCGCCGCCCTTGCCCTGGTTCTTCTCGTGCAGGATGACGCGCACGCCGTTCTTTCCGTCCAGGCTGGGCAGGATGTCGCGCGTACCGTCCACCGAGCCGTCGTCCACGAGGATGATCTCGTCGGCCAGGCCCGTCGCGTGGACGCGTCGGACGATCTCCTCGATGCTGTTCTTTTCGTTGTACACGGGAATGATGACTGAAAGTTTCATAGTGACGGGATTATAAACGAAAAGGATATTCGTTGGGATGCATTGTAGGGCCTCTTGCATTATTCTGTGCGCGTGTTAAGATGGGATGGGAGGCTGCCGTGAGCAAAACTCTCAGATCCGTTTTATTTTGGACGCCGCGCGTTGCGGGCATCCTGTTCATTCTGTTCCTGAGCCTGTTCGCCCTCGATGTCTTCGATATGGGACTCGGCTTTTGGGGTACGCTCCTGGCCCTGCTCATGCACCTGATCCCCTCCATCGTTCTGGCCGTTGCCCTGGCCCTCGCATGGAAATGGGAGTGGGTGGGCGCGCTGGCCTTTCTCGGGTGGGCCGCCTGGTATGTGACCTCAGCGCGCGGGTTCGATTGGTCGGTGTATGCGCTCATTGCGGGCATCCCTGCCCTGATCGGACTGTTGTTCCTGGCGGGTTGGTTCTGGCGCGGAAAGATTCACCCTGTCAGATTGGAGACCAAGGCCTGATGCAGACCTTACTGCTTTTCTACGTGTCGTTGAGCCTGGTGCAGGCATTGATCGCTCTGCCTTTAATGCGTGACAAGATCAAGCCGAATCCCTTTTACGGATTCCGCGTCCAGCAGACGCTGGAGAATCCCGAGGTCTGGTACGCCGTCAACCGTCACTTTGGAAATCGGCTGTTCATCCTGGCGCTGTTCCAGATCGCGGCTTCCGTCGGCTTGTACTTCTGGCCTGACATCAGCCTCGACGTCTACGCCTTGTCGGTGCTGGGGGTGTTCGTGGTGGTCTTTGGCGTGGCCTTCTCCCAGAGTTGGCGCTACATGAACGCGCTCAGCAAAAAGGGATGAGGCCTGGGAGGAACGGGTCAGTGGAGAGGGCGGGGTTTGCGTTAAAATGGAACGCGAGGCGACCATGAGAAAACTCCTTCCCCTTTCACTGCTTGTCGTGTTCCTGCTGGCCTGTTCGATGTCTGACCTGCCCCTGCCTGGGGCGGCGACTCCCGTCCCTCCCACCGAGACGTTCACGCCGCTGCCCACCTCGACGTTCACGCCCGAGGTCCCGCCCACTTTCACGTCCACGCCGACCCTGATCGGGGCCAAGCCGACCCTCCCGCCGACCGAGACGCCTGTCCCCACCGACCAGATCCTGTTCATTACGCCTGCCACGTCCACGCCGCTGCCACTGCTTCCCACCAACACGTCCACTCCGCGCCCGCTTGGCAAGGGCTTCCTCAGCCTCGAACAATCTACGAACCTGTTCTACTGGGGTTCGTGTGATCCGTACACGGTCAAGATCACCGTGCAGATGGCTGAGCCAGAGCGCGTCGTCAGCGTGGTGCTCTTCTTCAAGTTTCGCAATCGCGGGACGGGCGGCGAAACGGGCTGGAACCAGGGCTTTTCGCTGGAGGACATGGGCGGCGGGACGTATTCCATTACGCTGGACGGCCGTCAGATGGGCATGTACGACCCCCAGCCCAACTGGGTCATCTTCCAGATCGTAGCCACCGACAAGAACACCAACGAGGTGGCCCGCTCGCTCGTCTTTTCCCAGGACCTGACGCTCGACAAGTGTCCGTAACCCTTCATGGATTTTGCCCCTGAACTGATCCAATACCTGCGGAAGGCGCAACGCATCGCCGTGCTGACGGGGGCGGGCGCCTCGCAGGAGAGCGGATTGCGCACCTTCCGCGATGCCCAAACAGGACTGTGGGCGCAATACAAACCGACCGACCTGGCCTCACCCGAGGCCTTTGCCCGTGACCCGAAACTGGTCTGGGACTGGTACGCCTGGCGGCGCGAAGCGATCAAGTCGGTGCGGCCCAATGCGGGGCACTACGCCCTGCACGAGATGGCGCAGCGCGCGCCGCACTTCACGCTCATCACCCAAAACGTGGACGGCTTGCACGAGTTTGTTAAACAGGAATCCCGAAAGGTTTCGCAGACCTTTCGGGATTATTCGATTCTCGAACTGCACGGAAACATCCAGCGTGTGCGCTGCTCGGAGTGCGGGACCTTCACCGACGAGTGGGGCGATGACGCGGAGTCCGTGCCGACCTGCGCGGGGTGCGGGGGACTGCTCAGGCCGGACGTGGTCTGGTTTGGCGAGGCCCTGCCGAGGTCCGCGCTGGAAGCGGCAGTGGAATCCGCCCGAGGGTGTGACGCTTTCTTTTCCATCGGGACCTCGGGCGTGGTCCAGCCTGCCGCGTCGCTGGGATTCGCGGCCCACAATCGCGGCGCGCTGGTGGTCGAGGTCAATATGGAGCCGACGCCGCTCACGCCCAAAACCGACTTTTTCTTTCAGGGCAAATCGGGTGAGGTGCTGCCTGCGTTGGAGAAGGCGGTTTGGGGGTAGGTCAGCATTTGGCCTGCGCCGTGAGGACCGCCACAAAGACGAACAGGATGGTGAGCATGGGGGCATCGAAGGTCAGGTTGGAGACCTGATAGGGGATTTCGGTCAGCAACTGGCCAGCGCTCTGCGCCAGGACCGTGCCCCACACGACTGCCAGCGAGATGCCCGTGACAATTCCGCCCGCAATCACGCCCAGCCCGATGAAGGCCGCCACGATCGGGATGAGCAGCGCCGCCGTGGATGTGGTGCCGATGCCGTACCAGATGATGTTGGCCGTGTTCAAGATCAACATCAACCCGATCACCAACCAGGCGGCCAGACGGGTCCGCCCGCGGTTGGACAGGACGATGTTCGCCCCCATAAGCGCCGAGAGGAAAATGGCGATGAAGATGGTCTCGATGTCTTCGAGGCTGTTGGTGATGATCCAGTAGAAGATCAGGACTGTCATGGCGATCAGGATGCCATAACTCAGGACGTTGACCACGCGTTTGGTGGTATCTGTGGTTTTCATGGTTTCCTTTTCTACGCATTCCAATCGCTGAAGCGTTCGCTGATGCGCATCAGCCGTTCGCGCTGGATGACGGCCAGCGTCCCCAGTACGATCATAAGGATGCCCGTGCAGCCGACGATCAGGATGGTGGAGATTCCCTGCAGGGTACTGTACACAACCGTGACCACGCCCAACACCACGAAGAGGATCGGCGTGATGACCAGGCTGCGCGAGCGGATGACGATTCCGTAGAACAGCACGACCAGCCCCTGGAAGAACAACATGGCGAAGTAGCCCAACTCCTCGGTGTTGAACATCTGGATGTAAGTGGCGCCCAGCAGGATCAACTGCGAGACCATGCCCGTGATGAAGGTGGCGGTCTTGCTGGTGGCGCGCGTCAGGAAGTAGTGCTGGATCAGCCCCAGCAGGGCGGCGCCCATCGAGAAGAATTGCGGCTCGTCCACCTTCAACTCGAACAGGACAATGAAATATGCCAGTAGGTAGAGCGCATTGGCGGGGAATCCCAGCCAGACGTTCCTGCGCGCGAAGGCTTCCACAGCCCATAGCGTGGCAGCGACCGCCACAGGGATGGCCGCGTCCAAGCCGCCGAGCAGGACCGCTCCAGCCGAGAGGAAGACTCCCAGTCCGAGGCCGCTGGTCAGCCAGACTGTGTCCCAACGCAGGGATTGGCCTGAACGGCGCAGGATATACCCTGCTGAATAGTATCCCGCCGCGAGGAAGGCCGCAGGGTGGATCCACTGGGTAATCCCATAGATGCGAAAGAAATAGGCGGCAAAGAGCGGCAGCGTACCCGTCAGCGCGTAGACCAACCAGGGTTGACGATACGCCAGGATGAATCCCACCGCCACCAGCGCGTATAGCCCAAAGCAGAGGGTGGCAGACAAGGGGGCGTCAGCGGAATTGAACAACAGGTAGAGATACGTCCCTGTAGTCAACAATCCGCTGATGACGCGCACTGGGATCTTGAGCAGGCGCGGCTGGGCAAAGGTCAGGTGGGCGAGCAGGTCGGTCAGCAGCCAGGTCAGGCTGTAGGTCAGCAGGAAATAGGC
>CAZGFR010000023.1:0-11208 GCA_964524485.1 uncultured Anaerolineaceae bacterium | reverse complement strand
GGGCGAGCAGGTCGGTCAGCAGCCAGGTCAGGCTGTAGGTCAGCAGGAAATAGGCGGTCTCGTTCACGTCGAAGTCGCGCAGCAGCAAGGTCGCGCCGAGGTTGAACAGGATCGGCAGGCCAACCTCAAAGCGACTGTCGCGTGACAGGTACATTTCCGCGGCAAACAGTAACCCGATGACCAGGATGTACCATCCGCCTGTTTCCTTGAGGGCGACAAAGGCCCCAAGCGAGAGCGCCGCCCCGACAATCAATCCGCTGCGGCGCAGCATCCCGCCCCAGCCCGCCCTGGTGCGGAGCAATGCCCCGATAGCAAAATATGTCACTGCCAGCCCCGTGATGGATGGCAGCCAGGCGTCGATGTCGAAATGCTCGAGCGTGAAATAGACCGTCAACGGCAGGTACAGCGCGGGCACATATCCGTACACGGCCTGGCCTCGTACCGCTGTGTAGATCAGGAAGAAGGCCGTCGCGATGCCAAAGCTGATGGCGGCTTCGGCGGCATCTCCCTGCATCAAGACCAGGGCTGTGCCGAGGAAAACGCTTACGAAGCCCACAATCCTGGCGATGTACCCGAAGTTGCGCTGGCCTGGGAAGGTGCGCGAAAAGACCAGGTCCAGGGTCAGCCAGGTCAGGCCGAGGGCTAACAAGACGTAAAAGTTCTGGGTCGCCTGGACGTCACGCAGCAACAGAAAAACCGCAGCGGGGAAGAGTAGGTGCGCCCCGACCTCGAACAGGCTCTGTTTCGAGAGGTGCATTTCAGCGATAAACAACGCCCCGACGATGACGATGAACCATCCGCTATGCGGCTTGAGGGTGACCAGCGCCACCAGTGAAACAATACTTCCCAGCGTCAATGCACTGACCGTCAGCATCCGTCGCCAGCCCGCGCGGGATTCGTCTCCGCGCAGGGGCAGGGTAGCCAGATAGTACAGGACGCTCAGACACGTCAGCGCGGGCAGCCACAGGTCGAGGTCGAAGTGCTGGAGCGCGAACAGCGTCGCCAGCGCCAGGGTCAGCGTGGAGACATAGCCGATGACGGGTCGCTGATAACGCCAGGCATAGGCAGCACACAGGATGGCATATACCCCAAAGATGATAGCCGCATTCCCGAGCGGATCCTCGCGGAACAGCGCCAGCAACAGAATGTTCACTCCCGTGAACAGCGTACCGAACAGTCGCAGCGGACGCCGCCAGGGCAGGTTGTCTTTGAAATCAGCCTTCAGGAATAGATCAGGTAATAGAGAGAGCAGGCTGAGGCCCAACAGGCGATAGCCCCAGAACATGTCTGTATTCTCGATGAAGGGCAGGCTGAAGAAGGCAAAATATGCCGTGATGAAGCACAACAGCGCCAGCGTCCACAACCATTCGCGTTCACGCAGCAGATGCAGCAGCGTATAGGCTGCCGCCGTGATCAACGCCACGCCGAAGCCGGTCAGCGCATCCACGTTGAAGCCGAAAGCCAGTGCGAGGATCAGGCTGGGCATGGACGCCAGCAGGCTCGGCAGGCTGTACTTGCGAGTCGAATCCACCCGCTGGACGGCCTCGCTCACCAGCGAAGGGATCAGGCCCCAGGCCAGGAACAGCCAGGTCGTGTTTGCTCCCTCCCACTGCATGGCCGCGTTCACGAACCACGGCACGGGGATCAACGTCGCCGCGGCCAGCCAGGGGAAGAAGAAAGTGGAGAACAAGAGGTCGGCCACAACATAAAAGCTGAAGGCCAGCAGCCAGGTCAGCGCGGAAGCGAAATACCAACCAGTTGATATATCTGTGCTGAAAATACGCATGATGCCCGCCACCAGCGTCAGGAGCAGCGCCCCGCCTTGCACCGCCTGCGCCGCGAGGAACAGGCCAAGCGCGAATTTTGGACCCTTCCAGCGTTTCAGCGCCCAGACCCCTGCCAGACCAATCAGGGTCGACAGTCCCGCCAGCACGCCGTACAACTCTGTCTCTGCGTCGAGCAGATTGCCCACGCGCAGGAAGGCCAGGGTCAACGCGCCGAAGGCCGTCAGGCTGAACAGGCGGGATTCGTATATCCATGTGCTGGCCGACCAGACGCCTGCCATGATCAGCAATACGGCCAGCCAGTAAAGGTCTGCCGCCTGGCCCGTGATGGACAGGGTCTGCCGCAGGACCGAGGCTGTGATCGGCAACAGGAACGAGAAGACGATGAACAGCGCAAAACTCGGCTGTGGCAGGCGTTTGCGCAGCCCGAGCGCCGTCCCGCCGAAGATCAGGGTGGCGAGACCCAGCACGGGCAGGCGCGTCTCCGCCACCAGCGCGGCCAGGATGGCGGCCGAGGCAACCACGAAGAAGGCGCCCAGGTATAAGAAGATCTTGATGCTGGTCTCGCTCAGAATGGCCTGCAAAAAGGTCCGCTGCGGGGCGGAGGAGGCGGGGGTCACTGGAGGGGTGGGCGACGACAGCCTTGTGAGCATCGGGGCGGGCGCGGTTTGGGGAATGGGGGAAGCCGTCACGGGTGCGGGTTTGACGGGTTCAGGGCTGGGAGGTGGAACTGTTTGGGAAACGGGAGCAGGCTTGGGCGTCAGCGCGGGGAGCAAGTCGAAGCCGTAGCGACCCTTCAAGATCGACGCGCGGGCCTCGTCCAACAGACCGCTCTTCTGCCAGCCTGCAATCTCGCCAAGGAGAATCTCCCGTTTGGAGGCATCCAGCGACGCACCCCTGCGATACACGGCGCGGCTGGCGGGGCTGGCGAGCGCTGCAAGGGCCAACGGTCGCACCTCCTCCTGGTGCAGGGCGATCTGCTCCAGCACGGTCACGATGGCGGCGCTGCTGAAAGTCAGGCCGTCCAACTCCTGCAGGGCGGCGCGCTGGGCCTGCGGATCGCCGCTTTTCAGCGCCGCCAGCAATCGGTCGAGGGTGCCTGAGTGGCTTTCGGGCTTGCCTGTGGTGTCTCCCATTCTTGGCTCCTGTGTAGGAACGGAACCGCCGCCCAACGGCGGCGGTCATCCAAAATCAGTTTGTTCTTTTTAGTACAACACTGCCGCGCGGCTCAAGTTTCAGACGCAAGCCCTTTTCGATGGATTCGACTTTGGCCTTGCCGAAGATGGAGGCGTACGACCCCTGCACCTGGACCTCAGCCTGGGCCGCCGCCTCGCTGGCGTTGATCGCCACGAGGACCTGTTCCTGTTTGAAAGTCCGCGTGAAGGCGTACACCTGACCCTCAGCGTGGAGCCGTTGGAAGGAGCCGCCCCGCAGCGAGGGGTGGTCCCTGCGGAGTTTGACACAGGCTTTCGTGTAGGTAAGAAGGTCGGCGTCCCAGCGCTCTTCGTTCCACGGGAAGGATTTGCGGCATTCGGGGTCGTGCCTGCCGTCCACGCCGACTTCGTCGCCGTAGTAGATGCACGGCGCGCCCGGGTAGGTGAGCAGGAAGAGCAGGGCTTGTTTGAGGGCAATCTTCTTGCCGCCCACGCAGGAGAGGAAGCGCGGCATGTCGTGGCTGTCGAGCAGGTTCAATTGCGAGTAGGTGAACTCAGGCTGGTACAGGTGGAAGATGCGGTCCACTTCGTTGGCGAAGGTGTAGGCGTCCATCGGGTAGACGCGGCCCTGCAATCCGCCCGCGTGGTTGACCACGCCCATGTCGAGGTGCGGCCCGCCGAAGAAGGATAGGGCGGCGGCGGTGATCAGATAGTTCATGGTCGCGTCGAACTGGTCGCCTTGCAGCCAGCGTTGCGCCTCGTGCCAGATCTCGCCCACGATGTAGGCCTCGGGATTGATGGCACGTACGCGGCGGCGGAATTCCTGCCAGAAGGAGTCGTCGTCGATCTCGCCGGCCACATCCAGCCGCCAGCCGTCGATGCCGAAGCGGATCCAGTGCTCGGCCACGCCGAACAGGAACTCGCGCACGGCGGGCGTGTCGGTGTTGAACTTGGGCAGGGCAGGCAGGTTCCACCAGCCCTGATAGCCGATGGCTTTGAAACTGCCTTCGTTGTTGATGGCCTGTTGCTGGTGGTGGGTGGGATAGGCCCCCCAGGATTTCTTCCCCGTCAGGAAATCGGGATTGAAGTGGAACCAATTCTTATACGGCGAGGCCTCGCCCGTCTCCAGCACGTGGTTGAACTGCCAGAAGCCGCGGCTGGCGTGGTTGAACACGCCGTCGAGCACCACGCGCATATCGCGTTTATGGGCCTCGTCGAGCAGATGGCGCAGGGCGTTGTCCCCGCCCAGCAGCGGGTCGACGTGGTAATAATCGTAGGTGTGGTAACGGTGGTTCGAAGCGGAGGCAAAGATCGGGTTCAGGTAAAGCGCGTTGATGCCCAGGTCCTGCAAATAGTCCAGCCGTTCGGCCACGCCGTACAGGTCGCCGCCCTTGAAGCCGAAGGTGGTGGGAGGCGAGTCCCAAGGCTCGAAGGTCAGACCATTCCTGGTCAGGCGTTCGCTGCGCGCAAAACGGTCGGGGAAGATCTGATAAAAAACGGCATCCTTGACCCAATCGGGGGTGGTGGTCATGTCGAAAGTACCTCGGTGAATGAAATGTGCCTGGCTTGCCCAGGAGCGGGCAACGGACTATTTTACCCTGTTACGGTCACGCCGATGAGTTTGCCGACGCCGAAGGTCAGCGCCGCCGCACCCAGGCCGAAGAGCACCTGACGGAAGCCCGAGTAGAACACGTTGCGGCCCGTCATCAGTGTGATGGCCGCGCCGATGATGAACAATCCCACCCCGCTGACGGCCAGACTGGTGAGGACGGCGTTCAGCCCTTGCAGGAAGAAGAAGGGCAGGATCGGAAAAACCGCGCCGAAGGCGAACAGGAAAAAGGAGGTCAGCGCCGCCTCCCAAGCCGAGCCGCCCAACTCCTCGGGATCGATGCCCAACTCCTCGCGGGCCAGCGTATCGAGCGTGACGCTGTGGTCGGCCATGATCTTGGCGGCCAGTTCGCGCGCACGTTCCTCGGTGAGTCCCTTCGACTGGTAGATTAGCGAGAGTTCCTCCTGTTCCTCGGCAGGATTCTGGGCGATCTCCTCTTTCTCGATGGCGATCTGATGTTCGTAGAGTTCGCGCGAACTCTGCACCGAAAGCCATTCGCCCATGGCCATCGAGCCTGCGCCCGCCAGCAGGCCCGCCAGGCCCGCGATGAGCACGTCACTGCTGGCGAGGTTGGCGCCCGCCACGCCCATCACCAGGCTGAGGATCGAGACCAGACCGTCATTGGCGCCCAGCACGGCGGCGCGCAGGGCATTTCCGCCCGCCGAACGGTGACGTCCCTCCACCATTGCGACGGCGCTGCCCGTGTTGCCGCTGGCCGCCCCGCTGATCTGTGCCAGGGTGCGGGCGTGGGCTTTCTCGTCGGCGGCCATGGCGGTCGTCTCCGCTTCGGGCTGGTCATCGTAGGCGCGGCTGTCGCTGGCTTCGTTGCCGACGATGGTCTGCAGCACGAACTTGGCCCCGAACCAGCGCGTCAGCTGACCGAGGGTCCGCGCGCGCCAGGAGGGACGGCTGGGCAGATTCGGAGCGCCCGCCTCTTTCAATTTGGCCGCCCAGACGGCGCCATGCTTTTCTTCCGTGTCTGCCAGTCTGGTGTACACCTCAGCCAGCTTCGCGTTCTTCTCCGCGGCGGCCAGGGCGCGATATTGGAAGGCACCATCGATCTCCTTTTGCAGGTTGGCGCGATAACGCTCCAAATCTTTGGGAGTGGTCATGTTATTCTCCTTTCAATTGGAAAATATACGTTGAGAAAGGCGGTAATTCCAGCGTGGGGGAAAAGTTCTTGAATCCGCCTTGTGAGTTCACGCTCAGCGGATTGGCTGCATCCCCGCCCATCAATGAGACCAGGGAGTAATTACCCGCAGGCAGCGCTGACTTGTCCAGGCTGATCGTGTAGCCTTTGACGGGATCCGCGCCCAGGTTGATCAGCACGAGGATGTTTTCTCCATCTCTGCTGCGGATGGATGCAAACACCGCCGAACTGCCTGACTTGGCAAAAGCGGTCTCGTTCGACCTGAGGGCGGGGTGCGCATTTCGCAGGCTGATCAGCGCCTGATAGTGGGACCAGAGCGAAGCGGGGTCCGCCATCTGTGCTTCGACGTTGACCGTATCATAATCGGTCGCCACGCTTCGCCAGGGCTTGCCTGTTGTGAATCCCGCATTTTTCTCCGCCGACCATTGCATGGGTCGCCGAATATTTTCGTCGGGCTTGAATCCGATCATGCCGATTTCTTCACCGTAGTAGAGGAAGGGTGTCCCTGGTGAGGTCAGCAACAGGGACGCGGCGACCCTGGCTTTGCCTGGGTTGTTTCCGAGCGTGAACATCACACGATCCTGGTCGTGGTTGGACAGGAACGGCGCGTATTGTCCCTCGGGCATGAGGGTGGAACTGATCTTCAGCGCGGTCACGGCGGGAGTCGCTTTTCCGCTGTTGGCCGAACTGATAAAGGCGGTGGCCAGGTTGAAATCGAAGACCAGGTCGAGCTGGTCGCCGCTGGTATAGCTGGCCAGGGTCTTGTCGTTGTCACCCGAGATTTCGCCGACCGTCAATGCGTTGGGATTATCTGCTTTATAAGCCACGCGATAGCCTTTGAACCAATCATGCGTAGCCTGGGTGTTTTGCTGCTGCGTCCCATCCTCGATCAGATGCTTGGCCGCGTCGAGACGGAACCCGTCCACACCCACATCTGTTAGCCAGAAGGCACTGACCTTTTCCATTTCCTGGGTCACGGCGGGATTTTCGTAGTTCAGGTCGGGCATGAAACTTTCGAAGATTCCGTAGTAATACCCACTCGTGGAGGGATGCCATACCCGCTCGCCCCACGGTCCAGAATACTTAGGGTCGGTGTCGCTCCAGATATACCAGTCGCGATAGGGGGAATTAACGTCGCTCCTTGCAGATTTGAACCAGGGATGTTTGTCTGAGGTGTGATTCAAGACCATGTCGATGATCACATGGATCCCGCGTTTATGGGCCTCCTGAAGCAGGTTCTTGAAGTCATCCATCGTTCCGTATTGCGGATTGACCGAATAATAATCGGTGACGTCATAACCGTGATAGGAAGGGGAGGGGAAAATGGGCATGAGCCAGATGCCCGTCACGCCCAGGTCGGCGGTGGTGGTGGGATCGCCATCGTTGAGATAATCCAGTTTGGCGGTGATCCCATTGAAGTCACCGATACCGTCCCCGTTGCTGTCATTGAAACTGCGGACAAAGATCTCATAAAAGACCTGGCCACTCCACCACGGGCCCGTTTCGGGAACAGGGGTGGGCGGCAGGGGAGTGGCAGTGGGCGGGGCCGGTGTGGCGGGTGCGCAGGCTGTCAGCAGGAATACAAGGATCAAGAGGGAGAACAATTTATTCTTCATTTGAACTTCCAGAATAAAAAGGGCGGTCGCTGGGACCGCCCCGAAGTTTGTATTGCTGTCCCTTTAGCCTTTCACGCTGCCAAGCGTGAGGCCCGAGATTAGCCACTTGGACGAGTAGAGGAACAGGATCATGACCGGGATGGCGATTAGCACCGAGGCAGCGGAGAATTGTCCCCACGACACGGTAAACTGTTGGGCGTAGGTGAAAATGCCCAATGGCCAGGTGAACATCTCGTTCTTTTGCAGCACCACGCGCGCCACGAGATACTCGCTCCAGCCACCCATGAAGCTGAAGAGGAAGGCAATGGCCAGGGCAGGGGTGGAGAGCGGGAGAATGATCTGCGTGAACACGGTGAAGCGTGAAGCGCCGTCGATCAGGGCGGCTTCTTCGAGGTCGACCGGGATGGTGTCGAAGTAGCCTTTGAGGGTCCAGATCGTCAGCGGCACGGAACTGACTGAGTAGGCAATGATCAATCCGAGGGCGGTGTTGATCATCTTCAGCTGGGCCAGCATGATGAACAATGGCAGAAGCAGCATGCCTGCCGGGATCATCTGTGTGGTCAGCAGGAAGATCAACCCCGCAGTGCGCCCGGGGAATTTGAAGCGCGAAAACGCGTATGCGCTGATCGCAGCCAGGATCATGCTGATGATGGAGGTGACACTGACGACCGAAAGCGAGTTCCAGAGCCACAGGAAGAAATCGGAGGTGCGATTCTTTTCGGGCGAGCCAAAGAGGACTTCCTTGTAGTTGTCGAGGGTCGCATTCTCGGGGATGATGCGCAGGTCGGTTGTCAGCAGGGTGTCATTGGGACGCAGGGAGATGGTCACCACGCGCAAGGCGGGATATACAGCAATGACGGAGGCGATGATCAGCGCGGCATGGATCAGGATCGTCTTGAAGGGGCTGTCACCCCGCGCGCGATAGAAGAACCAGCGCAGGAACTTGGTGATCGGGTTGGGATTGGATTTTGAGGTTGACATCGTGGTTTCCTTTGCCGCTTATTCGCTGACCGATTTCAGGCCATTGGTAATGCGCAGATAGAACAAGGTGAACAGGAACAGGATCACGAAAATCACCAGCGCAAACATTGCCGTAAATCCATACCGATAGAACTGGAACGCGGCTTTGTACATGGACGAGACCAGGATGTCGGTCTTTTCCTGCGGCCCGCCCTGCGTGATCAGGTAGATGATATCGAACTTGTTGAAGGTCCACACAACACCGAGCACGATCGCAGGGGTCAACACGGGGCGCAGCAGCGGCAGCGTGATGCTGACGAATTGCTGCCATTTGGAGGCGCCATCGATCTCTGCGGCTTCGTAGTATTCCTTCGAAATGCTTTGCAGGCCGCCGAGGATGATGACCGACATGAACGGGATGCCCAGCCAGATGTTCGAGATCAGGATGGAGACGAATGCCCAGAACGGATCCTGTTTCCAGCTTACTGGACCGATGTGGGCGGCCAGCCACGAAAATAGATTTCCTATCCCGATGATGTTGACCGTACCCTGGCTGACAGAGGCCAGCCAATGGTTAAGATCCGTCAAAAGGATGTTGAACAGACCATAGCGGCTGTCGAATTCGTTGCGCAATGCCATGGCCGCGATCGTGGTGGGGATGGCCCACGGGACGATCAGAAGGGTGCGATAAAAGCCTTGCAGTTTCATCGGGCGGTGCAGTAACAGAGCCAGGGCCATGCCGCCGCCGACGTGGAAAGTGACGTTGATGACCGTCCATAGGACGGTACGTCCAAGCACCTCGAAGAACCTCGCATCTTTGGCCACCTTTCCTGTGAACAGGGTGACCAGATTATTCCATCCGTAAATCAAGCCATATTGCGCATTTTTGGTTGCCTGGGTTCCCAGGGACGCATTCGAGAAGGCCAGTTTGATCTCGAAAAGGAAGGGATAAATGATGAGGAACAAGACACCGATCAACGCCGGGAGGACGAGCAGGTAAGCCAGGCCAAGACGGCTGTGACGGGGAATACTAATCAGATGAATCGCCCCATAGATAATGATGATGACGAGGGATAATACCAGTCCACTCCATAACCCGGCACTGGTCTTGGCTACCCCAGCACCCAACAACGCCTTTTGGATTGCGCCAAACAGCGTCAGGGGGATATGAATAACGGTGGCAAGGAAGGAGTCCCCCAGGCGATATAAGTCAGTGATTTCAAAGAATGCAAACAGGGTGAGAAGCACCAAGGCGCCGAGAACGACCTGCAGGCTGCGCATGATGATCCTGGTGGTGGGGTTCGAGGGCTGGCGGAAGAAGATCTGATAAAAATACGCCTCGATCAATCCCAGCCCCAAACCGATCCCGACCAGAAACGTCCCAATTTCCTTGACTCGGGCCACGACCGTTTTCAGGTTGAGGGAAATCCCCGAACTGAACGGTGAAATCAGATAATTAAGCAGAAAATAGATGGCAAAAATACCCACGAGCCAATAAATGTAGGGTAGCAACCGTCGTATTGCGGATTGGTTTTCCATGCTTGGCCTCACAAATACATAAGAATAGAGGGGGGGCAAATGCCCCCCCTCCAACAGGTAACGGTCGAACTATGGAGTAGCGGTCGGCTGACCGAGCGTAGCGACGCACTCATCGGCAGACTGCTGGGCGGCAGCGGCGGCATCCGCGGGGCTGAGGGTGCCAGCCATGACGCCTTCCAGATTCGGGCGCCAGGCATCCCAGGCGCAGCGCATTTCAGGAGCGGCGGGTTGGCCGCGGCCAACGCTCAGGGCGGCCATGGAGCCAGCCAGGATCGGGTCGCTGGCGATGCTCGGATCCTTCGCAACCTCGGAGTTGGAGGGCAAGCGCTTGAACTCGTCCAACCACTTCTTCTGAACCTCGGCAGAGGTCATGTAGGTGATGAAGGTCTTGACAGCTTCCTTGCGGGCGGGATCGTCCAACACGGCCTTGGAGACCATGAAGTACTTGCCAGCGGTCATTTCGGTGTAGGGTTTGCCGTTGATGGTGGGAACCGGGGCAACACCCATCTTGTCACCGAGAGCCTTGGTGTAGTCACCGAGCGACCAGTCGCCGTTGATGATCATGGCGGCCTTGCCGTCCTTCATCAGGGTGTCGGCGCAGTTGTAATCGCATTCAGCGGGGACAACGCCGTCGGTCTTGAGCTTGGCAACAAAGGTCAGGTAGTCGATGAAAGCCTGGTTGTTGAACTGAGGCTTGTCATTCGCATCGAGCGGCCAGCCGCCGAAGGCGCCATAGAAGCCAGCGCCCCAGAACGGTTCGTTCAGGTTATAGGCAAAGCCCTGAACATCACCCGTGGTCAATTCCTTGGCCTTGGTGATCAGTTCATCGAAGGTGGCGGGCGGTTCGGCAATCAGGTCCTTGTTGTAGATCAGCATCAGGTGGTTGCCGTAGTTGTCAGGAACGCCGTAGAGGGTTCCAGCGACAATGGCCGGGTCGAGTGCGCCCTGGAAGAACTGGCCCAGGAAAGCGTCATCGAAGATGTCCTTGGTGGGGGCCACGATGTCGAGAGCGCTGAAGGGACCGGCGAAGTCATTCGGCACGCGGACAACATCGGGAGCGGCATTGGCGAGCGAGGCGGTCTGGAACTGATCGCGCAGCGCTTCGTTTTCGTAGTGAGTGCGCTCAACGGTGATGTTGGGGTTGGCAGCCTGGAAATCGGCGATGAGCTGATCGATGAACACATCGACATCCTCGCCTTCCTGTTCCCAGAAGGTGATGGTGATGGGTTCAGCGGGCGCCATGGTGGGGGCCTCAGTGGGGGCTTCGGTCATGGCAGGAGCTTCCGTCATGGCGGGAGCTTCGGTAGCGGGGGCCTGGGTGGCGGTGGTGCCGCAGGCGGCGAGCAAAACACTGGCGATCAGCAGCAGGCTGAGCACAGTCCAGAGAGACTTTTTC
>CAZGFR010000022.1:9860-42139 GCA_964524485.1 uncultured Anaerolineaceae bacterium | reverse complement strand
ACTTAAGCGTGGCATCTACTTTTCCTTGACTCTTGCCCATGTGTTGATCACGAACAACAATCCCGCTGTGAATTGAAGCACGGCCGAAAGAACAAGCGTCCACCCGCTGAACAGATTGGATTGTGCCGCTTGAATTGGCTCGGCAATTGCGCGCAAGAGTAAACCGACATTGAGCAAAGCATATGTCCACCAGCCGAGTGTTTCACTCCCACGCGGTTTCGCTTTGGATTGCATGGGGAACATCCAGAAGACAACGCCGAAGATCAATTGCGTCAACCAGCCGAAGACAAGCAGATGAATATAGATGGGAAACAGTCCGTTCGTGACGCCTGCCGCCAGCGCGATGCCGAGCGTCAGCGCCAACGCAAAACAGATCAGTGCGGTTTTGATGAATGTGCGCGTGAGCAATGGCATGGTTATTTCACCGCCAAACTTTTGCGAATGGAGAACGCTGTCAACCCGATGAATAACAAAATCGCAACTTCATTCAGCAGCCCGCCCCACATGCGCAGGGAATACAAGTTGGCGTAATCGGCGATCACGCGCAAGGCAAGCGAAAGGTGCAGTAACGCCAATTGCAGATAAAACGCGGGCTGGAAGTTGATCGGGATTCCGAGGATGGCGGGGAAGATGATCGGCGCATGACCGAAGATCATGGAGATGACGAAGCCGAGAAAGACCGCGTGTAGCAGTGCGTCATATCTTGGACCTGCAACTTGCGCGCCAAACCCCAGGCTTAATCCACCGCCGACGCCGAGCCATATGAATCCGAGCGCGAGGCACCACGCGATGTACCGCGTGAGAGGAAGTTTGTGTTTGATGTTTCTCCAGGCTATGTCATTCCGTACCGACCACAGCGCGATCAGAATCAGCGCTGCGCCGTTCAGTCGCGTGCCAATCTGTGGATTAAAAATCGCGAGGATGATTCCCACCAGATAGATGAAGATGATCGCGCCGAACATGATTTGTTGTTGCCGCGAGGGTCGCAGGACGCGACTCAACTCGAGGCGTTCGCCCGTGATGGTCAACACTAGAAATCCCTGCCAGAAGAAGACGACTTGAAAAATCTGCCAACCGAACAGCCAAAGCAATGTGCCAGCAAACCACGCGACCATGCCGAGCAGCATCGTCACGGTGTGGAGGGCAGTCTCGCGGCGCGTGATCTCGAACAGAATGCCGACTCCGCCGAGGCTGGCGAGTGTGAGCAGAATCGGACCGAGGGGCGGAGTCTGAATCAGAAACGTGAGCAAGCCTCCCAGTCCGGCAAGAAGCGGAGAGATATACATCCACTTTTGTTTCAACGCGACGGCGCGTTCAAGCGTGATGAGAGTCCCCAAAAATCCAGAGATCATCAGCGGACCGTGCGCCAGTGAGAGCGAGGGAGCCAGCGCGGGGAGTTGCCAGCCGAGACGCATGAGTCCCGCCCAGAGCGCAACAAGCAAAGCAAGGATGGCAAGCGCGAGGAACGGAAGGGGGAAGCGATTAAGAAGTGATTTCATGGCTTTATTCTACTGACGATTTTAATTTTTGTACAACTATTTATTCGTTCTATGCGATAATGCATACGAAGGTTTGTTAAGTAGCATCATTTACAAATCGAGGAGCCACAGTTGAAGATCAAATCCACCAACACGATTTTATATTGCAAGAAGTGGCAGGAAACCGTTGCATTTTATAGGGACGGCATTAAGTTGCTGGCGCTATTGTCCAATGATTGGTTCATGGAATTCAAACTTAATGAGATGTCCCGATTAAGCGTTGCAGACGAAACTCGCGCATCGGTAAAAAGCGGCGGCGGAAAAGGCGTTACGATCAGCCTCCAAGTGGCGGATTTGGAACAGGCGCTGGCAGATTTAAAGGAGGCGGGAATCCAGTCGACGCCAATCAAAGAGGTGTGGGGCTCAAGGACGATTTATGTACATGACCCTGAAGGGAATCGGCTCGAGTTTTGGGAAGGGCGGGCAAAATTTGAGCGAAGTTCCTGATCGAGAAAGGATGAAATATGGTTCATCCCAATCCCATGGGCCTTGAGCGGATGAACTCTGCATTTTCACGGTGTTCTAAAGGGGGCTGCGCACGGCATTATTTATATTTTTAATATAAAAATATAAATAATTGTGGTATGATTTATCGAAAATCCCTTCTTCAAAGATTCCTAAAAATCTGGAAAGGACAGCAGATGAAGACTTACAAGTATCTGATTGTCGGAAGCGGCATGACCGCCGACGCCTCCGTGCGCGGAATTCGTGAACTTGACCCAAATGGCTCGATCGGCATGATCGGCCTCGAAGCCGACATGCCTTATGCCCGCCCGCCGCTTTCCAAGGGCATGTGGAAGGGCCGCCCGTTCGAAAAGATCTGGCGCGGGACAGAGAAACTTAATGTCAATTTTCATCTCGGCCGTAAAGCGACCGAACTTGACCCAACGGCAAAGCGAGTCCGTGATGACCAAGGCGATGAATACGCTTACGACAAATTGTTGCTGGCCACTGGCGGAGCGCCCATCCGCCTGCCGTTCGGGGATGAGCAGATCATTTATTTCCGCACGCTTCAGGATTATCAGCGCCTGCGCGCCCTCTCTGAACAGGGCCAGCGGTTTCTCGTCATTGGCGCGGGCTTCATCGGCTCGGAGGTGGCAGCGATCTTGAACATGCAAGGCAAACGGGTGACGATGGTCTTTCTGGAGAATGCGATCGGCGAGAATATTTATCCGCCTGAACTCTCCCAATTCCTGAACGACACCTACCGCAAGAAAGGGGTGGAACTCGTACCAGTCGATGGGGTGGCGAGCCTCGAGAAAACGGGGAACCGCCTCAAAGTCCAGACCCGAAGCGGGCGCACGTTTGAAGTGGACGGCGTGGTGGCTGGGCTGGGACTCCGCCCCAACGTCGAGTTGGCGAAGTCCGCAGGGTTGAAAGTCGAGAACGGCATTGTCGTGGACGACCATCAGCGCACGTCCGCGCCCGATGTGTACGCGGCGGGCGATGTGGCGATGTTCCCTCACGCAACGCTGGGAAAAATGATTCGCGTGGAGCACGAAGACAACGCGCTGCGGATGGGCAAACAAGCTGGACGGAACATGGCGGGGGCGGATGAGCCGTACACGCACACGCCATCCTTTTATTCCGACTTGTTCGAGTTCGGCTATGAGGCGGTCGGCGAGTTGAGCAGCAAACTGGAGATGGTGATGGATTGGCAGGAGCCTTTCCAGAAAGGCACGGTCTATTATCTTGAGGGCGGACGTGTACGCGGTGTGCTGTTGTGGAACGTGTGGAAAAAGGTGACAGAGGCGGTTGCCTTGCTGACTGAACCCAGGCCGTTCACCGCACAGGATCTGATCGGCAGGATCAAAGCCGAATGAACTTCCAGACTCAATGACACAAATTGGAAATGAGGCATCAACATGACAGAAAAAGATCTTCCTGAGCTTTGGGAATGGGCGGAATACTATTGACCCTGGTGCTACGTTGCGGCCGTGCGCCTGCACAAAATAGCGCCTGAATATGAAGGGCGAGTCCGAGTGGTGGAACGAGCCTTTCCGTTGGAAGTGTATGGCGGAGGTCCGCCTGACCGCCGCGAATTGGAATTGGAAATCTGGCTGGCAGCGTTGCAGGAACCCGAAGCCATCTTCAAGCCGTTTTCGGATGACTTCCCCACAACGACGCTGCCCGCCTTCGACGCGGCCTGGATCGCCTTCCAACAAGGCGAGCAGATCGGGCGCGACTTCGATCTACGCATCCGACGCGCCTTCTTTGCTGAAGGCCGCAACATCGGCAAGCGCGAAGTGATGCTCGACCTTGCCCGCGAAGCAGGTTTGGACATGGATCACTTCACGCACTTCTTTAATAGCGGCGAGGCGCGCGCGGCCATTCTTGAAGAGGGAAAGCTTGGGAAAGAAAAATTTGGCGTGCGCGGCACACCGACCCTGATGCTGAACGACGGCGCCAAACTTCGGCACCCGCTGGCATATCCCAAAATACAGGATGGCAAGATCCTCTCGGTGGGGCGCCTGCCGTGCAGCGGCGAAGGCTGTTACGCCGCCACGCGCGAGTTGTTCCAAAAGGCGTTACAACATTCGTCCCAAGCAGAGAAACAACAACCCGGAAGGGAATTTACAAAATGAAACAGCGTTTGAATTATTCCAAAGTTGCCCCGCAAGGAGTGGAAGGTCTACACCAACTGGAGACGTACATTCACAGTTGCGGTCTGGAAGCCACTTTGATCGAACTGGTGAAACTGCGCGCCTCCCAGATCAACGGCTGCGCGTATTGCATTGACATGCACACCAAAGACGCGCGCACCTACGGCGAAAGCGAGCAACGTTTATACGCGGTCAGCGCGTGGCACGAAGCGCCGTTCTTCAGCGAACGTGAACGCGCCGCGCTCGCCTGGGCGGATGCCGTGACCCTCGTTGGCAAGTCGCGTGTGCCCGATGAAGTTTACGACGAAGCGCGCCAACATTTCTCGGAAAAAGAACTCGTGGATCTGACCCTGGCGCTCGTTGCCATCAACGGTTGGAATCGGCTGGCGATCAGTTTCCGCACGCCAGCGGGTTCCTACCAGCCCGACCATCCGACTTCGAAAAAGAATTCGTTGTCGAAATCATAAAACGGATTCGTGAACCGCTTCTTTCTGGACCTCGAACCTGTTCCGCCCTTTCGGTTGGATCTCACCGCCTGGGCGCTTCGCCGCCGCCCCGATAACCTTGTTGACCGCTGGGACGGTGCGACCTACCGCCGCGTCCTTGTCACTGCTGATGGCGAGCCGTTCGAAGTCGCAGTGAGCCAGGCAAGTCCGCCTGAAGCGCCGCGCCTGCGGGTCTCCGTCCATTGCCAAAAATCGGGTGAGAACACGGAGCGCCAGGTCATTGCATCTTTGGAGCGTTTGCTCGGAATCACTTTGAGTCTGGATGACTTTTATCGCCTGGCGGAAAGTGATGACAGGCTAAGACCCGTGGCGGATCAATTTCGCGGCTTCAAACCGCCGCGTCTGCTTTCGCCCTTCGAAGCATTGGTCAACGCGATTGCGTGCCAGCAGCTCACGCTGACGATGGGTATTCGTCTGCTCAATAGTCTTGTGGAGACGTACGGGCTGGCGCTCCAAACCGAGGATGGCGTTTTCCACGCCTTTCCGCGTCCGCAGGATCTGGCGGACGCGGACATCGAAGACTTGCGCAGGATGAAGTTCAGTTATCAGAAGGCACGCTACATCACTGGTATTGCGCAAGCGATCGTTCGGGGAGAACTCGACCTGGACGGAATCAGTTCGCTGGACGACCAAGGCGCGATCAACCGTCTGTGCGACTTGAAAGGTGTGGGACGCTGGACGGCGGAATACTTCCTGTTGCGCGGTCTCGGACGAACGCACATCTTCCCTGCAGACGATGTCGGCGCGCGTAATCATCTGCAGCGCTGGCTGGGGCTGCCTGAAAAATTGAATTACGAGGCAGTCCATTATGTAATCAGCCCGTGGAAGGGTTTCGGCGGCTTGATCTACTTTCATTTGCTGCTGAAAAGTTTGTCCGAAAAATCGGTGATCGCGGCTTGAAAGGAGACGTCATGTTTAAATTAAAGCGCGTTTACGAAAAAGCCGAATCCAGCGACGGGACGCGATTCCTCGTCGAGCGGTTGTGGCCGCGCGGGGTCAAGAAGGAGGCGTTGCGGATGGATGCGTGGCTCAAAGAGGCCGCGCCCAGCAATGATCTGCGGCGCTGGTTCGGGCACGATCCGCTTAAGTGGGAAGAATTTCAGAAGCGATATTGGGCTGAATTGAAATCCAACCCAGATGCGTGGGAGCCGATTCTCGAATCTGCAAAACGCGGCGATGTGACCCTTCTGTACAGCGCGCATGATACGGAACACAACAATGCGCTTGCGCTTCAGCGCTTTTTGGAAAAATTGCTGAGAAAGTGAGGTGAGCACAGCACAATAAAAATGATCGTTGGTCGTTCTTTGCGCTTCCGCAAAGACGAGAGTTGAAATTTGGAGTATTTTAGTCCGTATCGAAAAGAATCACATGCAAGCCAAAACCAAAGGAGACACAAAATGAGCGACAACGTAACAACCACCCTGGACGTACGACAAATCCCCCCGCCGCAGAAGCACCCGACGATTTTCCAGGCGTATGAAAGCCTGGCGCCAGGGCAGAGCTTTATCCTGGTCAACGATCACGACCCGAAGCCGCTGTATTACCAATTCGTCCATGAGCACGAGGGGCAGTTCTCTTGGGAATATGTGGAGCAGGGTCCCGAGATCTGGCGTGTGCAAATCGGCCGTCCCGCCTCAAACTAGACACAGTTTCCAGATGTAGACGTCCAAGGCTGAGAGCAGAAATCTCAGCCTTGGAGTTCTTGAGTGATGCAATTAATATATCCCTCAGAAAGGCTTTCTAGTCCAACCCTATAATATTTAGGGTGTTAATTCCATTATATGCAAAGTATTCCAAAATTCAGTACCAGTATATGCTGGAAGGAGTCAAAAATGAAAGTTGCAAACCTATTGGAAAACTTGACATTTGGAGACAAAAATCCTCATGCTGAACCATTCCATGCTGACAGGCAAGGACGTGCAATACTTTTTACGCTTAGGCCAGGTCAATCCATCCGCGAACACAATGCGCCCAGTTCTCCATTTTTTGTCGTGGTGTTAAAAGGACAGGGTGTCTTTACGGGCAGTGATGGCATTGAGCATACCTGTGGGCCGAACACACTGCTCGTATTCAATGCTGGCGAACAACATGCGATACGCGCAATTGATGAGTTGGTCTTCGTTGGTTTTCTGCACGGCATGCCAAGCCCCTAAGAATTATTACACGGTACTTAAGACGTCAATCCCGTGAGATGATCATTAAGGCAGAATTGAATCTGCTGATAATGGCAAATACGTCCAAAGCGGAACGAGCATGCAAAAATCAATACGAAATGGGGAGCAATTGAACTTTACGCTTGTCTTCAGTTGCAAGTATTACTTTTCCTACAACGAGGTCAGGGATGTATACTGGGAATAGTAAAAGGATAACTTATGACTCGTCCAAAATCTCCAGTACGTTTGGAATGGGTTGACCCTGCAGCCTGTTCGTTAGACTATCGTTTGAAGATCGTCGGGCGTTTGCCATTCTTCAAACATTTGCCCGCCGAAGCGATCTCCAAGATCAATTTACTTTTCCATGACCGCGATGCGCGCGCGGACGAACGCATCTATTTCGAGGGCGATGATGCAAAGTTCCTATATCTCGTCGCGATGGGAAAAGTCAAGTTGATTCGCAATTCCGCTTCGGGGCGCGAAGTGCTCCTGGATATCCTGCACGGCGGCGATTACTTCGGTGCGTTGACCGCTCTCGGCGGGCGTGTCTACGCTGAGACCGCCATCGCGCAAACCGACTGCTGCATCTTGCAAATCTCCTCCGCCGATTTTGAAGCGATTCTTTCCGAACATCCCGAAGTTGCGCGGCGCGCGCTGGAAGTGGTCAGCCAGCGTTTGGCGGAATCGCGGGAGATCGTCCAGCAATTGAGTTCATTCACCGCGGAACAACGGATCGCCGCGGCGCTGCTGCGTTTGGCGGGAAAAATGGGCGAGGCGCGCGGCGATAATGTTTTGATTCAACTCCCCTTTTCGCGGCAGGATCTGGCGGCAATGACGGGCGCGACCACCGAGACGGTCAGCCGCGTGATGAGCCGCTTTGCTGAAGAGAAACTGATCAAGTCGGGGCGCAAGTGGGTGACGATCACGGACGCGAAGCGTTTGAAATATCTGGCGGAAAAGGGTGCAGTTAATTGACCTGCGTCATGTAATTTTTTGGAGGGGAGGAGTACAGTAGGGGCATAAATATCCAAACCCAAAAGGAGATCAACCATGACCACCCTGACTCAACCCTTGCGCGATGAACACAAAGAATTATTCCCGTCCGTTGACCAAATCCGCCAGGTAGCGGAACTGATCGGCGACGCGCCAATTGCTGAAATTCAGCGCGGCGTGGAGGAGGTCTATGACTTCCTTGCCAATCATCTCAAACCCCATGCCGAAGCGGAGGAGGCCGCGCTCTACCCCGTGGTGCAGAAAGTGCTCGGCAGTCCCGATGCCACCAAGACCATGAGCCGCGACCATGTGGAAGTCGGTCGTTACATCGAAGAATTGGCTTCGCTGAAGAAAGGCATCAGCGGCGCAACGTTGAACGCAGAACAGGTCAAATCCCTGCGGCGCGTATTGTACGGCGCGTATGCGCTGGTCAAACTTCACTTTGCGAAGGAAGAGGAAGTCTACCTGCCAATCTTGGATCAACGCCTCACGCCTGAATCCGCTCAGGAGATGTTTGAAGCGATGGAAGACGCGGCGCATAAAGCCAAACACGCCGCGCACTAAAGAATTAGCTTTGTTAGAAGAAGGAAGAGTGGTGAAATAATAATCCTCTCCGTCCTGAAAAGTTTTTTCACCCTGCTTCCCGATCAAGAAATTTGGGTAAATCTAGGCAGATTTCAACAACTCTATCACGGACTCTGTTTATAGTTACTCGTTCAATTAAAGCATCTACAACCCGCTTTTTGAGTAAGAACAAGGTATGTCGTTCCTCGTCATTTTGAGGAACGACTATTTTTAATGCATCGATACCTGCCTGTAAATCTGCCAAGTACTCCTCATGGATCAAGTTGAGGAGAATTTTTCCCAACACCGGATGTTATAATTAAAATGCATATCGAAACAATGGCACCACTCCCAAAAACTCATGTTCCATCGTCTTCAAGTTCAACTTGCCATTCTTTTTACGGAATTCGTCCTGCTTGTGATCGTTTCTGTTGGAGTCACTTATTGGGGTTTGCAAGCCCAACAGCAGGATGCATTGGTCATTAACCTGTCTGGGCGTCAACGCATGCTGATTCAGCAAATGACACGGTTGGCTTTTCAAGTGCAGGATGGAGATGAAACCGCAATCGCCGATTTGAGGGAGGCCAAGCAAACCTTTAGCAAGACATTATCTGCCCTGCGGGATGGCGGGGTTGCGCCCTACCTGACAAATGATGTGGTGAAATTGCCGGTCACACGCGACCCGCAAATACTCGACGCTTTGAATATGATGGATTCGGCATGGAAGGAATATCTTATTACGTTGGAGTCCATGACTTCTTCCGCGTCTGAGTCTGCTTTGCTACAGGCCACTCTTGAAAAGCAATCCGATGATCTGGTCCAGAAAGCGGATTTGGTCGTGCATCTTTATGAAACAGCTTCGACCACCAAGGTGAATCGCCTGCGCGCCATTCAGATTGCTTTTTTGGCGTGCGCCCTGACATTGCTGGCGGCAGGCGCATGGATCATCCGCCGCTCATTGCTAAAACCTCTTCAGGATTTGGGGTTGGCTGCAAAACGCCTGGGGGAGAACGATCTGGAGACGCAGGTACAAGTCCAAGGTCCGACGGAGATGCGGACGTTATCACGCGCATTCGATGAGATGCGCTCTCGTCTACACCAGGCGCGCGAGGAGCTCATGCGTTGGAATTCGACGTTGGAACAGCGCGTGACTCAGCGCACTCACGAACTTGAAATGCTCAACGAGGTCAGCCGCGAAATTTCTTCGCGGCTCGAAATCCAACAGGTATTGAACTCCGTCACAGAGAAAGCACGCACGCTGCTGGGGGGCGAGGTGGCCTCCCTTTGTCTGGTGGATGCGAATCAGCATTGGTTAAAACTGCAGGCGGTAAGCGGTCCGCAGGACGCGGTGGTTGGAGAGACGGTGCGTGCAGATGAGGATTTTGCCAATGCTGTCATGGCAGGCGAACAAGCCATGCAATGCGGCGTGGGAAATTGCCAAAGCGGATGCCGCATGTTATCGGAGGTTTATCGTGCCAGCCATTTGGCGGCTCCGCTGAGAGTTGGAGATCGTGTGATTGGTGCGTTATGCGTGGGCAGCCCTTCTCAAAATCAATTTGTGGCCGAGTCGGCGGATATGTTGACCAAACTGGCGAACGTCGCCGCGATTGCATTGGAGAATGCCCGGCTCTTCGCGCAGGCGGAACGCGTGGCTACGCTGGACGAACGCAGGCGCATCGCGGCGGAAATGCATGACGGTCTCGCCCAAACCCTGGGTTATCTTGGCTTGATGACCGATCAGGTGGTGAATTTCCTCGAGGATGGAAAAAAACAGGGCGCCTTGGAGAAACTGGAACAAACCAGACTCACCATTCGTGACGCGACAAAACAGATACGGCAGGCGATCGATCAACTCATGGACGAGTCTCTATTACGGCGCGGATTGGCGGAACAAATCCAGACATCAGTCATGGATTTTGGCGAGCAGCACAATCTGGCCGTGGATTGGGAAAATCGAATGGAGGGGGGAGTCCCGTGTTCACGTCAGACGCTGGAGCAGATCTTGCACATTACGCGCGAGGCGCTGAAAAATGCCGCCAACCATGCTGAAGCGGGTCACGTGATGGTGCGGATGGGTCAATTGAATGATCAGTACTTTGTTTCCGTCGAAGATGATGGGAAAGGATTCGACGTGTCGCAACCCGAACCGAACGGTCACTTTGGTTTAAAGGTCATGCAAGCACGCGCATCGCACATTGGCGGCACGGTCGAGATCGAATCGACCAAGGGAAGCGGGACGAAGGTGACGTTGAAGTGGCCGATGAAGGAGAGCGAACAAGATGAAACAAGTCCGCGTTTTACTGGCTGACGATCACGCCCTTTTTCGCGAGGGACTTGCGGGTATCATCGGCGCCCAGGCTGACATGCAGGTGGTTGGCGAAGCCAACGATGGCTTGGAGGCCTTTGTAAAAGCGCAGGAATTAAAACCTGACCTGATCCTGATGGACGTGCAAATGCCCGGCATGGACGGGCTGGATGCGACACGGAAGATCAAGCAGATCCTGCCGGAGACCATCATCGTCATGTTGACTGTCCGCGATGAAGACGAAAAACTTTTCGAAGCCTTGCGAAACGGTGCGCAGGGGTACCTGCTGAAAGAGATTCGCTCCCAGGATATGCTGGCGATGCTGCGTGGCGCGCTGCGCGGTGAGGCGGCTCTTTCCCCGGCCTTGGCAGGGCGGATGTTGATGGAATTTCGCCGTTTGAGCAGGCAGGATGCGGTCAGTGCAGAGGAGGAGAGTGCCCTGACTGAACGCGAACAACAGGTATTGATAAGAGTATCGGAGGGCGCAACAGACAAGGAGATCGCCGCCTCGCTCAACGTGAGCCTGAACACGGTCAAGACACACATTCGTAACATTCTATCGAAACTTCACGTCCGCACACGGCGTGAAGCGGCGAAAACGGCACAAATCAAAGGGATGTTTTAGTCGGTAGAACTAATTCTTTTTTGAAAAAGAGTGATTGAAAAATCACTCTTTTTTCATTCCAAAGGCGGGATGTGGCAGGATGGGAATCTCGTGTGGTCCTAAGTAAACTGGCTGCAACACTGTTCAATTCATCACACACCGTTATGGTAAAACCACGCGTTTTATTAATCAGTTCCCAACACCTCTTTGGCGAAAGCATGGAGATGATCCTGCGCACAAATGGCGACGTCGAGTTGATCGGCCCCTGGAATCTGGAAGATCCGACCATTCCTCAGCAGTTGCTCGAAATGCTGCCCTCCGTGGTTCTGATCGCCGATGAGAATCTGCAAAGCGAGGAAGCGGCCGAACTGACAAAGTTCATTGTCGAACGATATCCGAAACTGTCAGTGATCCGCGTCGGCTTGAGCGAGAATATCTTTCGAGTCTTCTTGACCTATACAAAGACTGCTCAAGGTAATAACCTGTTCGATGCGATACGCGATTGCGCCATCCGAAACCAGGAAGCCGACAAGCGCAATCATCAAAAATCAGAGATGGATGGGAACGTCCAATCGCCCCCGTCCAAATCAGGAGCCCGCAAAACCCATGATTAGTCCCAATGATCGATTCAAAACACGAACATCATTCCTGCTCATTGCGTTCTTCGCGTTTTTCCTATCCGGTTGTGGTTCGGCATCCGAGCGAAAAACAACGCAACCGGTTTCCGCGCCAGCCATCGCCGCTGGAAGCGCAGAAAACGGACAAAACCTTTTTATGGGATATGTTCATTTTCAAAACGACGGTCCGCCCTGCATGGGATGTCACAGCGTGGGCGAAAATGGACTACTTGGCGGCGGCGCGATGGGGCCCAACCTGACCGATGTTTCCAGCAGACGGAGCAACACTGCCCTTGCTTCGATTCTCTCCAACTACGGACCAGAACTTTCGCCCGTCATGCAGCCCATTTACACCGCGCATCCGCTGACCGTAGACGAGCAGGCGGATTTGATCGCCTTTCTACTTTCTTCCAAAGGGCAGCCTGAATCCGACAAGGAGTTGATCGTAATTGGCATCAGCCTGTTTGGAAGCATGGCCGCGGCGTTGGTAATCGGATTCTTCTATCGCGGGCGGATGCGTGGAGCGCGTCGACCGTTGGTCAACAAAGCACAAAAGGAGTTGCTATGAATTGGATCGAGGAGATCGCCAACCCGCAAGCCCGTCAGTGGGAGGAGTTTTATCGGAATCGCTGGCAACATGACCGCGTAGTGCGCAGCACGCACGGCGTCAACTGCACGGGCAGTTGTTCCTGGTACATCTATGTCAAGGACGGCATTGTCACCTGGGAGTTGCAAGCGCTGGATTATCCCAGCCTGGAGCCGGGACTGCCGCCGTACGAACCGCGCGGGTGTCAACGCGGCATCTCCTTCTCGTGGTATCAGTACAGCCCCGTGCGCGTCAAATATCCCTACATGCGCGGCGTCTTGATGGACTTATGGCGTGAAGCAAAGAAGAAACACAGCGACCCCGTCGAAGCATGGGCGAGCATCATGGAAGATTCATCCGCCCGCAAGTCGTTCCAGCAGGCACGCGGCAAGGGTGGGTTCCGACGCGTGAAGTGGGACGAGACGCTGGAGATCATCGCCGCGTCCACGATTTACACCATCAAAAAATATGGACCCGACCGCATCATCGGTTTTTCGCCCATCCCCGCCATGTCCATGTTGAGTTATGCGGGCGGAAGCCGCCTGATGCAATTGCTCGGCGCGGTGAGCATGAGTTTCTATGATTGGTACAGCGACCTGCCGCCCGCCAGCCCCGAAGTGTGGGGCGAGCAGACCGACGTGGCGGAGAGCGCGGATTGGTTCAACGCCAAGTTCATTGCCTCGGTCGGGTCAAACATGAGCATGACGCGCACGCCCGATGTGCATTTCGCGGCGGAGGCGCGTCACAACGGGACCAAGTTGGTGGTCTTCGCGCCCGACTTCAGCCAGGTCGCCAAGTACGCCGACTGGTGGGTACCTGTCAATGCGGGGCAGGACGGCGCGTTCTGGATGGCGGTCAACCACGTCATCATGAACGAATTTCATTATCAGAACCCGACGCCGTACTTCCTCGATTACATGCGCCGCTACACCGACGCGCCTTTCCTCGTGGTGCTGGATGAAGTGGATGGGAAGTTTGTGCCAGGTCGTATGCTGCGCGCCGCGCAGGTGGAGCGCACGAAGGACGCGGAAAACGGCGAATGGAAATTTTTGGTCTGGGATGAGATCAGCAACGCGCCGCGCATGCCGCAAGGCAGTCTCGGATTCCGCTGGCAGACGCAGAAAGGTCAATGGAACCTGGAGCCGAAAGACGGTCTGGATGGAAGCGAGATCCGTCCGCAACTCACGCTTCTCGGCGCGACCGATGAGCGGTTGTCCGTCTCGTTTGCGGAGTTCGGCGAAGGGAAATCCTTCCAGCGCGATGTCCCCGTGCGCACCATCGAAACATCTGATGGCGCAGTCAAGGTGGCAACCATCTACGATATATTGATGGCGCAGCTCGGTGTGGGGCGCGGACTCGAAGGCGACTACGCTACAGATTACGATGATGAGAATCTTTCGTATACGCCCGCCTGGCAGGAACGCTACACGGGCATCGACCGTCAGACGGTGATTCAGTTTGCGCGCGAGTGGGCGGTGACCGCCGAAAAGACCGAGGGCAAGTGCATGGTCATCATCGGCGCGGGCGTCAATCACTGGTATCACAACAATTTGATCTATCGCGCCTGTATCAGCACGTTGATGATGACGGGCTGCGTGGGACGCAACGGCGGCGGATTGAATCATTACGTGGGGCAGGAAAAACTCGCGCCACAAGCGCCGTGGGCGGCGTTGGCATTTGCTTTGGATTGGGCCAAGCCACCGCGCCAGATGAACACGCCCTCCTTCCATTACATCAACAGCGACCAGTGGCGCTACGAACGCACCTACACGGAACTTCAACCTGTCTCCCGTCCCGACGGCGAACGCCACCGCGACATGACCCAGGAACACACCATTGACGCAAACATCCGCGCGGTGCGGATGGGCTGGCTGCCGTCGTATCCGCAGTTCAACGTCAGTTCGTTGGAAATCGTCAAGCGGGCGGAGCAGGCTGGGGCGAAGTCTGATGCGGAGATCAAGCAGTGGATCGTGAACCAACTCAAGTCGGGCGAGCTCAAGTTCGCCGTCCAGGATCCCGATGCGCCTGAGAATTGGCCCCGCCTGTGGTTCATCTGGCGCAGTAACGCGCTCAACGCCAGCGCCAAAGGACAGGAATATTTCTTCAAGCATTATCTCGGCACGCACCATCAGGTGATTTCGGAGGAAGTGGACAAAAGCCATTTCCACGAAGTGAATTACCGCGAAAACGCGCCCGAAGGCAAGTTTGACCTAATCGTGGATATCAACTTCCGCATGGACACCTCGGCGCTGTACTCGGACATCGTCCTGCCGACCGCGAGCTGGTACGAGAAGGATGACCTGAACACGACCGATATGCATTCTTTCATCCATCCGTTTACGATGGCGGTGCCGCCTTCGTGGGAGTCGAAAACCGATTGGGATATCTTCAAAATTTTGGCTGGCAAGATCAGCGAACTCGCACAGACGCATCTACCCGAACCCGTGCGAGATCTGGTTGCCATGCCACTTCAACACGACACGCCCGCCGAGATGGCGCAGGCGCACATCCGCGATTGGGCGCGCGACGAATGTGACCCGATCCCTGGCGTGACCATGCCGAACTTCGTCATCACCGAGCGCGATTATGTGAATTTAGGCAAGCGCTTCGTTTCGTTCGGTCCCAAAGTACAGAAGGAAGGTCTCGCCATTCACGGCATTCACTGGGACGTGGCGGATCTGTACCAGCAATTGCTGGACACCAAGCCAACCGTCCAGTGGAATGGTCAGCGTTACCCGTCGTTGGAAGTGGCGCGCGACGCGGCAGATGTCATCCTGCATCTGGCTCCCGAGACGAACGGCGAAGTGGCGTACCGCGCCTTCCAGGCTGAAGAAGAACGAATGGGACTTAAACTGACCGACCTGGCGGAACCCACGCGCGCCACGCGCATGACGTTCAAGGACATCGTGCGCCAGCCGCATCGTCTGCTTAACAGTCCCGTTTGGACGGGCATCGTCACCGATGGGCGGGCGTACTCCGCGTACTGCCTGAACGTGGATCGGCTCGTTCCATGGCGCACGCTGACAGGACGCCAGCATTTCTATCTCGATCACGAAGGTTATCTGGCCTATGGCGAGCATTTACCCACCTACAAGCCGCGCCCTGATCCGCAGGAGTTTGGCGATTTGGATAAGAGTCAACGCGAAGGCAAGACCATTCAATTGAATTACCTCACGCCTCACGCCAAGTGGCACATCCACTCGAACTATTTCGACAACGACCGCATGTTGACGCTCTCGCGCGGCATCGAACCGCTCTGGTTGAGCGAACAGGACGCGAAGACGCTCGGCGTGGTGGACAACGACTGGGTCGAACTCTACAACGATCACGGTACGACGGTCACCCGCGCCATCGTCAGCGCCCGCATCCCGCCTGGGCTGTGTATTGTTTATCACGCCCCCGAGCGAACCGTGAGCGTGCCCAAGTCGCCGATCCGCGGCAACAAACGCGCAGGCGGGCACAACAGTCCCACGCGCATCCACCTCAAGCCTTCGCTGATGGTCGGCGGCTACGGACAGTTCACCTACGCGTTCAACTACTGGGGTCCGACGGGCGTCAACCGCGACACGTTCGTGCTGGTGCGAAAGTTGCCGGGCAAGCCAGAGTTCTAAATAGAACATACTTAAACATGAAGGACACCAAGGTCACAAAGGCTTTTAAGAGACCCCCCTTCGTGTTCCTTCGTGCCCTTTGTGTTTAGAAAAAGGAAATGACACTATGAAAATCCGCTCGCAAGTTTCGATGGTATTTCATCTCGACAAGTGCATCGGCTGTCACACGTGCAGTATCGCCTGCAAAAACATCTGGACCGACCGCGAAGGCGCGGAGTATATGTGGTGGAACAATGTGGAAACCAAGCCTGGCACGGGCTTTCCCACCCAATGGGAAGACCAGGAAAAATACAAGGGCGGTTGGGAACTGAAGAACGGCAAGGTCGAACTCAAACTGCAAAACCGCGCACAGACTTTTGCCAACCTGTTTTCCAACCCTGCTTTGCCCACCATGGATGATTACTACGAGCCGTGGACGTACAACTACGGCGACCTGTTCAACTCTCCGCTCGGCGATGATCAGCCCACCGCGCGTCCCATCTCGCGCGTGGACGGCAAACCGATCGAGATCGAGTCGGGCCCCAACTGGGATGACGATCTGGGCGGTTCCAACATCTACGCCGTCAACGACCCCCTTTTGGAAAACATGAGCGAGGAGGAAAAGCGGCGTCTTTTCTCCATCGAGCAGATCTTTTACTTCTACATGCCGCGCATCTGCAATCACTGTCTGAACGCGGGCTGTGTGGCAGCCTGTCCTTCGGGCGCGATCTATAAACGCGCTGAAGATGGCATCGTGCTGATCAACCAGGACAAGTGCCGCGGCTGGCGCATGTGCGTTTCCTCCTGCCCGTATAAAAAAACCTACTACAACTGGGTGACGGGCAAATCCGAAAAATGTATTCTCTGCTACCCCCGCCTCGAATCGGGACAGGCCCCCGCCTGCTTCCACTCCTGCGTCGGACGCATCCGCTACCTGGGCGTTCTGCTCTACGATGCGGATCAGATTCTGGATGCTGTCAAAGTGCCCGACGACCAATTGGTACAACGCCAGCGCGAGATGATCCTCAATCCGCATGACCCGAAGGTGATCGCCGCCGCCAAGGAGAGCGGCATCCCGGATGGGGTCATCGCCGCCGCGCAGCGTTCGCCTGTCTATCGTTACGTCAAGGAATGGGAGATGGCACTGCCCCTGCATCCTGAATATCGCACCCTGCCCATGCTGTTCTACGTTCCCCCGCTGCTACCCGTGCTCAATGCCACCCAGGAAAACGGCTCGCAGCGTGTGGAAACAGACCTGTTCAGTTCGCTGGAAAACGCCCGCGTGCCCGTCCGCTACATGTCGCGCATGCTCGCGGCTGGCAACGATGAACTGGTCATCAAGGCGTACCAAAAGATGATCGCCGTCCGCCTGTATAAACGCGCCCAGGAGGTGGGTGACGTGACCGCCGACGAAGCCGCGTCTGCCATGACCAAAGCGGGGATCAGCGCCGAGGAAGCGGAAGCCATCTACCGTCTGACATCCCTGCCGTCTTATTCGGAACGGTTCGTCATCCCGCCTGCCAGACGCGAAGGCGACATTGAGGAAGTCTACGACCCGCAGCAACGCAAGGCAGAAACGGGATTCGGCAGAAGCCAGAGTCCCCGCAGAGGGCTGTAGCTATGAACAAAGATTCCATCGGACGCCTGTATGATGCCTTTGCAGATCTCCTGTCGTATCCCAATCCGTTGATACAACAGCAGGCGGAGGACGGCCGCGCCCAACTTCAGCAATCTCATCCCGAAGCAGTGCCCGCCTTCGAAAGTTTTCTGCGCGGCGTGAATCAAGTCGAGTTGGAAAGACTCAAGGAACTCTACACCACCACCTTCGACATGCAGCCCGTCTGTTATCCGTACATCGGCTATCAACTGTTCGGAGAAAGTTACAAGCGCGGCGCGCTCATGGCGCAACTGAATGAAGCCTATCACGCCTTAGGCTTTTTCACCGAACAGGAATTGCCAGATCACCTGCCTGCTATCCTGCGCTTTCTGGGAATGGACTCGGCCCATCGCGCAGGCGAATTTTGTCAGGCGCTGTTGAACAGCGGACTGATCCCCGCACTCCAAAAAATGCTCCAGCCTTTTGGCGGGGAATCCGAAAACCCCTATTTCTGGCTTCTCTCGGCGCTCCAGAATTTTTTAGTTCAGACCTCTGAAAGGGAATTGAGCCATGCTTGATAATCTGCTCTTTGTTGTATTCCCGTACGTGGCGGTGGCAGTGGCAGTGATCGGGACAATTTACCGCTTTCTCACCAACCAGTTTTCGTTCACCAGCCTGTCTTCGCAGTTCCTGGAATCGGATCTCCAATTTTGGGGATCGACGCTCTGGCACTACGGCATCATCCCCACGCTGGTCATCCACATGATGGGATTCACCTTACCGAAAGTAATGGAAATTCTGCACGGCACGCCAGAGACCCTTTACCTGGCGGAGCTGGCGGGCAAGATCATGGGCATCATGGCATTGGCGGGGGCCCTCATCCTGCTCTATCGGCGGCTGTCGTTGAGCAAGATCCGCGTCGTCACCACGCCCGCCGACTGGGTCGTGATCGCTCTGTTGATCAACCAGGTCGTTCTGGGATTGTGGATCGCCTTCGGCTACCGCTGGGGCGCAACGTGGTTCGTTCACACAGTCACCCCCTGGGTGGTCTCGTTGGCCACTTTCCAGCCTGCGCCGCAATTCGTCTCGGCGCTGCCCCTCATTCCAAAACTGCACTTCCTGAACGCCACGTTGTTAATTTTGCTGTTTCCCTTCACCCGCCTCGTGCATATGATCACCGTCCCCGTGGAATATCTCTGGCGAAGTTTCCAGCGGGTGATCTGGACGCGGCGGAAGGTGGCGTAGGAAATCACGCAACCGTTTACAGAGAAGAGCGAAAATGACGACTATGACTGTTCGAAATCCGATCTGGGCGGGCATTGAAGACCTTGCCCCCGGTTATTTCGCGATGGTAATGGCAACTGGAATCATTTCCATCGCGGCCAATCTATTGCAGATGAAGTGGATTGCGTTCACGCTTTTCTACATCAATATTGCCACATACGGTGTGCTCTGGGCGCTGACATTGGCGCGTTTGATTTTTTTCCCAAAGCGCATGTTAAGCGATCTCATGGCGCACGCAACTGGTCCTGGCTATTTCACCCTGGTGGCAGGTACCTGCGTCCTTGGCTCCAATTTCGTCAATCTGTTCCACAACTTTACCGTTGCGATCGCTCTCTGGTTGCTTGGAGGGCTGTTGTGGATGTTCATCATGTACGCCTTCTTCACCGCCGTGGTTACACGTTCTGAAAAACCATCCATTGAACAGGGCATCAATGGCGCCTGGCTGATTGCGGCGGTGGCGACCCAATCCATTTCCGTGTTGGGAACGTTGATTGCGGCACAGATTCCAGATTATCAACAAATCATCCTTTTTATTGCCTTGATATTCTACCTATTGGGCTGCATGCTGTATTTGAACATTATCGCCCTGATTTTCTACCGCTTTACGTTCTTTATTTTGAAACCTGAGACATTGACCCCTCCCTACTGGATCAACATGGGAGCGGTGGCCATCGCCACATTGGCGGGCTCCACTCTGATGCTGAATGCCAATCAATGGGACCTTTTGACCGATTTGACCCCCTACCTGAAAGGTTTCACTCTGTTCTTTTGGGCGACCGGCTCGTGGTGGATTCCCCTGCTCATCATTCTCGGTATTTGGCGGCATATCCACAAACAGTTTCCATTGGAATACAACCCTTTGTACTGGGGCATGGTCTTCCCCTTGGGGATGTACACCGCCAGCACCTTTCAATTGGCAAAGGCCATGAAATTGGATTTCCTCATGGTGATCCCGCACTACTTCATTTACCTGGCTCTGCTCGCCTGGTTGCTCACCGCCTATGGATTGGTTCACCGACTGATCACCACATTCCGAGCAGCTTCTGCCGTGAATCGACCTGATCCTGCTGAAACAGAAGGTGAGATTTGAACACATCTTCTGCTGAGGTTGCACTGGGCATGGATGAACTGCTGAAAGCCAGCGCGACTCACCATCACAAGATATGTCCTCGTCAAGTGCTCGGTGTCCGCATCGGACTTTTGGCTGGGCACCTGCTCGAGATTCCTTTACCTCAGCCCGAAAAGCGCCTCATCACCATCGCCGAAACGGACGGCTGCTTCGTGGACGGTCTCTCCGCCGCGACAGGTTGTTACGTCGGCCGGCGGACTCTCCGCATCGAGGACTACGGCAAAACCGCGGCCACATTTGTGGATACACTCACCGTGCAAGCCATCCGCATCGCGCCGCAAAACCTCGCCCGCGAACTGGCATGGGACTACGCCCCCTCCGCACGCAATAAGTGGGAGGCGCAACTCATCGGCTACCAACATATCCCCGATGAATTGTTGCTCCAATGGCAGCGAGTCGAACTGACGATATCCATCAAACAGATCGTTGGTCAGGCGGGGAAGCGCGCGACTTGTGAGATCTGCGGGGAGGAAATCATCAACCAGCGGGAAGTCGTCCGCGAAGGGATGGTTTTGTGCAAGCCTTGCGCAGGCAGCTCGTATTTTCGTCTCTTGCCAGATGTGAACAGCATGCAGACATTGGAAAATATCTGTTGTACCCCCGCGTAACTCTACCCTCCCAATATCCCCGTCACAGCATCTTCCAAAGACAGCGCATTTGGAGGAACGCGCTGTTTGCATTTTTCCAACAACTGGTCCGCCCGCTGTTTGGTGCCTTGAGTCGCTGCGGGGTGGAAGAGGATCAGGGTCAGCCACCCAGCCGCGGGCATGGCGGGGAGGCGTTGGAGAATCTCCGCCACCAGTTCAGCTGTCACTGGCAATTGCGCCAGCCGATGTTCGAGATTATCCACACGAGCAGGGCGGATTTTTGAATCGTATGCGCAAGGTGATCGGACAACTGCTCCTTCGGGTCCGATGATCGGCGTGGGCGGGATGGGCTGAGTCGTTTTGGGGTGAGGAAAAGGGATCAGGGAAACGGAGGCCAGCCCAACGTCCGATTTGATGCGGCGCGCGACCTTCAGGAAAAGTTTGCGCTCGGCAGTCGGAATCTCCAATGCGTTCGCGAGCAATTCCGCAATCTGAGTCGAAGATCGAAGTTCCTCGGATTCGATCTTTTCGATGGTGGCGAACAAACAGCCGACGCGTTCGGCCAGCGCGCTTTGCGGCGTTTTTTTAGCCAGAGACCGAAAGGCAGGTCTTCGTGCATAAGAATATTTTTGTTGGTTTTTTGCTGAAGCACTGTGATTTATCTTACAGTTCGAAATTTGAGAAGTTGTATAATCTTCATCGATGGCCACCCCGCCCCTGATCGCGACCAAATTCCACATCCCGCCCGCGCGGACGGATTTTATTGCGCGCCCGCGTTTGCGCGCCATGCTGGAGGCAGGTTCACGCGGGGCGTTGACGCTCGTCTCGGCACCGCCTGGGTTTGGAAAAAGCGTTCTCGTCGCGGATTGGATTCACTCGCGCACTGATCCGTGCCCTGCGTGGCTCTCTCTCGATGAAAGTGACGACCAGCCTGCCCTGTTCTGGCGCTACTTCCTCACGGCACTGCAGGGACGCTGCGCGGGACTTGGCGAGACCGCGCAAGCGATGTTGACGGCGCCCCAGCCGCCCGACCTCGAAACGATTCTTGCCACGTTGATCAACGAGCTTGCAGCGATGGACAAACCGCTGACTCTTGTCATTGACGATTATCATCTCATTCAATCCCCCGACATTCACGACAGCCTGAATTTTCTGCTCGACCACCAGCCTGCCAACTTTCACTTGATGCTGCTGACGCGTGAAGACCCGCCGTTGAATCTCGCCCGCCGCCGCGCACGCAGGCAAATCACCGAGATCCGAGCCGCCGATTTGCGCTTCGACAACGATGAAGCCGCTGCGTTCCTCAACGCCACGATGGGGTTGACCCTCACGCCCGAACAGGTCGCCGCGCTCGAACGTCGCACCGAAGGCTGGATCGTCGGGTTGCAGATGGCGGCATTGTCCATGCGCGGGAGCGATCCGCAGGCGTTCTTCGATTCATTCACAGGCGACGACCGTTACATCGCAGACTATCTCATTGAAGAAGTGCTCAATCACCAGCCGCAAGCCGTGCGCGACTTTCTGCTCCGCACGTCGATTCTCGAAAAATTATCCGCGCCGTTGTGCGAAGCCGTGTTGGGAAAGACGTCCGTTGAACTTGCCGAATTGGAACGCTCCAACCTGTTCCTCATTCCGCTCGATAACACGCGCGTCTGGTATCGCTATCATCATCTCTTTGCTGAACTGCTGCGCCAATGTTTGCGCGGAGCGGCGTCGGCGGAGGAAATCTCTGGGTTGTATCGCGCCGCCAGCGGGTGGTGCGAAGCGAACGGCGACATCCACGCGGCGATTCGTTATGCGCTCCATGTTCCCGATGAAGAGCGCGCGGCACATCTGCTTCAAACACATGCCGGACTCTTCTTCTATCACAACGAACTCGTGCAGTTGACGGACTATGCACGCGCGTTGCCTGCGTCCCTGCTGGAAAAGAATCCGCGCCTGTGCATGGCCGCGGTATGGGCGATGATCGGCACGCGCCAGCCTGCCGATTTCCTGCTGGCGCACATTGAACGGCACTTCGGCATGCCCGCCGAGGCCGCGCTCACCGACGACGCGCTTGACCATGTCCACCGCGCCGCGCTTCTGGAAGTTCTCATCGCGCGCCAGCAATCGGTGTTTGATGATCCCGCCATCCGCTCGCGCGAACGCCTGCTCGCCATACAGCTGCGTATCGCGCAACTGCCCGAAGACACGCCATGCCTGTTCAACACCATTGCTTCGTTGCGTCCCATCATCGTGTACGGTCTCGGCTTCGACGCAATGCATGCAGGCGATGTGCGGCTCGCCGCGCAATATCTCGAAGAAGCCATTGCGCTCTCGCACCAAAACAACAACAAACACCTTGTGCAAATCTCTGCCGCGCTGCTCGCCAGTGTGCAACTCGCGCAAGGTCAACTCCGCGCCGCGCACCGCACGCACACACAGGCGCTCTCCGAATCGTCGCAGGGCATCTCGCCATACGCGGCGCAGGCACACGCAGGGCTGGGAGAAATTTTCTACGGGTGGGGGGAACTCGAAAAAGCGGAACATCATTTTCAAATCGGATTGTCAATGGCCCGCGTTTGGAATCAATGGGACGCGCTTTTCACCATCGTGACGGGTCTCGCGCGGATCTCAAAGCGGCGCGGCGATTCCAAAACGGCCTTCTCGCTGTTGGATGACTTCCGCCCGCAGAACGAATCCTTGCTGATTCAGACTCAAGCCCTGCGACTCGCGTGGACGGGCGACTCCGTTTCCTCCCTGACCTGGCTTGGGGCGCGCGATCTGACGGCTTTATCTACGCCGACATCTTTCAACGAGTCGTTGCTGCTCGATGTGACGCGCATGTTCATTTCAAGCAATCGCATGGAAGACGCATTGACGCTGGCGCAAAAGATTCTCGACTCGGCAAAGGGCGGCGGACGGAATCATTATGTCATTCAAGCGGACATCCTGCTCTCGAAAGTCTTCGCCGCGCAGGGAAAGACCCCCGACGCGTTGGCACACCTCACCGAAGCCCTGCAACTCGCTGAGCCAGAAAAATATTTGAGTGTTTTCGTGGATGAGGGCGACACCGTCCGCGCGTTGCTGACGAAGATGACGGGGAATCCATCCGCCGCGCATGCCTTGGCGGGATTCGCTTCGGGGACAGAGTCGCTTGAGAAACAGGATCAACCGTCTGCGGGGTATGAAGCGTTGAGCGAGCGCGAGCGGGAGGTTCTGCATCTTGTCGCACAGGGATGTTCCAATCAGGAAATCGCCTCCCGTCTTGTCATCTCGATCACGACCGTGAAAACGCACGTGGGGAATATCTTCAACAAATTAGGCGTGACCAGCCGTACGCAAGCCATTGCGCGCGCCGAGTCGCTCGGACTACTACCCCGCCGCTAGCAATCCTACCTGCAAATCCTACTTTTTGACGAAGCCGCTTTTGAACGAAGCGGCTATATTGCGTTCGTATGAACACGAAGCCGCTCACTTCACACGAACCCGCCCGCTACCGCCTGCAACTGCAGGGACGCCTCTCCGTCGATTGGAACGACTGGCTGACCGATCTTGAAGTTGCGTATGAAGGCGAAGGGCAACTTGCCGTCACCACCATCACGGGAACCGTGCGCGACCAGGCAGGCTTGTTTGGCTTGCTGAGTTACATCCGCGACCTGGGCGCGCCGCTGATCGCCGTGGAGTGGATCAAGTAGAAAGGAGAAAACCATGAACAAGAACATCGTCAAAATCGCCTTGAAAGGCATTGCGCTCGCAATGGGCATCGCCATCACCGTGATGTCCACGCTCAAGACGTTGAACGTGTCCGCTGGCATATCCATGCTCGGCATGGGCCTCGCTGCGCTGGCGCTGGCGAATTTCCAAGACCACCGCGCCGCGTAGAAGTCAAATGGTACGTATGCAAAAGGAGAACTCATGAAGACCCTATCGCTCGAATCCACCCCGTCCGTGAACGCCTTCGCGTTCAAATCCACGCTTGCCCTGTTCGGTCAATTCATCGGCGCGACGGTGGCATACATCGTCAGCCTGGCGATCGCGAGCGCGCTCCTGCCGATGCCGCAATCCATTTTGGAAAAGACGCCCGAAGTGGGGATGATGTCCCTGCCTGCGGCCATGCTCTTCAATGGCGCGGTTAACGCGGTCATTCTGCTTTGGGTGGCGCGGCGCTCATCACTGAAAGGCTTCGCACTGGCGGGACAGTTATTCCTCGTTTCTTTCCTGACGCAATCCTTCCAGACGCAGATCGAAACGGGTTACTTTCTCTCCGCCTTCCCGCTGCTGAACGGTAATTATGAGGTGTATCGCCTCATGCTGCGCGGCGCGATCGCGTGCGCGGTTTTTGTCCTGATGGTTACATTATTTGTCGGCGGATTCTCCCGCAAACCGCGCGAAGCCGCGACATTCACCGTACATGCGGATCAGTTTCTCAAGGCGGGCGCGTGGCTGGCAATCGTGTACGTCGCCCTCTACATGCTGTTCGGCTATTTCGTCGCCTGGCAGTCACAAACCCTACGCGTCTTCTACGGTGGTCCCGCTGAATTGAATTCCCTTTTGAATCAGTGGTCAACGGCGTTGATGAACAGGCCCGAACTGCCCGTCTTCCAATACTTCCGCGGCTTTCTCTGGATCGTCTGCCTGATCCCGCTCTTCAAAGGTTTCACTGGCAGACGCGTCGAACTCGTCATCCTCTCCGCGCTTGTTCTCGGACTTTTACCCACCACTGGACTGGCATTCCCCAATCCACTCATGTCTGCGGAAGTGAGCCTGTATCACTTTTGGGAAGTGTCTATCTCCACAGGTCTTTTCGGCGCGTTGTGCGCGTGGTTCGTACCAACGAAACTCGTGGTGAATTAAGACAGCAACACCCTTAAGAAAATATACAAACACCAACTAAACAGGAGATTAAATGTTCGTCCTCTACTGGATCATCATTGGTTCTATTGCAATGGCAATTGGTTCGCTTACCCTTGGCATTTGGCTAAGGAACAATCCCTCCAAGGAAAATGCGGAGAAGTCGAGCCGTATCATGCATTTCTTCTTCTTCTCAGGGCAGATCATACCGCCCATTGTCGGTCTGTTCACCCCAGGGATTACGCATTTCGATGAACTGGTCGGCTTGCAGCCTTTGCCTGCCAAACTGCTGTTTCTCATTGTGGGCATTCTGCTGGCTGTCCCAGGTGTCTACTTTTCTGGAATCACCAACAAATTATTGCGCTCCATCGGGAAAGGCACGAATGCCTTCATCCTGACCAAGCGCGTTGTAAATGACGATGTCTATAAACAATCGCGAAACCCGATGTCGCTGGGGTTTTACCTGCTTTCCCTGGGCGCGGCGTTCATCAGCGGCTCGACCTTCGCCACACTTGCTGTTGCATTCGGGATCATCCCGTCGCATTTGATTTTCATCAAATACTTCGAAGAAAAGGAATTGGAGCTTCGTTTCGGTGAGTCCTATTTGGAATACAAGAAGAACGTGCCGTTCCTGATCCCAAAATTTGGAAAGTGATTTATCCATGTTGTACGCGCGGCATCAGTATGTGACAGTCGTTTCGTTACATTAGCCAAAGGAAAATAAAAGTGAAAACCATCTTCCAGACCTTCTTGAAAAGCCTGCTTGTCGGTGCGACCTTCGTGATCGCGATCATCGTCGGCGGCATGATCGTGACCATGCTGGATCTCCCACGCCCCGTAGCGGAGAATCCCGCTGCGAAACTGATGTGGTTCTTTGTAGGCGGTGTGATCGCGGGCTTGAGTCTTGGCTCGGTCGCGCCTTCCATCCCCGCCTCGCGTATGCGTCATCTCGTGGTGTGGGGAAGCCTGATTTTCTTCAACATGGCTTCTGTCATCATCGAAGGGTACTTCTTCGCCCCTGCTCTGATCGGGGACGCGCTCCCGGCCTTGCTCTTCCAGCAATTGTTGGTTGCCCTCGCGGCTGGCTGGGTGATCACCATGCTCTTCGCGCCAAGAGAATCCGCCGCGCCCGTCTCGCCTGCGAGGCGTTCCATCCCTGCATGGGTGTGGCGCTTTGCGGCTGCCGCACTCGCGTATGTGATCTTCTATTTTGTCTTCGGCTCGATTAACTACATGCTGGTCACCAAGCCGTATTATGCAACTCACGCGGGCGGATTGGCTGTCCCGCCAGTGCAGGTGACTCTCATGGCGGAAGTCGTGCGCGGCGTGTTGATCGCTCTATCCGTGCTTCCGTTCCTGCTCACCGCGCCTGCGGATAAAAAACGCCTCGGCGCCTGGACGGGGTTCCTGCTCTTCGTCATCGGCGGACTCGTCCCCCTCACCATGCAAGTCGGCGCGCTTCCGACCTTCCTGCTCATCGCCAGCGCCTGGGAGATTTTCGCCCAGAACTTCACCATGGGCTGGGTCCTGACGCGACTGCTAGGAAGGCCTGCCAAATAGCATCTCGCTCCCTTTATTTTGTACGGCTTTTTGTAAAGTCGAGCCAGAGCGCGAACAGGTACAAAAGCCCGATAATGCGACCATCGGAAAAAATCACAAAAGGAGAAAGACCATGTCCGAGAACATCAGCAAAGTCGCCTTGAAAGGCGCGGAGGAGGCGACGAACAACTACCGTTTTCAAACTGTCTGGTGGACGCCCGCCGCCGTCGAGCAAATCTGGGAGATCCTGGCGCGCTACTCGGCATGGCCAACTTGGTGGCGGGGCGTTAAAAAAGTTGAGGCGGTGCGCCGCGGTGATGAGAGCGGCGTCGGCACCGTGTTGCGTCAGGAATGGCGCAGTTGGGTTCCGTACACGCTCGTCTTCGACCTTGAGATGACTCGGCTCGAAAGCAAGCGAGTACTTGAGGGATGCGCGAGCGGCGACCTGGAAGGTATTTGCAGGTGGACGTTTGCCCCCGTCAGTGGCGGGACGGAGATCCGCTTCGAAGTCGACGTCCGAACGGGTCGCTGGTGGATGAATCTTCCCATCCCGTTCGCGCCGCAAATCGTCCGCGCCAATTTCGAGACCATCATGCGTTGGGGCCGCGAAGGACTGGAACGGAAACTGGGTGTGCCCGTCAACCTGCGCTTGCAATGACGAGCGGATATGTCAGATGATGAAAGGTTTGAAATGACCCATTTGAAACTCGACGATACATTTGTCGACGGCGCCCTGGCATTTTTGAAATTACGCAGGCGGCAACCCACGTTCGAATATTTGAACGCCTTGATCGACGCCTTCATTCACAGGGTCCCGTGGGAGAGCGTGTTTCGCATCCTCAAGCGCGATGCCACGTCAACAACGGCGGACTGTCCGCGTTTTCCGCGTGAAGTGTGGAGTGACGCGATGAAATTTGGCGGCGGCGGGACGTGTTTCGAGATCAATTACGCCTTCTTCGCCTTGCTGAAAGCGCTGGGATACAAAGGGTACATGACCCTGAATGATATGGATGAAGCAAAGGCATGCCACGCCGCTATCGTGATTTTCTACGACGCCCAGAAATACCTGGTGGATGTCTCCGTGCCGTTCCCGCGCGCGTATGCTTTCTTTGCCGATTCGACGGTTCATCAATACACGCCCTGGCTGAATTTCTCCATCGAACCCAAAGGCGAGAATTGCTACGAAGTCAGGCGCGCGCCCCACGCCCGTCCGTACATTTTCACGTTCAACGATATCCACGTCAGCGAAGAGGATTTTGAAGCAGCCATCGAAGCGGATTATCTTTCTACTGGCTGGTTTCTTAATCGGGTCGTGATCAACAAAATGATCGGCGAAACGGCCTGGCTGTTCAACAGCGACACCAAACCCGCCAGGCTGGAATCCTTCGACCATAACGGCAAGCACGAGATTCCCCTGAATCCCGAAACGCTGGCAGAGTCACTGGCGGAGCGATTCCAGATTCCCGCCGGGAAAATCTCCGCGGCGTTGTCGCTGGTGGAGGCGATGAAGGCGGTCGCCTGACGCAGAATTCATTCCGCCAATTTGTACGGCTTTTTGTAGGGATCATCCCGACCAAATGAGCAAGTGAAAATACCATAATGCAGGCATCAAAATAAATTACCAAAGGAGAAAAACTCATGGCTATTCTATCCAACCTCTATGTCATCCTCGTCCTGCGCGTTCTGCACATCGGCGGGGGAATCCTGTGGGTGGGGAGCGCGACGTTCTACCTGCTTCTGCCCATCCCCACCGCGCGCTCTACTCAGTCGGCGGGGCAGAAGTTCCTGCAGGCGCTCGGACCGAAATTCGGTGCGATGATGGGGATCGTTACCACGGTCACCGTCCTTTCGGGAGCGCTGCTCTATTCCCGCTTTGCCGTCGGCGGACTTGGTTTCATCTTGAATACAGGCATGGGACTGGCATTCACCGTCGGCGCGGTCGCGGCCCTCAGCTCGTATGTGATGGGCGTAGCTTACTTTGGCAGGATGCATGCAAAGATCGAAAAACTCGGAGCGGAGATGGAGTCCGCACAGGGTGCGCCGAATCCATCTCAAGTTCAGGAGATGAATCGCCTGCAGTCGTCGTTGATGAATGCCTATCGGTTCGACTTCGTCCTGCTCGTGATCGCCATGCTGGCAATGGCAGTCGCCAGGTATCTGTAAAAAGGAATAAGAGACAGTCACCTTCAAAGTGACTGTCTCTTAGAAAAACCTATGATCGCTCGACTCTGGCGCGGTATCGTCCGCGCAAACCGCTCCGAAGAATATCTCCGACACTTGCGTGAGCACATTCTCCCCACCTATCGGTCTGCGGACGGCAGCCAAAGCGTGTACATCCTGCTTGATGTGAAGGGGGAATTTGCCTCCATCCTCCTGCTCTCATTTTGGGAGTCACGCGCTGCGCTCGAGGCCTTTGTCGATCCGCAACTCGACCCGGAAACCAGCCACGTAGAACGTGAACTTGTGCTGGCATCCGAATCGACGACAACGGTGTATGAGGTGATCGCGGACCAAGCGCATTGATCCAAAGGTCAATTCTGTTTTTGTTTCAAAGCGACGGCGCGCTCAAGCGTAATCAGAGTTCCCAAAACACCAGAGATCATCAAGGGGCCGTGCACCAATGCATTTGCCATTGGATAAATATGTCCTCAAGTTTCACTTCGATACTTTTCCTTCCGTCAACCGCCATTGGCGGATAAAAACCGCAAGGGCAAGTAATGCAAAGGCGGACAGGATGTAGAACTGCCACGGGCTTTCGGATGTGACGCCGACAAAATCCAGCGGGGGCAGAGCGTTGAGGATGAGGTACATCCAGGCGACGTAGATGACTTCAAAGGGTTTGCGGCTGGAGGTCAGCACACCAAGGGCGAGCGCAAGGGATGGGATGAAAAACGCGCCGCTCGTCCATGCGAGGAGGCGGAGGGAGTCGCTGTCGAGGAGGTGGCGCAGGAATGCGCCCGATCCCATCAACGCGGTGACAGTGAAGGCGGCAAGCCACGCGGCGGGCAATTGGTTGAGCGTGGGTCGCGGCGCGGAGAAGACAATTTCACCTGTGTTATGCAAGGCTTCGCGGCTGCCCAACGTGCTCAACAACAGGATCATCCACAGCCAGGCGACGGCGAGCAGGAAAGGTGTCGTTGCGGATGGGACAGTCAATTGGGCAATGACCAAGCCAAACGAGGCGAGATACCACCACCAGTGACGTCCCTTGAGGAGCATTTTCAATTCGGCGAGATAAAGCGCACCGAAGCGGAAGCGCCGCGCGGCGGAGAGCGGAGTCAGTTGAAGGCTGGGGAGTGGAGCAGGCTCGGAGGCGGAAGCCTGCACAGGGTCGGGGTTGAGGCGTTTCTTCCCGCGCAAAACTTTTGTCGTGTTGAATCGGTCAAAGAAAAGGGCGGCGAGCACGGCGAGTCCGATCGCGATCAAAACGAAGGCGAAGCGCGGCAGGAGGATGTCAGCCGTCCACGCGAAGCCGTTGTACAGGAAGTATTTGACTTCCGTGGCAGCGGTCACGATCTGAAAGGCAAAACCACTTTCGCTTTCGGGGTACACGAGTTTTGCCGCTTGTGCGATGTGGTCGCCGATGAGACGGAAGCCCGTCAGGTCGAGCATGGGCTGGTAGGGTTCGGTCTCAAAGCCAGGGACAAGCGCCATGATGAACAGGAAAAAATAAACGACGTTGCCGAAGCCGCCGCGCAGCCAGCCGATGGTCTCAAAGAGGACGGCGAGCGCGGCAACGACCGCCATGCACGGCAGGGCGATGAAGAGCAGCGGCGCGGTCAATGCCCACAGGTCGAGCGGGGCGCTGCCAAAAACGAGATTCATGGCAACGCCCGCCAGCATGAGGATGACGACCATCACGCCGAGCACGGCGAAGTTGCTCAACCATTTGCCGAGCGCGTACAGCGGGCGCGAGAGCGGCGTGGTGGCGATGATCTGCCCGACGCCCGTTTCGTAGTCGCGCGCGACCGAGCCTTTGACAAGATAAAAACCGAACCAGCCGAGAAACATCGTGACGGTGACGGTCATCAACGCCCCAACCCACGGAGAATTGGTTTCGCCGACGTAGTAGGGCGGCACGCTCATCACCAGCGCGCCTGTGGCAGAAAGATAGCCGAGCCAGACCACCAATCCCAACATGACCAGAAAACTGTAGCGGCGCGTGCGTTCGAAGAAATCGGCGCGCGCCATATGGAAGAGCGTTCGCAGGGTCATGATGCCGCTCCGTTTTGTTGTGAAACGAGATGGAGATACACATCTTCGAGACTCGGCGCGACGGATTGGGCGTCGGACGCAGGAGCCGCTTCGCTCACCGCCCGAACCTGGATCCCATCCTGACGACGGACAACTCCGCTGACGATGTGTTTCTGTTTGAGCGCAGGCAGGGCTTCGGATGGAACCACCCACTGCCAAACCTTCCCTTCCAGAGTCAGCAACAATTTTTCAGGCGCGGCGTGTTGGAGTTTGCGTCCTTTGTTGATGATGACGATCTCAGTGGCGGTCGCTTCCACGTCCGAGACAATGTGCGTGGAGAGGAAGATGATGCGTTCGCCCGAAAGATCGGAGAGCAGGTTGCGGAAGCGCACGCGCTCCTCGGGGTCGAGTCCCACGGTCGGCTCGTCCACGATGAGCAGCTGCGGATCGTTGAGCAGCGCCTGGGCGATGCCGACGCGTTGTTTCATCCCGCCCGAATACCCGCCCAGCGGTCGCTTCGCGGCGTGGACGAGGTTGACCAGCACGAGCAATTCTTCGATGCGGCGGCGGGCGGACCTGGCGTCCAAACCTTTGATGGCGGCGATGTATTCGAGAAATTCCTGTGCGCTCAAATTGGGATAGACGCCGAAATCCTGCGGGAGGTAACCGAGCGTGGAACGCAGCGCGTCGGGTGATTTGACGGCGTCCACACCGTTCCATTGGATCGTCCCTGCGCTGGGCTGGGTGATGCTGGCAAGCATGCGCATGAGCGTGGACTTGCCCGCGCCGTTCGGTCCCAGCAAGCCGATGACGCCAGGCTGCACTTCAAGATCGAAATCGCGCAGACCCCAGAAGTCGCGGCGGTATTGTTTGGAGAGGGATTGGATGGTGAGGTGCATGAGGGTTTCCTTATCAACTATCTTTCAGTGCGATTAATGCAATGCAGGCGGATTATCCACAAATGGTTTCAATGATTTGAAATGCGGCATGGGAACGCCCAGTTCCTCGCCCGACTTCAATACATCGCGGTAGATGACCTGTAGTTCGTCCACCGCTG
>CAZGFR010000022.1:0-9760 GCA_964524485.1 uncultured Anaerolineaceae bacterium | reverse complement strand
TCCTCGCCCGACTTCAATACATCGCGGTAGATGACCTGTAGTTCGTCCACCGCTGTGTGCGTTTCCATGATCTTGCGGGCTGGCAGGTTGGTCTTCATCATATACCACACGCCCGCCGCCGCGAGCCAGACGGGAAGATAGAAGGATTTCGCGTCTTCGAAGGCGTCCACGTTCACGCCTCTCGCGCGGCAGACCTCCAACGATTCGCGCCCCGCCAGGATGCCCGTCCGCAAAAGCGGAATGCTGTTCAGCAATTTTTGCGCACTGCCCGCCTTGAACGCCGCGCCGATGATTCCGCTGTTGATGGCAAAGTGAACCCACAGCCATTGCTGCATGTTGGATTGCACATCCACTTTGAGGTTCGCATCTCGAAATATCCTCGCGATCCGCTCCAGCCGCGGCGTGGACTTGCCGTCCAGTTCGCCAAGCCGAATCTCGTCGAGCAATGCGCCGTCAAGAGTCGTCCCATTGTAACCGCCGCCTGCGACGGGGAATCCCAAAACAAATTGCGAGCGCGGCAGGTATTGGTCGAGATCCCCGAAGCCGTTCCAGTTGCCGTTGAAGATCAGCACATCGGCATTCCCAACTTTGTCCTTGAGGATGGGCAGGACGGAACCGAGTTGATAATGCCGCACGCTGACGATGACCAATTCATAACCGTCCGCGCGGGAGAATTCCTCGACGATCTGCGCCTGATAATGCGCGGATGCCTGCTCTGGCGGATTTGCGCGTCCATCCAGGAAGTTGAGCTGGATCCCGTTTTCGAACATTTTCTTCTTCCCTGGGCGGACGTAATGCGTCACGTCATTGCCCGCCTGTGCCAGGGCATAACCATAGAGGGTGTTGATAACGCCTGCGCCGAACATGAGGATTTTCATGATTTATTCCTTGATGGCGATTCTTTGCTTTATCTGTACTGCCAGCCAAAGCTGCCTGACTTTTGCTCGCCGGGTCGAATGGTGATTTGCTGGCTTCCATTGGCGGGTGTTGTCCATGCGCCCGATCCCAGGATGCTGGCGTTGCTTCCTTCGCCTGCTCCGATTCTGACACAATATGTACCGCCATACAAGTTGCCGAAGGAAAATCTTCCCTGCGAATCCGTCATGGACGAAATAGGGACGAGGCTGATCGGGCTGGCACAAGGTCCAATCTGCAGAAGGACGGTCACGCCCGGAATACTCGGTTCTCCAGCTTGCTGTGTCCCATCTGGTTGGAAAGTATCATTCCAGACAGTTCCCGAGATCACAAGATTGGGGATGGCATCCTGCATATCCGCGCCATCGAAACGCTGACCCGGCGTCACGGAGATATTGAATGTGTAGACTGTTTCGTCAGGTCGTTGCAGGCTGAGGCAATAAGCGCCGCTGAAACTTCCCGTGATGGTATAGCGGCCATCATTGCCGGATCTTCCGCTGGCAAGGCGCGCGCCGCCCAAATTGCAGCTTCCCTGCTGAAGCCAGACTTCGCGGTTTGCCATCAGTTGGTCATCAAAGTCATATTTTGCATTGGCATTCAAGTCCTGGTACACAAAACCTGAAATGGTTGTCACATCCGGCGAGGTGATCACGATCTTGACCCACAACGGTGAGTCCTTTTTGCCGACGCCGAATTTGCTTCCATTCGGTGCCTGGAACTTCCAGTCGCTTTCGTAGACACCAGGATAGATGGGCGAAGTCATATCCAGACTCAGGTCAATGGTCTGACCCGGGGTGACCACGAAGGGCAATGCCAGACGGTCATAAGAAGAGAAGAGCGTGCCATCCGTGAAGACAAGGCTGTAGCGGTTATCCCAGGTACAGGTCCCAGAGTTTTTAACACGCCAGGTTTTGACAAAGTCCGCATCGGGTGTAAGGCTGCTTCCGTCAGGGATGGAAACATCCGATATGAACTCGGCGTTGTTGACACATGCTCCCGTTCCTGACGATGGAGCGGTTGCCTGGATCGGTGTCGGAGCGGTGACCATTGTGGCCGTGCTGGTTGGCGGTATAACGATCGGGGTTTCTGTGGGCAATGCCGTACTGACCACCGGGGTGACTGTCTCTTCCCGATTCTCTGCAGATATCGTATTCGGCAAGGAGCAGGCGGATATCACGATGAAGAGGAATAGCATAGTGGCAAGGAATTTCAAGTTTTTCACTTCGTTCTCCTGATAATCTGGTTTACACAAAATTGATTGACGTCTGGATCACCAGAAAGTTCCCAGGACTACCTATTTTTTGTTATATGCGAATGTTATTATTCGATTGACAGAGAGGCGGTCATTCTGGCTCTCTTGCGATTTGGATGGATATCAATACGATACCGAGCCCATGCAATCGGCGGATCAAACCGACCAAACCCGCCTGATCCATCATGATCTCTGAGATCGTGGTCACTGGATTGTCCTCGGGCAAGGTTTCAACGCTGACCTTCATCTCACCAAACCAGCCCAACACTGAATCATCCAGTTGACCGTGGACTTTGATTTCGTATGTGTTCTGCGAGTTCAAACTGATGGATTGCGGCATAATCATTCCTTGTTCATGCCAAGCCGAGAACGAGTCCCAAAATCAGGAACAGGAAGTACACGCTCTGCCCCGAGTGTATGATGATGGGAAACCAGTTGCTGCAAAAGCGTTTGCCCGAATACGCCAAAGCCAGATCGCCCAAAAGCGTCGCCAGAATGCCCCAGGGTTGGTGGAAGTGATAGAAGGAGAACAGGACGCCGTTGGCGACCCAATCCCATTTGCCGAACACGCCTTCCATCTTGGGCAACAACACGCCGCGGAAGAGGAATTCTTCGCCCAGAAAGGTATTGAACAACGCGCTCACAAAGAACAGCCCGAACAATCCCCAGGCGCCGACCAACTGTGCGCGGATTTCGGGTGTGAACATCGATGCCATGTCGTACCCTTCAGGTCCGGCAAGGAATGGGAAGATGCCCGTCCACACGTTCACAAGGGTGGATCGCAAACCGATCTCCAGCGCAGCGACCAACAGGATCAGCGGGATGAGCCACCACCACAGGACTTTCTTCGTCTCTCCGCTTTGCGCGGACCTTGGGTGGGCCAGCCAAAACCGACGACGAATCGTACTCAGGCGGATGTTCCCCTCTTCGCGATAGAGGATGATCATCGCCAGAACGAACTGCCACACCAGCCCGACCGTCAACAATTTCATGCGGAGCAGCCCCGAATCGAGCGGAGCGAGACCCGCGCTCAAAGCGGGGAACACCACCCAGCCCAACAGTCCCATCGGGACCGCAGCGGCAAGCCAGATTCCGAGAATTTGCCAGAGGGTGTATTGACTTCGGGCCGCGTCCGTTGAAACTACCTGCACGTTTTTCGTCGAAGCGATTTCCTGAGTTGACATGGTTTTTCCTTTTCTTCTTCAGGTACATGATGGTTCGTATTCTATGACCAGGGTAAAAAAAGCGAACCACATGAATATGTGGTTCGCATGTACAACGACATGTAGTTTTGATTAGATCAGCTTCTGCTCCCTGGCTTTTTCGATGGCGAGCGTGCGGTTGTTGACCGTGAGCTTGCGATAAATGCTCTTGACGTGGAACTGGACCGTATTGAGGCTGAGGAATAATTTCTCGCCGACCTCTTTGTAACTCATCCCATCCGCCAAAAGGCGCAGGACTTCGATCTCCCGCTCGCTCAATACCGCTTCGGCCGCCGCCTTAGGTTTGTCAACGGATTCCCCCGGCATCGCCTCCAGCAGACGCTTGACGTAGGCAATCAGGTCACGGTCTTTTAAGCCCCGAAGCGTGGACTCGAGCAAGGGACGCAGGAGTCCGCCTTCGTCGAGAAAGAGGCGGAAGTATCCACGCGGGGCAGATGCCTTCAGTGCGGATTCGATCGCGCGGCGCGCATCATCCGCATTTCCCTCGACATGATACATCATGGCCCGCGCCAGATAAATCTCGATCAGCCAACCGACCAGCCCATGCGCTTCGGCAAACTTTTCCTGGCGGACAAGATACTTGTGAACGCCCCAGAGCGGATATGCCTTGGAGTCTCGCGCCGACAAACGGGCCAGGATGTGCGCCGCGTTTACATACGTCCTGAAATGGATTTCGTTCACCGGGTCAGCGCCTGTTAGGTCGGGCAGGGTATCGAACCTGATGCCCGATTGCGTCAACCAGAGACGCGCCTCTTCGAGACCGGCCTTGTTTGCATCCTGATCGGGCGACAAGAAACGATGGCGCAAAGTCTGCGCAAAGAGGACGGCTTCGGGACGGGTCTCCGCGAGTGACTTTAAGCTCTCCGCCATTCCCGTCAAATCGCCCCGAATAAATTGGAAACGCGCCAGGGCGGAATAGCCTTTCACATGGGTCCGAAACTCCCCGGTCCAGCGGATGAGACTCAATCCCAGCGTCAATTCATATTCCGCCTCCACCAGGCGATTTTCCTCCAACAGGACGCAGCCTTTCAGGATGTGGAGCGCGCCGATGGGCGGAAACCGTTGGCCGGCCAACAAATGATCGAAGCGGGTGATATTCGTTTCACACAATTGCATGGCATCGTTCAACTGTCCCTTTGCCAGGGCGATTAGAATCAAGTTGATCGGTCCGTAAATAGCGGCATAAAAATTGCCGCCAGCCACGCCGTCCTCCAAGGTTTGTTTGAAAGCGATCTCGGCTGCGGGGAGATCGGCGAGCGCCGTATGTCCATTACCGATGACCATGGAGTTGACAGTGCGAATGGCTTTTTCATCCTGCGGAAGGAATTGTTGGGCTTTTTGGGCGGTTTCGATCAATCTTTCCGGTTTTTCATGCGTCAAACCCGGCAATCCCATGATGAATGCTTGAACGCTCGCAGTGTGCCCGGCAACGAGATTCCGCAGGGCCTCGTCCGCATGGGCGCGGTTCAGGGAATCGTGAGCGGCTTGTAATGTCTGTTCGACTTCTGCCTTGTTTATCGCAAGACGCTGCATGAGGACCAGCGACCATACCTTGCAGATATACAACATGGGAGAGGCTTGCGGGAGCGGTTCCTTCAACCGGTCGAACCATCCCTTGACCGTCGAGATCTCACCCTGGTAGATCATCGGCAGGGTATGTCGCTCGATCAAGTCGGCGGCTTTATCATTGCCCGACATTTGAAATGCATGCTCGACCGCCCTCTGAATGTAACCATTCTTCTCGTACCAGTCCGCAGCGCGCGCATGTAACTCGTCGACCCGCTCCGCTTCGATTTGCAGGAGTTGGTTTTTCAGCAGTTCGCCAAACAGGGCATGATAGCGATACCAGGCGCGTTCTTCGTCGAGCGACACCAGGAACAGGTTGTTGGTTTCCAAATCATGGAGATATTCCCTGCTGTTCCGTTGGCCGGTCACCGCTTCGCAGAGGGGGGCCGACAATTGGTCCAGGATGGATGACCGGCGCAGAAATTCGCGCATCGCCTCCGTCTGGCTGTTGAGCGTCTCCTCGATCAGATAATCCAAAACGTGGCGGTGGGTCCCGCCAAATGCCTCCACGAATTTTGCCGTGTCCCTGCTCTCCTTCAACGACAAAGCCGCCAGTTGAAGACCCGCCGCCCAGCCTTCCGTCTTGTTCTTGAGAATCTCCATTTCCTCTTTGGAAAGGTTGACTCCCATCACATCCGAGAAGAACGCACCCGCCTCTTCGAGCGAGAAACTCAAGTCCACCGCCCGAATCTCGGTGAGTTGACTTCTCACCCGCAAGCGCGTGAGCGATAGGTTGGGATCTTCGCGGGTGGCCATGACCACACGCAAGTTTGCAACGGCTTGATTCAGCAAGAACTCGACCACCTCGTCTATGGCCTCGTTTTCGATCAGGTGGTATTCCTCCAGCACCAGGATGATCGGGTGATCGAGAGCCTGCAGGTCGTGGATCAATAACCCAAGGATTCGCCGAACATCGACCTGGGGCGATTCCTCGACCGCCTCCAGCGCGGACTGACCAAGATCGCTCACCGCCCTGCCGAGGGCGGTCAAGACATAGGCAAGAAACTGTTTGAGATCGTTATCGAACTTTTCCAGCGTGACCCACGCCACCGGGCATCCCGCCTCTTCTACCCACATGCGGATGGCGGTCGTTTTTCCGTATCCTGCCGGGGCGGACACCAGGGTGAGCACATGCCCCTCCCGCAACCCATCGTTCAACTGCCCAAGGACTTTCTGCCTGGGAACCAGATGTTGCCGCAAGATCGGCAGGCTTATTTTTGTCACAATGACAGGATAGGCCATGACATTATTATACAGCCTTGAAAGAGGTCATGCCTTAATCAATCCACAGGACTGCTTCATGCACTTGTTCGACCTGCATTTTTAGATCTTCGCTGGCGCTGGGTCGCGGATCAGCTTTGCCAGGGTCGTCGTCTCAAAGAGCAGGGATATGGGCGAATCAGCGGGCTTCATTCTGGGTCAATTGGCCGTCAGGGTGGCGGCCCTGTTTTATGCGATCAACGCGATCTACATCCGCAAGGCACCAGAAGTTTTCAAGGAACAGACGTCATCCGCTGTTTTTGCGGGTTGGAGAACGATCCTTTACTCCGCCTTGCCCAACCCCGCTTCCCTGGCGCGGACAATGGCCTGGGCGCGATCCGCCACCTGCAATTTGGTAAGAATGCTCGAAACGTAATTCTGCACGGTCTTGATGCTCAATGATAGTTTATCGGCGATAACCATGTTGTTCTGTCCTTGCGCGATCAAATTCAAAATTTCCAGTTCCCTGTCGGTCAGTTCGGCGAACTCGGCAAGTTGACTTCTACGAGCAGAAGGGGAGGTCGGCGTGGCGAAGTACTGCATCATGCGTTGGGCAATGGCGGGACTGAAGATCGCTTCACCTTTGTCCACGGCGACGATGGCTCGCACGACTTCATCCTTATCCGCATCCTTGAGCAGATACCCACGCGCACCCGCCCGCATGGCGGCGAAGACCGAGTCATCGTCATCGAACATGGTGATGACCAGCACACCGATGTTGGGGTGCGCTTCATGGACCTTGCGCGTGGCGTCGATGCCGTTCATGCCTGGCATTTTCAAGTCCATGAGGATGACGTTAGGTTGGAGGCTTTTGGCTTGGGCAATGGCTTCTTCACCGTTGTTAGCTTCGCCGACGACTTCGATATCAGGGACATTGCTCAATAAGGCACGGACACCTTCACGATAAAAGACATGATCGTCTGCGATTAATACTTTGATGCTCATAAATCATTCCTTACCTAAGGGCAGCGTTGCGCAGACGGTCACGCCGCCTGACGGATTGCTTTCTATCACACATTCGCCGCCGAGTTCCTGGGCGCGCTCGCGCATGGATGTGAAGCCCACACCTGCATGATTCCCTTTGGAGAGACCTTTGCCGTTGTCAGAGACTTCCAGCAGGAGATTTTGGTTTTCGATCTTGATTTTGATTTGGCAGGCAGTGGCCTTGGAATAACGCACCAAATTTGTAAATGCCTCCAGCGCGATGCGATAGGCGGCAACTTCCACGGCGGCGGGCAGGGCGGGTAACGGCTCGGTCACGTCGAATCTGATTTGCAGTCCATTGGGCCCATTGTATTGGGCAGTATGCTCGCGGATGGCGGAGACCAAGCCGAACTCGTCCAACACGGGCGGGCGCAGGGCATAGACCAGGCGGCGGATCTCGGCCACGGTTTCCTTGACCTGCCCCTTCAGGTCTTTGAGCAGTTGCTTACTTTTCGCGGGATCGCTGTCCACCAGTTCGGCGGCGGTGTCGATGCGTTGGGAGAGGCTGGCGAGGGTGGGCCCCACGCCATCGTGCAGGTCGCGGCGCAGGCGGCGGCGTTCTTCTTCCTGTGCGGTGACGAGTCTCTCGCGCGAGCGTTGCAGGTCGTTGTTGAGGCGCAGGGTGTAGGCGGCAACTCCCGCCTGCTGGGCGATAAGTTGAATCAGATTCATATCGGCCGGGGAGAAGGATTCGCCTGCGGCGCGGGGGGCAAGGATCAACTCACCGACGCGTTCGGTCTGATACGTCAAAGGCAGGTGAAGCAGCTCGGACGGAGTCAGGTTGGGGGTCGAAGCGAAGCGGGGCTCTTCATCCAAAAGGGAGATGGCGGCATAGGGGAGTTTGAGGGTCTGCGTCAGAGTCTCCACGATCGTCTGCAAAACAGAATCAGGCGCAAGGGCGGAGTCGAGCCGCTGGCTTAATCGCGTGAGGACGGTGGCAGGATCGTCGCGTTCTCCGTACATCAGGCGGTTCACGCCGAGTTGCAGTCTCTGGCGCAACGGCTCGAAAAGAAAGGCAATGATACCTGTGGCGATGAACGAGACGATGAGATTGGTCTGCGTGCTGCGGAGGTAACTCGCAAAAAAGCCGACGATGAGAACGTAAAGGAGAATGGTGAGAAAACTGAGCGCGCCATAAACGAGGGTGCGGTTGATGATCGGGTCGATGTCCCACAGACGGAAACGCGTGACGGCGACGCCGATGGAAATTGGGATGAGCATGAGAGCCAGGGTTTCGCCGGTGACGAAAAGCAGCCCGTAGGGTGTGCCTCGTTCACTGGACACGCCGAGGGCAACCGGCAACGCAATGAGGAAGAAGATAATGATGGATGCCGCCACACCATACACGACCCATTTGATCTGCTGGCGAGTGATGGGGTCGGTGAGGCTGCGATAACGATGGACGGGCACGTAGATCATCACTGACAGGGTGAAGAGTGAAAGGCAGACGGAAAAGACGCGGCTCCAGTTCTTGGGATTGAGGAGGGTTCCTGGAAAAAAATTCTCTCCGATGAGAAAAACGGTCATGACAAGTGCGAAGAGAATGGTCCAGCGCGGATGGAAGCGACCGTTGGGAAAGATTAAGAAGAAGACCACTAAGGCGATGGAAGTGAGCAGATTGGCAATGGCGCGCGGCGTCTGCCAGAAAGCGGGCTGTTCGAGGATGTTTGGAGAGAGAGTCCAGAAGGTCGCACCCATCAGGAGTAGGAAATAGGCAACGAAAACAGCAAAGGTCTCGCTGGGGCGTTTGAAAATAATGAAGCCCGCAATGAGCAGATGGGAGAGCATATAGAACGTCCGCAGGGCAATGAGGTAGTCAGTGGAAGGGAGGGGACTCTGGTACGAGAGTTGAATTTCGACGACAAAGAACACAAGGCCAAGGAGCGCGGTGACGATCCACGCGATTTGGGCGATGCGCGCCCAGCGGGGTGAAAGGCTGCTGCCTGTGTTCATAGTGCAAAGCATATCCTATTTTATTCCCAGCGTCATGGGAAACCATTCCCAAAAGTTTGGGAAAACTTCCCAGCCGATTGGTGAGTGCAGACCGATTACAACAGGAAGGGGAGGTTGTAGACTGCGGTTAATTCAACCAAGGAGACTTTGACATGGAACTTTTTTCTGATTTTTTCGTCTGGGCCTGGTCCCGTCACCATAACGTTTTGAGCTGGTACATCCGCCCGTTGTTCATCCTTCCTTACATCTACTTCGCCTACAAGCGCAGCTGGAAGGGAATCGTCATCACGATCATCGGCCTGCTTACCAGCATGTTCTGGTTCCCGGCCCCGGAGACGGTCGACCCGATGGTCGAACAGTTCCTGCAAGCGGAACGCGACTACCTGCTCGGCACATGGACGTTCGGCAAAGTATTGCTGACCCTGACCGTGCCCGCCTTCTTCTACTTCCTTGCTTTGGCGTTCTGGAAACGATCCTGGTGGTGGGGTGTGGCGGTCATCAACCTCGCGGCCCTGGGCAAGATCGCCTGGAGCGTTGCCGAAGGCGGCGAGTCGGGCTGGGCAGTGCTCATCCCTGCCGTGATCGGCATGTTGGTCTGTGATGCGGC
>CAZGFR010000021.1:0-42535 GCA_964524485.1 uncultured Anaerolineaceae bacterium | reverse complement strand
ACCGCGCCGCCCTGGCGCTCGAAGACCGGCTGTTGCAGCAGCGCGTCTTCCGCTCTCTGGAGTATATCCAGCCGCAGGTCGAGATGATCCAGCGTCTGCGCGCGGTGGGACGCTACGACAGCCGCGCCAACCTCCTGTCCAATGTACTGCCCGAAGAGGCTGACCTGGCTAATTGGGTCAAGGATGCGCTCACGCATTACTGGGGCGGACCCAAACTCACCAGCAGCCCGCTCATGCGCCTGCAGGTGGTACGCGACATGGTGGATGACCACGACGGCAACGCCGCCAACGCCCTGCGCGCGCTCCTGCGCAGGGCCGTGGACCAGGTCAAGCCCGAGGGCGACCGCCGCTTCACCTCGGAGTGGATCCTGTACAACATCCTGGAGATGAAGTTCATCGAAGGCCGCAAAGTCCGTGAAGTGGCCTCACGCCTGGCCATGTCCGAAGCGGACCTGTATCGGAAACAACGTGTTGCGGTGGAAGCCGTGGCGCGCGCCATCCTCGAGATGGAAACTCAAACGCAAGAACAATAAGTGGTAGAAGGAGGCTCCATGGCGGGCCAACGCAAGTTCCAAGAACAGCAAGTCTCCACGCCCGATGAGGGTTGGTGGGATTCCCTTCTGGCAGAGGAGGAGCGCTACGCGCCGCCTCCGCCTGTCCGCGCCGCGGCGGTCAAGCCGCAGGAACCCAAGGCCGAGGAACCTGCCGCCAAGCCATCCGCCGACTGGGTGCAGGTCAAGGACCTGTACTCGAAGGACCAGATCGTGTCTCTGCGCGTGACGGGACACAATCGCGGCGGCCTGCTCGTGGAGGGCGAGGGCCTCTACGGGTTCGTGCCATTCTCGCATTTGATCGACCTGGCGGGCAAGACGGAGATCGCCGACCGCGACTCTCAACTCGAGGCCTACGTGGGCCGCACCTTGAACCTCAAGGTCATCGAGTGCGTCCCCGAGGATGGGCGGGTGGTCTTTTCGGAGCGCGCCGCCCTGGCCGAGCCTGGTCAGCGCGCCATGCTCTTCAACGCCATCACCCCCGGACAGCGCATCATGGGCACGGTCACCAACATCACCGACTTCGGCGTGTTCGTGGACCTGGGCGGGGTCGAGGGCCTCATCCACATCTCGGAACTCTCCTGGGGCCGTGTCATCCACCCCAGCCAGATCGTCCACCTAAACCAAAAAATCGAGGTCCAGGTGCTCGACCTGGCCCCCGAACGCTGCCGGGTGGCGCTCAGCCTCAAGCGTCTGCATCCCAACCCGTGGGCCGATGCCGAGACCGCCTTCCCTGTGGGCGCGGTCATGTCTGCCACCATCACCAGTGTTGTGTCCTATGGCGCCTTTGCCCGTTTGGACGCGGGTGTCGAAGGCCTGATCCACGCCTCCGAGATCGAGCTGGGCGGGGTGCAGGCTGTCAAGGACGTGCTGCGGGAAGGTCAGCCCGTCCAGGTGCGCATCCTGCATGTGGACGCCGCCCGTCAACGCATGGGATTGAGCCTGCGCAGCTAGGATGACTCCCCGCTCCCACCCCCCGCGCCGCTTCGAAGAAGCCGAGCCGCCCACTTCGGACTGGCTCGATGGCCTTGCGCGTTTCAACCAGCGTTTCGGTCCCTACCTCCGCGACCTGGCAGGGCTGGCCCTGGTGGCCCTGGCCTTGATCTCCGTGATCGCCCTGATGGGCGGCACGCGGGGTTGGTTCATCTCCTTATGGGCGGGCTGGATCGCGAGTTGGTTCGGCTGGGGCGCCTTTTTGGTGGCGATTGCCATCGGCCTGTTCGGCCTGGCCCTGTTTAACCTAAAACTGGGATCGTGGAGCCTGGGCCGAATCATCTGGCTGGAACTGGCCGCCTTCCTGACCCTCGGCCTGCTCTCGGCCCTGATGGGCAACTCCGTCGACCGCGCCGTACAAGGCCTGGATGGCGGTCAGATCGGCTGGGGTATCACCTGGCTGTTGTGGAAGGTTGCCACCCCCGTCGGCGGGACCCTGATCCTGGTTGCGGCCTGGCTGTTTGCGGCGGCCAGCGGCTTCGGCCTGTGGACCTACGTCGAGCGTTGGCTGAGGCAGGTTGCAGGGGAGACTCCCGCCCCTGTCGAGGCGGTGGCGGAATCCGCTCCCGCCGTGGAAGAAGTCAAGGCGGAGGAGTCCGCGCCCAAGCAGCCCGCGAAGAAGAAACCCGCGCCCCTGCCGCCCGAATTCCGCACCTCCCTACGCGCCCCCGAAAAGAAGAACGAGAAGCCCGTCAAGATTCCCCCGCGCGACGAGACCCTGCCGCCCCTGAACATCCTGTTGGCCGACCAGGCCGCCCGCGCGGACGAGCGCACCATCAATCAGACCGCGGGCCTGATCATGAAGACCCTCTCCGAGTTTGGCATCCCCGCCACGGTTATCGGATATCGGGTCGGCCCGTCGGTGACGCAGTTCGCCGTCCAGCCTGGGTTCATCAAGAAGGGCAGCAATCCCAGCGAAGAGGACGCGCAGTTGATGAAGGTCCGCGTGGCGCAGATTGCCGCGCTCGAAAAGGACCTGACCCTGGCGCTCTCTGCCGAGCGCCTGCGCATCGAAGCGCCCGTGCCAGGCAAACCCTACGTGGGCATCGAAGTGCCGAACGCGCGTTCCTCGGTCGTCCGCATGCGCCCCCTGCTCGAAAGCGAGACCTTCCACAAGGTCGGCGCCCCGCTGACCATCACCCTCGGACGCGACGTTTCGGGCCAGCCACTCGTCGCGGACCTGGCGCGCATGCCACACATGCTTGTGGCGGGGTCCACAGGTTCGGGCAAGTCCGTGTTCATCACGGCCCTGGCGGCCTGCCTGGCGATGAACAACACGCCCGAAGAATTGCGCATGGTGATGATCGATGCCAAGATGGTGGAACTCCTGCGCTTCAACGGCCTGCCGCATCTATACGGCAAGGTCGAGACCAACGTGGAACGCATCCTGGGTGTGCTGCGCTGGGTGGTGGTGGAGATGGAGCATCGCTACCGCCTGCTCGAAGCCAGCCATTCGCGCGACCTCGAATCTTACAACCGCAAACAGACCCGCAAAGAAGGCGGACAAGCCCTGCCGCGCATCGTGGTCATCATCGATGAACTGGCCGACCTGATGATCTCCGCTCCTGACCAGACCGAGCATAACCTGGTACGCCTGGCGCAGATGGCCCGCGCCACGGGCATTCACCTGGTGGTTGCCACCCAACGCCCCAGCACCGACGTGGTGACGGGCCTGATCAAAGCCAACTTCCCCGCGCGCCTGGCCTTTGCCGTGGCCTCAGGCGTGGACAGCCGCGTCATCCTCGACACAACGGGCGCGGAATCCCTGCTTGGGCGCGGCGATATGCTCTTCCTCAATCCCGAGGTCGGGACGCCCGTCCGTGCCCAGGGCGTGCTCATCACCGACATGGAGATCGAGCGCCTCATCGCGCACTGGCAGAAGGTCAGCGACGTGCCCGTGGCGGACGTCCCGCCGTGGGAGAAACTGCTGACCGAACCCGACGAAGACGAGGACAGCGACCTGATCGAAAAAGCCACCTCCATCGTCCGTTCGACTCAGCGGGCTTCGGCCTCCCTGCTTCAGCGGCGGCTGCGCATCGGTTATCCGCGCGCGGCGCGCCTGCTCGACCAGCTCGAAGAGCTGGGCGTGGTCGGTCCCTCGCAGGGCGGCGGACGCGAGCGCGATGTGCTGGTCAGCGAGACGGATGAGGAGCTGGACGGCAACGGGGACAAGTAAATCCAGACGGCCCATGTTTTCGGGTATGATTAGGAAATCTTCTTTGAAAGGACAAGAACGGTGGCAGAATCTACAACCACTGCAAAATTGACATTTACTGATCGATTGCGTGTCTGGTTCAAGTGGCTTTTGGACCCCATCGGTAATTTCCTCAATCGGATCGGGCTGACCCCCAACACCATGACCATCCTTGGGTTGGTGGGGAATGCTGTGGGCGCGTATTTCCTCGCGCGTGGACAGATGACCACGGGCGGCCTGTTCGTGCTGTTAATGACCCCCATCGACGCACTGGATGGGACCATGGCCCGCCTGCGTGGCGAACCCAGCGACTGGGGCGCCTTCGTCGACTCCGTCAGTGACCGCTATTCCGAATTGATCATTTTGGGCGGTGTGTTGTATCACTTCCTCGATGTGGGTGACACCCTCGGCGCGATGCTGACCTTCTTTGCGGCGGCGGGTTCGGTGCTGGTCTCATATACCAAGGCGCGCGCCGAGTCTCTGCGCTTCGAGGCCAAGGGCGGAATCCTCACCCGTGTGGAACGCTACCTGGTGCTGGCTCCGCTGCTGGTCTTCAACCTGCCGCTGTGGGCGGTCGGCATCATTGCTGTGTTGGCCAATGTGACCGCCCTTCAGCGCATCGGACTGGTGCGGGTACAGGGACATGTGCGCATGCAGCAAGCCCGCGAAAGGAAAACATGATCGACGGTTTCTACATCGGCCCGTTGTACATCCACTTTTACGGGATCATCCTGATGACGGGTGCGTTGGCAGGCGGCTGGCTGGCCTCGCGTGAAGCCAAACGCCGCGGCCACGACCCTGAGATCATCTGGGATCTGATGATCTACCTGATCATCGCAGGCGTGGTGGGTGCGCGTCTGTGGCATGTTTTCACGCCCTCGCCCAGCGCTCTGGTGATGGACCCTGTCACGGGCAAGATGGTCAACCCGTATTTCGTGGGTGGCACCATCCACATCATCGATATCCTCAACGTTCGCAGCGGGGGACTGGGCATCCCAGGTGCGGTCATCGGCGGCGCGATTGCCCTTTATTTTTACAGCCGCAAGCATCAACTGGACTTCCTCGAATGGGCCGACATCGCCGCCCCCAGCCTCGCGCTGGGTCAGGCCATCGGCCGCTTCGGCAACTTCTTCAACCAGGAACTCTACGGCGCGCCCACGAACCTGCCGTGGAAGCTATATATCGACCCTCAGCATCGCCTGCCCACTTTTGCCAGCGTGGAATACTATCATCCGCTTTTTGCGTATGAGTCCATCCTCAACCTGATCAATATGGCCCTGCTGATGTGGGTCACGCGTACGTACGAAGGCAGGAGCAAAAAAGGCGACATCCTGCTCTTGTACCTGATCGTATATCCTGTGGTGCGCTTCAGCCTGGACTTCCTGCGCTTGGACGCGTCCCTGGTAGGCGGGATCAACATCAACCAGACCGTCATGGCGGTCATCGCCGTGGTCGCTGCCCTGACCCTGGCCTGGCGCCACCGCCGAGGGGCTTCTCCCTCCGACCTCGCTGACAAAACTGACAGTTCTTGAGAGGTCCGCGCGCAAAATTTAACGGTAAGATAGTCCTCCACGAAGACAACAAAACGTGAGAGGACTCTTGTCTTATTGACAGGGGGCCACCCTGCCGATATTCTGAGATAAAGACGATGATAGAAACCAACGACTTAAGTAAGCAATTTCACGATTTCTGGGCTGTCGAAGGCGTGACCATCAACGTCCAGCCCGGTCAGATTCTGGCCTTTCTCGGCCAGAACGGCGCGGGCAAGACCACCACGGTCCGCATGCTGACGGCTCTGCTGGAGCCGACGCGGGGTTGGGCGCGGATCGCAGGCTATGACGTGTCTACACACGGCAATGAGGTACGCGCCTCGGTCGGTGTGTTGACCGAACAGCACGGCCTGTACGTGCGCATGAACGCGCTCGAATATCTCGATTTCTTTGGGCAGGTCTATTCGCTCAGTCCGCAGGCCCGCAAGGCCCGTTCGGAATACCTGCTCGATTACTTCGGCCTGTCCTACGCGGCCAAACGCCGCATCGGGGAATACTCCAAGGGCATGCGCCAGAAACTGGCCCTGGCCCGCGCCTTGATCCACGAACCGCCTGTGCTGCTGCTCGACGAACCCACCTCCGCCATGGACCCCGAGTCCGCGCGGTTGGTGCGGGATGAGATCGCACGGCTGAAGTCTTCGCAGCGCTCTATCGTCATCTGTACGCATAACCTGGCCGAGGCGGAGGCGCTGGCTGATACCGTGGCCATCATCTATCGCGGACGCATCCTCATGCAGGGTTCGCTCGACGAACTCAAGGACAACATCCTTGGGTCCGCCGAATACGAGGCGCAGCTCTCCGAGGCGTGGACGCCCAACGGGCTGACTCTGCCCGAGGGCGTGACCATGCACCAGTTAGACGGGACCCGCCTCAGGTTCCAGGTGAAACAGCCGCGCGAGGTGAATCCCCAGTTGGTGCATGCCTTGTCCGCGGGGCGCGCGCCCGTGGTTGCCTTCCAGGAGGTTCCGCGCACGCTGGAGCAGGCCTATCTCAAGGCCATGGCTGAGGCGCAGGGAGGGACCTATGTTGACTAACCTGAAGCCTGTCTGGATCGTGGCGCAGCGCGAATTGCGCGACCAGCTCCGCGACTGGCGTGTGCTCTTCCCGTTGGCGGTGCTGACCACAGCCTTCCCGTTTCTGATGATGGTCATGGCGCGCGGCGTGATCGACTTTATCAATCAATACGGCGCGAACCTGGTGATCGATGCCCTGGTGCCGTTCTCGGTTCTGTTGATCGGTTTCTTCCCGAACACGATTTCACTGGTGGTGGCGTTGGAGACCTTCGTGGGTGAGAAAGAGCGTGGCACCATCGAGCCGCTGCTCAGTTCGCCGATGAAAGACTGGCAGATCTACCTGGGCAAGCTGGTGGTCGGCGTGTTGACTCCGTTGATCGCGAGTTTCCTGGCGATCGCCGTGTACCTGATCCTGGTCTCGCGACTCGACCTGACCATGCCCTCGGCGGGACTCGTCGCCCAGTTGATCATCCTGACCACGGGTCATGCCATCCTGATGGTGAGCGGCGCGATTGTCATCTCGGTCCAGTCCACTTCGGTGAAAGCCGCCAACCTGCTGGCCTCATTCATCATCATCCCTGTGGCCTTTCTGGTGCAGGGCGAAAGCGTCCTGCTCTTCTGGGGCAATGGCAGGATTTTATGGGTGGCGCTGGTGGGTGTGATGGTGCTGGCGTCCTTGTTCGTGCGCATGGGCATTGCCCACTTCCAGCGCGAATACCTGCTGGGACGCGAGATCGATACCCTCAACATCCGCTGGATGTGGGTGACTTTCTGGCGTCGTTTCCTGGATGGGACTCATTCCATCGGCGAGTGGTATCGCGTTGCTGTGACGGCTACCCTGCGAAGATTGGCCCTGCCGACCCTGATTATGGTCCTGGTCTTTTTGGCGGGCGGCTGGCTGGGCTACGACCAGGTGACGCTCAATGCCCCGAATGCCCTGAAGGATGTGAGTTCTTTGACCGAACTGCGCGAAAACGTAGCCTCCATCCCCTCGGCCAACGGCCTGGGCGAAGTGCAGATCTCCGCGCCTTTTATCTTCATGAATAACATCCGGGCCACCGCCATCATGTTTCTGTTTGGGATGCTCACCTTCGGGGTGCTGGGCATCCTGGTCTACCTGTTGAACGCGGGCCTGATCGGCGGCGTGTTGAGTCTCTTTGCTTATTTCGGAGTCTCACCCTGGCTGCTGTTCTCCACGGGCATCCTCCCGCATGGACTGTTCGAGTTGCCTGCGCTCATCTTGAGCGGGGCGGCGGTTCTGCGCATGGCGGTGGCCCTGGTCACGCCGCAGACGGGCAGGTCCATGGGCGAGGTGTTCATCGATCAGGTTGCGGATTGGGCCAAGGTCTTCCTTGGCGTGGTCATCCCGTTGTTATTGGTGGCTTCCTTGATCGAGACGTACGTGACCCCCGTCATTCTCAAAGGTGTTCTTCACTGGTGAACTATGTCCAAAGTCATCATCCTCGGCTCGTCGAACGCCATCCCCACCAAGAACCAGGAAAATACCCACCTGGTCGTGGTTGGTCGTGAACGCATGGTGCTGGTCGATTGCGTGGGCAACCCTGTCCTGCGCCTCGAACAGGCGGGCCTGGATTTCAATGACCTGACGGACATCATCATCACTCACTTTCATCCTGACCACGTTTCGGGTCTGCCGCTCTTGTTGATGGACATGTGGCTGATGGGCCGCAAGAAGCCGATTAATATCTACGGCCTGCATTACACCCTTGACCGCGTGGAAGGGTTGATGGGCTTCTACTCCTGGTCCGAGTGGCCCGACTTCTTCCCCGTGGCCTTCCACCGCCTGCCCCAATCGGAGAACTCGCCCGTCCTGGATTGCCCCGATTTCAAGATCGTCTCCTCGCCTGTTCGCCACCTGATTCCCACCATCGGTCTGCGCTTCGATTTCCACCCGACGAAGAAAAGCCTGGCCTATTCCTGCGATACCGAACCGTGTGTGCAGGTGGTACGTCTGGCCGAGGGTGTGGACGTGTTGATTCACGAGGCGGCGGGCGACTTCGTGGGACATTCCTCGGCGGCCCAGGCGGCGGAGATTGCCTCGCAAGCGGAGGTCGGGGCGTTGTACTTGATCCACTATCCGACGGGGCGTTTCGGCAGCGGCGACATCACTGCCGAGGCACGACAGAAATATCAGGGCCCCGTCACCCTGGCCCAGGATTTCATGACGCTGGAGTTCTAATCTGTTTTCCCATCAAGAAAAACTCTCTCCACGCGGAGAGAGTTTTGATTTACCAGCCTGTGATATAGGGTTCCCATTCGCGGTTATCGTCGAGGTGACGCCCGTACAGGTACGACGCGCTGGCAGGTGGCTCCCTGGGCGGCTGATGCAGCGCCATGTGCGATTCTTCCAGCCTGCGCCCGCCCTTGCGATGGTTGCAGGCGGGGCACGCCGCCACTACATTCGTCCATGTGTGTTCCCCGCCGAGGTGGCGCGGTACCACGTGATCCACCGTCAGACCACCATCCCGCCGACCGCAATACTGGCAGGTATAATTGTCGCGACGGAAGACCTCGCGTCGAGTCAACTTCACGTGTGGCCGTGGACGATGCACCTGCATTTCCAGGCGAATCACGGATGGGCGTGGTAGCAATTGGGCGACAGTGTGAATATGCCCGCGGCCATTGACGACCATGTCCGCCTTGCCAGACAGGATCAAGCCGATGGCCCGCCGTGTGGAACAGACGTTGATTGGCTCAAAATTTGCGTTGAGGACCAATACTGGCTCGTTCATGAGAGCCTCACAATAGGCACGATTATACTGCTTTTCAGATTTGCGCGAGACGCAGGAGAGACAGGAGCAAATGGTATGAAAGTCCTGATAACTGGCGGGACGGGCTTCCTCGGCACCGCCCTGACGAATTCTTTGCTGGCCGACGGGCACCAGGTTTGGATCCTTGGTCGTAATCCGCAACGGACGCGCGTCCCCGCAGGGGTGCAGGTGGCCGCCTGGGACGGCCGCACAGCCACGGGCTGGGGCGGTCTGGTGGACGAAATGGACGCTATCGTCAACCTGGCGGGCAAATCCCTCTCCACCTGGCCGTGGACGGGGGCCAATAAGCGGGAATTTTGGGACTCGCGTGTGAACGCGGGTCGCGCTGTGACAGAGGCCATCTCGAAGGCCGACCGCCGCCCGAAGGTGCTGATCCAGGCCTCGGGCATCGGCCACTACGGCCTGAGCGGGTCCCTCGCCGACGAATCCACCCCGCCCGCCGACGATTTCTCCGCCCGTCTGACGGTGGCCTGGGAGGACTCGACCCGCCCCGTCGAGGAGATGGGCGTGCGGCGGGTGGTCATCCGCACGGCAGTGGTCTTGGGGCAGGGCGGCGGGATGCTCGGTCTGATGGCGCTCCCCGTCCGATTGTTTGCGGGTGGGCCAATCGGCGGTGGGAAACAGGCCGTCCCGTGGATCCACTTGGCGGACGAGGTGGGCGCGATCCGCTTTTTGCTGGAGAACGAATCGGCGCGCGGACCCTTCAACCTGATCGCCCCCGAGACGTGCACCAATGCCGAGTTTTATCGCGCGCTGGCCAAGGCTTTGCATCGCCCTTACTGGTTCCCGATGCCTGCCTTCCCGCTGCGACTGGCCCTGGGCGAGATGAGCACCCTCGTCGCGGACGGGCGTGCGGCCCAGCCCAGGCGGTTGACCGAGCTTGGGTATCGGTTCCAATTCCCAGGTCTGGATGAAGCGCTGGCGGATCTCTTCCGATAATGGCGGAACCCCGCCGCGTGGATCGTCGTCTGAAAAGGAAACATGTAAAGGAGTTCCCATGAAACGTTGGTTATTACTGGTCGTATTGTTGCTTTCGGGATGCGGCGTTCCCCAACCGCCACCTGCGGCGGGACAGGCGGGCCCGACCGCTTTCATCTCTGAATCCTATCCGACCGCACAGGCGCAGGCTGTTTCTCCCAACCAGGTGGCCAGCGGCGTCAATGTGAGCGTGACCCGCGCCTGGCAGGACGGCAAGCAGGTCAATGCGGACGTGTGCTTCACCCTGCCCGACAGTTCGGATTGGTCGATCTACAGCGCCAGCCTGCAATACGGGGATACGGTTTCGACCGAATTCGGTACCACGCTGGTGAGCATGCAGCCTGCGGGGGACGGCGTCCCGGGTCAGCGCTGCGACACGCTCAGTTTTTACGTCCCGCCTGATGCGGTGTTGACCAACGTGGTGGTGACCATCGACTCGATCGCGGCCCTGCCGCGCGAGGGCGACTACTGCAATCTGTACATGCCCAAGATTCAGCAGGCCATGCAGGAACGCGGCCTTGCCATTACCCTGGATTGTGTCGACGTGAATGGGATCCCCACCATGCAGATCACCAGTTTCCCGCCCGACATGACGCAGGAACAGGCCGAGCAAATTGTGTACAGCGACGAGTTCTACACCGTCAAAGGCCCGTGGACGTTCACCTTCAGCCTCGGTCAGTAATGCTCCAAGCCGCCACATTGAGTGGCGGCTTTTTAAAATCTTATGTCTGAAGAAAAGAAATATTGGGTATAATGGGCGCATGTTCGAATTGAAGCGCAAGTCCTGCTACTATTATTCCCACCCCTAGTTTTTCCGCGGTGGAGTATTGAACGCGCCCTTCACCATCGCGGGCGCGTTTTTGTTTGCCATTTTTTGTCGGGAGGTTCCCATGAATATTGATGAACAAGTCGAACTTTTGATGCAAGGCACCGAGTACGGCGACGAAGATCTGAAGAAGGCCATGACCGCCGAACTGCGTGAGCGCCTGATTCAGGCCCAGAACGAGGGCCGACCTTTGCGCGTATACTGCGGTTACGACCCCACGTCCACGGATCTGCACCTGGGCCACACCATCACCATGCGCAAGCTGCGCCAGTTCCAGGACCTGGGACACGAGGTCACTTTCCTGATCGGGAGCTACACCGCGCTGGTGGGTGACCCCTCCGACAAGAACAAAGCCCGCCCGATCCTGACCCAGGAGCAGGTGGCCGCCAACGGCAAGACCTACGCCGACCAGGCCTTCCGCGTGCTCGACCCCGCGAAGACGAAGATCCGCGAGAACGGCGAATGGCTGTCCAAGCTGACGCTGGTGGACCTGATCCGCCTGGGGCAGAACTTCACGGTCCAGCAATTCCTGGCGCGTGAAAACTTCGCCAATCGCCTCGAAAAAGGCGAGCCGATCTTCCTGCATGAGACCTTCTACGCCTTGATGCAGGGCTACGACGCGGCCGCCATGGAGACCGACATCCAGGTGGGCGGCACGGACCAGCTCTTCAACATCATCGTGGCGGGACGTAAGTTGCAGGAAGCCCTCGGCCAAAAGCCGCTGGTGGGCGTCATCTGCGGCATCCTGCCTGGCACCGACGGGGTCCAGCGCATGTCCAAATCGATGGGCAACATCGTGCCGATCAACACCAACGCCGACGACATGTACGGTAAGGTCATGTCTGTGCCCGACGCGGCCATGAGCAAGTACTATCGCCTGGTGACGCGTTTCTCGCCGCATGAGATCGATGACATCGAGAAGGCGGTCGCCGCCGGGACGATGCATCCGCGCGATGCGAAGATGCGGCTGGCGCGCGAGATCACCAGCATCTTCTACGGTGATGCGGCGGCGGATGCGGCGCAGGAAAATTTTGTCAAGATGTTCCAGCAGAAGGAGATCCCCGACGAGATGCCCGAGTACGGCCTCAAAGCGGGCGAGACCGTGTTGGACGTGATCCTCGCGGCGGGCATGGCCGAGAGCAAGAGCAAGGCCCGCGGCCTGATCGACCAGAAGGGCGTGCGCCTGGACGGCGAGACGCTCGAACGCGGCGACGTTCCGTTCCCACACCCTGGAGTATTGCAGGTGGGCAAGCGCCGTTTCCTGCGAGTCAAATAAAAAATACTCCCGACAACGTAATTGGTGTCGGGAGTATGCTTTTGCAGAAGAAGACAGGGATGGCTGATTGGTCATCCCTGTCTTCTTTCGTCTTCTTCGATCATCTTCAGGAATTCGTGGACAACGGCTGGGTCGAAGTGAGTCTCTGATTCAGAGAGCAGGTAGTCGACCACTTTCTTCTTGGGCCAGGCCTGTCGGTAGGGGCGGTCGAACAGCAGGGCGTCGTACACGTCCACCACGGCGAAGATGCGCGCCGCAAGCGGGATGTCCTCGCCCTTCAGTCCACGCGGATAGCCAGCCCCATTCCAGAACTCGTGATGCGCGTATGGGATGTCCAATGCGGGGCGCAAATAGGCAATGGGGTAGAGCAGATCGTAAGCATATTTGGGATGCTGACGCATCTCGGCCCATTCGTCGGCGCTGAGCGGCCCCGTCTTCTTGAGGATCTGGTCGGGGACGGCCATCTTGCCGATGTCGTGCAGGAGCACGCCGCGGCGGACGTGAATCAGCTCGCTTTCGGGGATGCCCATGCGGCGGGCCAGGCGCAGGGTCAAGTCGGTGACGCGCACGGTGTGGCCCTGGGTCTCCTTGTCGCGCAGTTCGAGCGCCTTTCCCCAGCCTTCCAGGGTGGTGTCGTACGCCAGGGACAGTTCCTGGTTGGAGCGCTGCAGGTTCTCGAACAACTGCGAGTTATCGATGGCGATGGCGGCCTGTCCTGCGATGGTGTGGAAGAAATCCACCCAACTCGTCTCGGGCAGGAGCGGCCGCCGCAGGTAGACTTCGAGGATGCCCTTCACCTGACCCTTGCTGACGAGGGGTGTGGCGAAGTAGCCGATAAAGTTTTCCTGGGCGGCGATCTCTTTGCGATGGAAATTTGTCTCCGAGGCGATGTCTGCGATGGAGATGTCTCTGCGCGCCAGCATGGTCTCGTTGAGCAGGCGGCTGTTGATGCGGATGGGCGCCTGCAATAGTCCGCTGGGCTGTCGGAAGCCGAGACTGGCAAGGTGGTTGAAGGTGCGCAGTTCGGGGTTGTAGATGATGATATCTGCTGCGTCCACGTTGAGTTGGGCCAGGGCGTGGTCGAGCAAAATGTTGATGGTCACCCGCAGGTCGAAACTGGAGGCAATCGCGGTGTCCACGTCACGCAGCGCGGTCAGGCGGCGGACCTGTTCTTCGCTTTGGTCGTACAACTGGGCGCGGTGGATGGCGCTGCCCACGATCTCTGCCAGGGTGCTGAGCAACTGGACCTGAGGCGGCTCCACCTTGCGCGGCTGGGGCAGGGCTACGACCAGGGCGCCGATGGTCTGGGACGTGGTGCGGATGGGGACGACAATTCCACCCCAACCCGCCCCGACTCCCGCCGACAGGACGGGGTGTGCGTGTGCGTCTTGTGGGAAATCCTGGACGAAATAGGTTTCACCCGTCTGGTAGACATGTCCGACGATGGACTCGTTTGGGCGCAAGTACTTGATGCTCAAGTCAGCCTGCCAGCCGCTGGCCACCACCTGGTCGAGTGTGTAGGTGCGCGGATTGTACAGCCAGATCGAAGCGGCCTCAGTACCGATGACCCGCTGGATCTCCTTCATGACCATCGAGAGCATGTGGATCGGTTCCTGGGTGGCGCGCAGCGCAAAGGAGATGCGGCTGACCACTTCCAGTTCTTCGAGCCGCTGGCGGGTCTCTTCGTAGAGGCGGGCGTTCTCGATGGCAATGGCGGCCTGGGTGGCAAAGGTCTGCGCGAGGGCCGCGGAATTCTCGTCGAAGGTACCCGCCTTGTCGCTGTCGAGGGTGATGAAGCCCACGATCTCGCCGCGTGTGACGAGCGGCACGCCCATCCAGCCGTGGACGTCGAGGGCCAGCCAGTTTTCGAAGCGCGGGTCGGCCTGGGCGTCGTAGAGGATGATGGGTTGGTTGCCGTTATCCCGCATGGCGAGGAAGAGGCGGTTGTCGGCGGGGAAGGTGCGGTTCAGGAACTCGTCCACATGAGACAGGCCCTGTGCGGCGGCGATCCGTACCACATCGTTATCCAGCAGGAACATGGTGGCGCTGTAATAAGGGACGACCTGCCGCAGGGCGGTGAGGATGGTTTCGAGCACCTGGCGTGCGTCGAGCGTGGAGGTGATGGCTGAGGCGGCCAGGCGCAGGTTCTCGGCCTCCTGGCGGCGGCGTTGTTCCATTTCGAACAGGCGCACATTGCCGATGGCGTTGGCGGCGTTGTTGGCAATGGCCAGGGCCAATTCCTCGTCTTCACGGGTAAAGCGATTGGGCTGGGCGCTGTCCAGGGTCGCGATCCCGATCACATCACCCTTGAAGATGATCGGGACGCCCATGAAGGAGTGGATGTTTCGGATGCCCGGGATCCAGCGATAACGGTCATCGGTCTCGACCTCGCCGATGCGGATGGATTCCTTGTTGGTCACAATCTGCAGGTTGATCGGGAAGTCATCCAGCAGGAGCGTGTTCCCGCTCTTGATGGATTCATCCTCGAACCCGATGGCGGCTGAAACGCGCAGACGGTCGCCTTGCAGGATCTGGATCGTCCCTGAGTCGCAGGGGATGAGGTGAATGATGTGACCGAGGATGGCATGGTTGACCTGGTCCAGGTCGATGGACGAAGCTGCCAGGCGCATGAGGTCGAGCATGGACGCTTCGCGCAGGCGCTGTCTCTGCTCGCTGGCGAAGAGGCGTGCGTTCTCGATGGCGATGGCTGCCTGGATGGCAAAAGTCTCGACCAGACGGGCATGCTCTTCGTTGTAGTAGTTTGGCTCCGAATGGTCCACGGCCAGCATGCCGATCAGCCGATCACGGACGATGAGCGGCACGCCCAGCCAGGAGTGGATGTGGCTGTGAGGTCCATCGCGGAATGAGCCGTACTCGCTCGGCGCATTCTTGAGGATGTAAGGCCTTTGCTCGAGGATGACGGTGGTATTTGGGTTGTCGCCCGGGACGGGGAAGCGCATCCCTTTGACTGCCTGCAGGTCGGGCCACCCCACGCCCCCCACGATTTCGAGGTAGCCGTCCCCGAGGATCTGGACCGAGGCGCTCTCGAACGGTACCACCTGTGATAGCTGATCGAGGATGGCCTGGATGGCGCGGTCCTCGTCGAGGGTCGAGGCCACGGCGGTGGCTGCCTCGCGCAGAGTCTCGGCTTCCTGTCGGCGGCGCTGCTCGGCTTCGAACAGCAGGGCATTCTCGATAGCGATGGCGGCCTGGTTGGCAAAAGTCTGGATCAAGACGGCCCGGTCCTCGGTGAAGAAGTTGGGCATGCGGCTGTCCACGTTGATGAAGCCGATGATCTCGTCCTTGACCACCAGCGGCAGGCCCATCCAGCCGCGGATGTATTCGGTGCCTTCCCAGCGTTCGAAGGCAGGGTCGGTTTGGGCATCGGCAATAATCAGCGGGTGGTGGGTGGAATACATCCTCTCCCATTTTTCGGTCAGGGGATATTCCTGGCCGATCAGGGAGGGGTCCTGCGGCAGTCCGCGCCCCGCCATGATCTGGATGTTCTCGCCTTTGAGGAAGAAGATGGAGGCGCTGTCGTAGGGAGTGAAGCGGGCCAGCATGTCGAAGGTGGTTTCGAACAGGTCATCGAGATTGAGAGAATTGGTCAGCGTGGCTGTGGCGACGCGCAAGTTCTCGGCATCCAGCGTCCGCTGTCGTTCGGCTTCGAAGAGTTTGAACTTGGCAATGGCCGCGCCCAACCCGCCCGCAATGGTATTGAGCAGCCGCTCGTCCGATTCGTTGTAGGCATCCTTCTGGGTGCTTTCGATGTTGATGGCGCCGACGACTTCTCCACCCGAAAGGATGGGAACGCATATTTCCGAATGAATGTTTGGGGAAGTGGGAAGGTATTCGGCGGCCTGGCCGACCTTTCCCAGGCGGATGGGCTGTCGCAGCGTCACCACTTTCCCCACCACGCCCATATCGAGGGGCTGTGACTCCCACGCCTCAGGCTGGGTCAGGCCGATATAGGAGGTGTGCGGGGCGATATGGGTGCGGTTTTCGTTCATCACCAGTACGCCGCAGTTGTCATTGACCAGGTTCCCGTGGATGATCTCAGTGACGCGGTGGATGAGTTCGTCCACATCATTGGCAGTGGAATTCGCCAACGCCACCGCATGCAGCATCATCAATTCTTTCACTTGCTTTTGGACCGCCGTATCTGACCGTTCGCGCTGAATAGCGGCGCTGATGATGTTGGCCGCGGTGCGCAGAGCTTCGATCTCGCTCTCGCTCCATGCGCGCGGGGTGACGCAATCGTCCAACCCGATGAAGCCCCACCATTTCTCACCGACCATGATGGGCATGTACAGGATGGATAGGATGCTCAGCCGTTTGAATTCGATCTGCTCCTCGGCGGGCAGGTCGGCTACCAGGCTGTAGACGGGTCCGCCGCTGCTGAGGATTTCCAGCCAGCGGCCCAGCCCGTTTGCGGCCATGTCGAAACTCAGCATGGACTTGTCGTCGATGAAGGGCGTGATGCCAGGCGCACACCATTCGAAGCGCTGGGCAATCGTCCCCGCACCCTCGGGCAACTTCTCGAAGATGTACACCCTGCTCGCATTCGCGGACTTTCCAAGGGTCTCGAGGATGGCCGTGATGTTGTCTGCCCACTGGGGAGACTTGAGGAACTGATCCGCGGCAAAGGCGATTGCGTCGAGGATGGATTCCTTGCGGTGCAGGTCGTCCTGGGCTTTCTTCTGCGCTGTGATGTCTTGGAACATGGACAGGATGCAATCCTGTCCTCCGATTCGAATTAACTCATAGAAGATCAGTGCGTCGCGGACGGAACCCGAGGCGGTGAGGAATTTCCCCTCCACCCCGCGCAGGGACTTGTCCCGTTTGAGCTGGGTGAGCCGCGTATTCCGTTCGGATTCATCCTTCCAGATGTTCAGTTCGGTGGCGGTGCGGCCGATGGATTCCATTGGGCTGCGGCCGAACAGGTCCCAATAAGCCTGGTTCGCATCGACGAACCGTCCCTCGTCCAGCGTGGTGATGCAGATGGCGATGGAACTGGCCTGGAAGACCTTGCTGAAGCGTTCCTCGCTCTGGTGGATGGCCTCCTCGGCCTGATGCTGTTTGGTGATATCGAGCAGGACGCCCTGATAATATAACGGGACCCCCTCCTGGTCCCGCACCAATACGGCATGGTCATACACCCAAACGATTTGTCCATCGCTGCGGACCATGCGGTATTCCCGAGTGAGTGGCAGGCCCTTCTCCACCATCTGGACTTCTTCTGCGGCGATGGACTCGCGGTCGTCGGGGTGGAGGTGCTCATTCCAAAGGTCTGGGTTGGTTATCCAGGCTTCGGGCGGATACCCGATCAGGGCTTCTATCTGCGGGCTGATATATGTGGTCTTGTATTCATCGGCCGAGTCGATGTACACCACAGCGGGTAGATGCTCCACCAGGGTGCGGTAGCGCGCCTCGGCCGTCCGCAGGGCCTCCTCTGCTTTTTTACGCTCAGTGATGTCTTCCGCAAAGGCGATCAGGACGTCGTTGCCGAAATAGGAGCCCTTTGCCACGCGGACATTCTTCGGGAAGATTTCGCCGTCCTTCCGCCGCCCCCAAAACTCGAACTGCTGCGCCTCGCCCTGAATGGCCAGCTGAATGTGCCTGCCCACCTTTTCCATGTCGTTCCTGCCGGGCGCCGACACATCCTCGGGGGTCATGCCGATCAATTCCTCGCGGGTATATCCATACATGCGGACGGCGCCTTCGTTGACATCGAGGAAGACGCCGTCCGCGTTTTGGATGTAAATGGCATCTGTTACGGAATCGAACAATCTGCGGTAGGAGATCTCGCTGTCGAGGAGTGAGGTCTGGACTTTCTTTTGTTCGGTGATGTCCATCAGCACGCCCTGCCAATACTGGGGTGTGCCGTCCTCGGCGCAGATGGCAATGGCCTGGTCCCGCAGCCAGACCACGCTGCCATCCTTTTTGATGGCCCGGTATTCGATCTGGAATGGTTCGAGGGTTTCGTCCGTCCGAACGTTTTCCGCCAGGACCTGCGCGCGATCTTCGGGATGGATCGCATTTCTCCAGATCTCAGGATGTTTCGTCAATTCCTCAGCCGTATATCCGAGGATGCGTTCGATCTGCGGGCTCAGGTACAGGTGCTGGTTTTCTTTTTTGTATTCCTCGCGGTACACGGCCACAGGCGACTGCTCCACCAGGGCGCGGTACCGCTGCTCGGCCAGGACCAGGTTCAATTCCGCCTGCTTGCGCTCGTGGATGTCCTCGCAGACCACGAAGATGTTGAACTGGTTGTTCTTGTCGAGGAACGCGCGCGCGCTGCCTTCCACCCAGATCAAATCGCCCGATTTGGCCCGGGCGCGGAATTCCAACTGGAAGACCTTGTTGGGATTCTTGATGCATTCGAAGGCGGTCTTGATGATCCTTTGTCTGTCCTCTTCGTGCACCAGATGGATGGCGTGCTGGCCGACCAGTTCTTCGGCGAGATACCCCAATACCTGACAGGCGGTCTGGTTGGCGGCCTGGACGATCCCTTTGCGGTCCATGTTGAAGAGGATCAGCGGGTTATGTTCGTAGAGTCCGCGAAATCCCCATTCGCTTTCGAGCAAGGCCTGCTCGGCTTGCTTGCGTTGGGTGATGTCCTGGAGGAATCCTTCATAGTAAAGGACTTCTCCGTTCCTGTCCCTGACCACGCGCGCGTTGGTCGAGGTCCAGATGAGGCTGCCGTCCTTGCGGAAATTCTGCGCTTCGTAGTTCAAGACAGACCCGTCGCGGAACAAACGGTCCACGAAGACTTTCCAATTTTCCCAACTCAAGTGAAGATGCGTGTTGATGTCTGTGACCTGGGCGATCATCTCTTCAGGCGAGTCGAACCCGAAGATGTGGGCCATGGCCGGGTTGACGTTCAGGAATCTGCCTTGTGAAGTGAACTGGAAGAATCCTTGCGGGTTGTTTTCGAAGATGATACGGTATTCTTCTTCAGCTTTTTCGCGGGTATCATATTCCCGTTTTACTACAATAAAAAGGAGGAACCCTGTCACCGCCACAAAGATTCCCCCGGCTATGATCTGTGCCAGGCTTATGGCGTTCGGGTCGGTAATCAGGTTCCGAATGACCTGATGGGAGATAAAGACCCATACCCCTCCCGTGACCACGTAAAGGAGAGTGATGAATATGGGAAAGGGAAGGCGCGTTTTTTTTCTCATCGATCGGTGTAACGGTCAATAATATTATAGAACGAATTTGTATAAACGAACACAAAAGCAAATTCAAGTTACGATTTCATGAGTGGATGCGCGGGGGCGCTTGCTGTTTTGCGCTGAGAAGGATTCCCAAAAAACGGGAGCGGCACCCAGTCGGGATATGGTGATTTAGATATTGATGCCCAAGTTTATCTCAAAATAATTCAAAGAAAACTCAAAAGATTAAAAATACTTAAGTGGGTAAATTTGAAACTGGCCGTATTCTTTGGGCCACCCTTTCTTCATCCCTTCGGATAAAAACAAGATACACGGTCCTTTAAGTGGAGAATGATTCCCCATGGAAAAGTGGTACGTCCTGCACAGCAAACCCAGGTATGAGGATTTCCTTTGGAAGCAGCTTTGCATGCGCGATCTGGAATCCTATTATCCCTGCCTGCATGTGCGGACGGTGAACCCTCGCGCGCGGACGGTCCAGCCGTATTTCCCCGGCTATCTATTCGTGTCGGCAGACCTGGACGTGTTGGGCATCTCCTATCTGCAATGGATGCCTGGCTCGGCGGGCCTGGTCTGCTTTGGCGAGGAACCCGCCACCGTGTCCGAGAGTCTGCTCCTTGCCATCAAGCAGCGCATCGAAAGCCTCCAGAAAAACACATCCGCCAAAATGATTCCCTTTCAGAAGGGTGATGCCATCCTGGTGCATGATGGTGTCTTCCAAGGCTATGAAGGCATCTTCGACGCCTGTCTCTCGGGCGCAGATCGCGTGAGGATCTTGTTATCGTTGTTGGGCAATCGCCAGATGGCGGTGGAACTGCCTGTCGGTTGTATCTCTTTCGCAACCCCGAGTTGACCCGGGGTGGATAGGGGGAGCGTCGATGGGGGCTTGTCCTGACAATCATCGATTGTCGGTATGGCGGAGCAATCTCCGGCCCCGGCGTCCGTCCCGGGATCAGAACAGGACATCGAGCCGATAATGGGAGCACCTGCTGTTCTCGAACTGGTCACCAGACTGGCCCGGACCCTTGCTGAGGAGGGTATCTCATACTGCCATTGGAAGAGCAACGCCTTCCTGGATCGTTCGGCCAGCGGTGAGAACGACCTCGACTTGTTGATCGACCGCGCGCACGGGGAACGGTTCGTCGGGATTTTGCTGCACCTCGGCTTCAAGGAAGCCTTTGCACCGCGCGAAGCGGTCCTGCCCGGCGTGCGCGATTTTTACGGATATGACGCGCCGACGGGACGCTGGGTCCACGTACACGCGCATTTTCAACTCATCCTGGGGAATGACCTTTCCAAGAATTACCGCCTTCCACTGGAACGTGAATATCTGGCTTCCTGCTTGCAAGGGGATTTATTCCGCCTGCCCGCGCCTGAGTTCGAATTGCTGGTGCTCGTCATCCGCATGGCCTTGAAACATTCGACCTGGGACTCGATCCTGATGCGGCACGGCGCGTTGACCAAGACCGAGCGCCGCGAACTGGAAGTCCTCTCGACGGAAGAGAACCTCGCAAAAGTGGAAGCGATTCTTTCGCTTGTGCCCGGACTCGACCGAACCCTCTTCGACTTGTGCTTGCGCTCGTTGCGACCAGGTTGTCCCACCTGGACGCGGGTCCGCGCGGGGGAGCGACTACAAACCATCTTGCGCGGGTGGGCGCGTTATCCGCACGGGGTGGATGTGTTGCTTAAGTTCATCCGCCGTGTGGAGCAGCCCTTCGCGCGGCGTGTGCTGCGCATTCGACTCAAGAATCGACTCGCCAACGGAGGCCTGTTCATCGCCATCGTCGGCGGGGACGGGGCGGGCAAGACCACGTTGATCGACGCGGTGAACGCGTGGTTGTCAGCCAGGTTCGAAGTCCGCGCCTTTCACATGGGCAAGCCTGCCTGGTCGCTGACCACCGTGCTGCTGCGTGGACTGCTCAAGGTTGGTACCTTGTTGCGCTTGTATCCTTTCGAGGGCGACACCTACGAACAATCCACAGGGCCGCATGGACTGCCCTGGTTCATCCGCGCGGTTTGCACGGCGCGGGACCGTTCGCTCACATACCAGCAGGCCCGCCGATTTTCCTCCGGCGGCGGACTGGCCTTGTGCGACCGCTACTCCTTTGCGGGCTTCATGCACATGGATGGACCGCAATGTGAAGGCGCAGTCCAGCCCGAGCGAGTCACGGGCTTGCACAAGTTTCTGATCGAACGGGAAAAGAATTTCTATCAGCGCATCCCGCCGCCTGATTTGTTGATCGTCCTCAAGCTCGACCCTGAGATCGCCGTCCAGCGCAAGACGGAAGAGACGGCCCTATCGGTGCGGGCGCGCTCGACCGAAGTCTGGGGCCTGGATTGGGACGCCGTCTCGGGCCACGTCATCGATGCGAGCCGCCCTCGAGACGAGGTGCTGGCTCAGGTCCAGGCTTTGATCTGGGAACATTTATAAGCATGTCCACCAACGCCCATCCCATGAAACTCATCGCAGGCTTGTTCTCCGACAAGGGCTTGACCCGCAAGGCATACCTCAACGCGATCACCGTCGTGCTGGATTACGGCGCGAGTCTGCTGGTGGGATTCATCGTCACGCCTTTGATGGTGGCGGGACTGGGCAATTATCTCTTCGGCATGTGGCAGGTGTTGAACCGCCTGATCGGGTACATCACCCCCGCCAGCGGACGGCCTGGTTTCGCCCTGAAGGCCACCCTCGCCAACCAGCAAGCCTCCACGGATTACGACCAGAAGCGCCGCTATGTGGGCAGCACGCTGGTCATCTGGGTCATCTTCCTGCCGCTGCTGACGGGTCTTGGCGGGGTGGTCAGTTGGCTGGTCCCATTCTGGGTGAAAGCCCCAGCCGAGTATGTGTGGATCGTCCGCGCGGTGGCGGGACTGCTGGTCCTGAACATGATCGTGGACACCCTGTCCTCGATCCCACAGGTCACCCTGCAGGGCGAGAACCTCGGTTACAAGCGCATGGGTGCGTCCATCGTGTTGGTCCTGCTGGGCGGTGGTTACACCTGGCTGGCGCTCTTCCTGAAGACGGGCATCGTGGGGGTGGCGGCCGCTGTGGTGCTGAGCACGCTGTCCACAGGGATTTTCTACCTGTGGGTGGTGCGCACGTATACACCCTGGTTTGGGATCGCCAAGCCCACCCGCACTGACGTGAGCCAGATGCTCAGCCTGAGCTGGTGGTTCATGGGCTGGAACCTCGTCACCAGTTTGTTGCTCGCCAGCGACGTGGTGGTCTTGGGCCTGCTCAACTCGGTCGAGTCGGTCACGAATTATTCACTCACCAAGTACGTGCCCGAGACGTTGATCGGCGTGATCGTCATCGTCATCTTTGGGATCCTGCCTGGGCTGGGAAGCATCATCGGCACGGGCGACCACGAGCGGGCGATCCGTCTGCGGGACGAGATCAACTCGTTCATCTGGCTGACGGCCACCACATTGGGTGCAGCCATCCTCGTCTGGAATCCCGTCTTCGTCGGGCTGTGGGTGGGTCCTGACCATTTTGCGGGGACCCTCCCCAACCTGTTGATCATTGTGTCGGCCATGCAACTAGCCCTCATCCGCAGCGACGGTAACATCATCGACCTGACCCTGCGCCTCAGTCAGAAAGTACTGCTCGGGCTGCTCTCGGTCACGATCTCGGTCGTGGCGGCGGCTGTGCTGGTGGGCGTGTTCAAAGGGGGGATCGTGGGCCTGGTGCTCGGCATCATGGGCGGACGGCTGATCCTGAGCGTTGGTTACCCCTATCTGATCGGCCGCTTCCTGGGCGTCCAGCCTGCCGCGCAGATCCGCTGGATGGTTCGGCCGCTGTTGGCCACGTTGGGAATCTTCTCCGTGGCGGCGCTGCTGACCCGTTGGGTCTCGCTGCCCTCGGGCGCGGACCTGACCCGCTGGCTGGCTTTCCTCTTCTTCGCGGCGCTGACGGGCCTGGCAATGTTGGTCCTTTCCTTCTATGTGGGGCTGACGGGCGCACAGCGGCAATCCGTCCTGCGCCGCATCCGCGCCGTGCTCTCCACCGCAGAGCGGGACTGAGATGAAAATAGACCGTTTGCGCGTAGTCGAAATTGTCGGGCCTGCAGGCGCGGGGAAAAGCACCCTGTATCAAGCTTTGCGCGGGCGGAACGGCCTCCGCCTCGACAATTTCCCTGATGTACGCCGACTGGTGAACCTGCCCTTCTTCCTTTGGAATGGGGCGCGGGTGATCGGCTCCCTGCGCGGGTTGGGTGGCCTGAGTCGACAGGAGCTGGCCTGGATGGCCATCCTGCGTGGTTGGCCTGCCTTGCTGCAAAAGTCGGACTCGCGCGTGACCGTGCTCGACCAGGGTCCTGTCTACCTGCTGACGGAACTGCGCGAGTTCGGTCCTGTCTCCTTGCAAACCTCCGCCGCTGAGGCCTTGTGGCGTGACCTGTCTGCCTGTTGGAGCCAAACCCTGAGCCTGATCGTCTGGTTGGACGCCGACGATGCCGACCTCCTGGAGCGCATCCGCGCCCGCGAGAAGGCGCACATCGTCAAAGACGCCTCGGACGAAGAGACCTTGTCTTTCCTGAATCGCTATCGCGCGGCCTATGAACACGTCATGGCGGACCTGCGTGTGCCTGTCCTGCGCTTCAACTCCTCGTGCATGACCACTGAGCAGATCGCTGAGCATCTCCTGCGCGAACTGGGGGACGCGCGCTAATCCAACCTTCATCGGACACGAGATGAAAACTTCCAAGAAACGGTTGGCCTTGTTTCTGCCAGGTTTATACGAAGGCGGCGCGGAACGCGTGATGCTCAACCTTGCGGCGGGCATCATCGCCCGCGGCCACCCCGTGGACCTGGTGTTGGCGCGCGCCGAAGGGCCGTACATGCCGCAGATCCCCGACGGCGTACGTCTGGTGGATTTGCAGGCGCCGCGCGTGATGGGCAGTGTCCCCGCGCTGACGGCCTACCTCCGCCGCGAACGTCCCGCCGCGATGCTCTCCGCTTTGTACGCCAACCTGGTGGCGATCTGGGCGCGCAAGTTGTGTGGCTTTCCCAGGCGTCTGGTGCTGACCGAACACAACACCCTGGCTGCCGTGGTGCGACATAAGACGGACCTGCGCTGGCAGGCCTACCCGAGCCTGGCTCGACAGTTCTACCCCTGGGCCGACGCGATCATCGCCGTCTCGGGCGCGGTGGCAAGCGAACTGATCAAAACGGCGGCCTTATCCGCTGAACGGGTGCAGGTGGTTCACAACCCCATCGTCACCCCCGAGTTGATGGTCAAGGCAGACGTGCCGCTCGACCATCCGTGGTTTGCAGCGGGCGAGCCGCCCGTGATCCTATCCATTGGGCGGCTGACCGAGCAGAAGGCCTTCGACGTGCTGATCCGCGCCTTTGCCCTCGTGCGGAAGAGCCGACCCGCGCGGCTGTTGATCCTCGGCGACGGGGAAGAACGCCCCGCGCTGGAAGCCCTCGTCGCCAACCTGGGCCTCAGTGCCGACGTGAGACTGGCAGGCTTCGTGCAAAATCCGTACCCGTATCTGTTGCATTCGCAGGTGTTTGCCCTGTCCTCTCGTTGGGAGGGACTGCCCACCGTGTTGGTGGAGGCACTCTTCCTGGGGGCGCCCATCGTCGCCACGGACTGCCCGGGCGGCTCGCGCGAGATCCTTCAGGGCGGGCGTTTTGGCGACCTGGTCCCGGTGGAGAATCCGTTCCGTTTGGCGGAAGCCATCGAGGGGTCCATGCAGGCGCGGCGGGACCGTCCACCCCGCGAGAGTTGGGAACACTTCGAACTCGACTTCATCGTCGACCGCTATCTGGATATCCTCTTCAAGGCATAGACATGCGAAACATCGCCCGCTGGGCTTCGATCCTGCTCATCTTTACAATCCCCTGGGAAGACAGCATCTCGGTCTCGTCGCTGGGCTCGCTGGCCCGCGCGATGGGGCTGGTGGTGGCTGGGTTGTGGATGGCGACCATCCTGATTGAAGGCCGCTTCCGCAAGCCGCACGCCTTCCATGCTCTGGTGCTGATCTTCTTCCTGTGGAATTTTGCCAGCGTGTTCTGGAGCCCTGACGTCGATACCACTGTCCAGCGCATCAAGACCTATAGCCAGATCTTCCTGCTGTTGCTCATCTTCTGGGAATTCTTCGAGACCTCCGAACACTTGATGGCGGGACTGCAGGCCTACGTGCTGGGCGCGTACGTGTTGGTCGCCAGTGCTTTATATAACTACGCCAGCGGGACGGTGGCGGTGGCCTACGAAGGCCGCTACAGCGCCACGGGTGTCAACGCCGTGGACCTGGCGCTGATCCTGATGGTCGGCTTACCGCTGGCCATGCAGTTGTTCTTTGTGGCGGGGAAGGGCGCAAAGGGTCTGTTCTGGAAATTGCTGAACCTGGCCTTCATCCCGCTGGCGGTCTTTGCCATCCTCCTGACGGGTTCGCGGACTTCTCTCATTGCCATCGTCCCGTTTGGGATCTTCCTGGTGACGACGGGCAAGATCTCGCTCGATCGCAAAATGCAAATATTCGGGATCCTGTTGGTGGCGGCCTTGATGTTATTACCCTTCGTGCCTTCGTCGGTGACCAGCCGCCTGTCCACATTGGGATCCTCCATCGAGGCGGGCGATCTGGGGGGGCGCGTGGCGCTCTGGCTCGAGTCGATCAAACACCTGGCCGACCATCCCTTCTTCGGGGTTGGCAGCGGCGCCCTGGACGGGGTCATCGGCTCGGCGGCGCACAACACCTTCGTCTCGGTCGCCACCGAAACGGGGATCTTCGGCTTTCTGCTCTTTGCTTTGCTTCTGGTCATTGTCTTCCATGAAGCGGCCAACTTACCCAATGGGAACGCGGGCTTATGGCTGGCGGTCTTCTTCACCTGGGTGATCGGCGTCCTGTCGCTTTCGTGGGAATTCCGCAAATTGACCTGGGTGCTGCTCAACCTGATCGTGATCGAGGGCAGCATCGTCCGCGACCGCAGGCTGGCGGAACTGGCCGAGAAACACGCGGCGGCGAACCAGCCGCCCGTGATTGCATTTGTGGAGTGAGGTTCGAGCGAGGCATGGATGAAAGCAAACTGGATGCGGCTTCTAACGGCCTTCCTGCTCCTCGGCCTGACTGGGAGCTGCCAACCCGCGCCGACGGCGACTCCCACGCCCGTGCCTGCGTCGTCCACCCCGCCGCCGACCCAATCCACAGGCGGGCTGCCTGCCTTCCCCGGGGCGGAGGGCTTCGGGTCCATGACGGCGGGCGGGCGCGGCGGCGCGGTGCTCGAGGTGACCAACCTCGATGACAGCGGCGCAGGGTCCCTGCGGGCGGCGGTCGAGGCGGAGGGTCCGCGGGTGGTGGTCTTCCGCGTGGCGGGCACCATCGAGCTGCAATCGGACCTGAAAGTCACGCATCCCTTCCTGACCATCGCGGGTCAGACCGCGCCTGGCGGCGGGATCACCTTGCGCGGCATGTCGCCCGACATCGAAGCCATCCTGATGATCGAGACCCACGACGTGGTGGTGCGCTACCTGACCATCCGCGCGGGGCCGCCCTCCGTCAGCGACGGGATCGCGGTGCTGGCGACGAAATCGCACGACACCTACAACATCGTGCTCGACCACAACTCGGTCAGTTGGGCCGTCAACCGCGACCTGATGACCTGGTACGACGTGCACGATCTTTCCATTCAGTGGAACATTTTCTCCGAGGGACTGAATTGCAGCATCCATCCCAAGGGCTGTCACAGCAAGGGGGCGCTGCTCGGCGGCTATGCCAGCGACGAGAACAAAGACCAGCCCGGCGCGCGGAACCTATCCTTCCATCACAACTTGATGGCGCATAACGGCGAGCGCAATCCGCTCGTTTCGACCAGCGGCGTGGTGGACGTGGTCAACAACGTGGCCTACAACCCGCTTGGCTCCTTCAGCCATGTGGATATGCAGGGCCAGCTGACCGTCATCCCCGTCAACTTCGTGGCGAACTACTTCAAGGCGGGCGCGGATACTGATCCCAACAAATTCAGCATCGACGTGGCCAGCCAGAAGGTCTTTGGCGCCCAGATCTTTGTGCAAGGCAATATCGGCCCGCACCGCGCGGACGACAGCCAACCAGAGACGAATGCCATGGACCCTGATGCCCGCCCGTATGCGGTGACGGTCCGCAACCCCGCCGCGCCGATCACGACCACCTCGGCCGCCGAGGCCTACCGTCAGGTGCTGGAGCAGGCGGGTGCGAACCTTGGCCTGGCCTGTGACGGGACTTTCTTCCAGCGGCGGGACAGCATCGACGCGCGCATCGTGGCCGACGTGCAAAACGGGACAGGCCGCATCATCGACGATCCCGCCCAGGTCGGCGGCTGGCTGACGATCCCCGCTGCCGCCCCGTGCGACGACTCCGACCACGACGGCATGCCCGACCTGTGGGAGTCCCAGCACGGCTTCGACCCGCACGACCCCTCCGACTCTGTCCTCGATGCCGACGCCGACGGATACACCAACCTCGAAGAGTTTCTGAATGGGACCAACCCGAATCAAAAGAAAGCCTCCAATGCAACAAATTAATTCCCTCCAGAACGTAACGACGCAGGCCACCACCGTCGACAAGCGCCTGCTCTTCGTCGGCCCCAAACCGCCGCCTATTGGCGGTTCCCCGCTGACGGTACAGGCCATGCTCGGGGAGTTCGTGCATTACCCGTCGTTGAAGGTGCGGGTGATCAACACCTCGCCCGGGCTGGACGTCCGCAAGAAGATGACGGGCTTCAACTTCGAGAAGGTCCGCCGCACGGTGATGATCCTGCCGCAGTTCCTGTTCGAGATCGGACGCTGCGACGCGGCGCTGGTCTTCGCCAACGACCTGTTCGCCATCACCCTCGCCCCGATCCTGCTGTTCATCGCGCGCCTGTTTCACAAGCCCTTTTATCTCAAGCCCGTCGGCGCGGGCCTGGACCTGTACATCAATGCGCAGAAGAAACCGCTGCGTGAGTATCTGCTGTGGGTGCTGCGCTCCACCGATGGCATCCTGACCCAGACCAAATTATTGCGCGATGACCTACACAAGATGGGCTGCCCCAACGCGCACTACCTGCCCGGGTGCAGACCGCTGGCCGCCGTGGATCCAAACACCCGCGTTCATTCTGACGAGTTCCGCCTGATCTACCTCGGTCACATCACCCGTCTCAAAGGCCCGCTCTACCTGCTGGAAGCGCTGCGCATGTACGCGAAGATGTGCGACGTGCCGCTGGTCTGTGACTTCTACGGCCCCATCCACGACGAGATCCGCGCCGAATTCCTGGCGGGTCTGGAGACGCTCCCCAACGTCCATTACTGTGGCGTGGCGGAAGCGGGCACGGGTCCGCAGTTGATCGCGCGCTACGACGCCCTGATCCTGCCGACCTACTACGACACCGAGGGACACCCGGGTGTGCTGATCGAGGCGATGCACGCCGGGGTACCGGTCATCAGCACCCAGGTCCGCACCTTCCCTGAGTTGATCAAGAACGGCTGGAACGGTTTCCTGGTCCCGACCAAGAATAGCTATGCCCTGGCTGAGGCCATCCTGCTACTGGCGGGTAATCCCGCCATGCGGCGCGAGATGGGACAGGCCAACCACCTCAAGGGGCAGGAATTCCGCGCGGACTCGGTGGTGGCCAGCCTGTTGAAGATCCTCTTCCCCGACACGAACTTTCAAAGAGAGTCAGCCTGATGCGAATTCTGTTCATGGGCCAGTGTTACGCTCCCGAGGACGTCAGCGCGGCGGTGCTCATCACCGAGCTGGCCGTGGACCTGGCTCATCGCGGCCACGATGTGACGGTGGTAACGGGCGCGCCCAGTTACCCCTACGGCCGTGTGTTCGAAGGGTATCGCAATCCGCTCTATTCGGTGGAGATGCTGGACGGCGTGCGAGTGGTCCGCACCTGGAGCCACATCTCGCCTTCGAAAAAAGTCCTGCCGCGCCTGCTGCACTACGGGACCTACAGCCTGACCGCTTTCTACGGCGGACTCTTCTCCCCGCGCCCGGACGTGATCCTGAGTTACTCGCCGCCGCTCCCGCTGGGACTTTCAGCCTGGCTGCTCAGTCGGCTGCGGCGCGTGCCGTGGGTGCTCCAGATCGAGGATTTGTATCCCGATGCCGCCATCGCCGCAGGTGTGCTGACCAACCGTCCGCTAATCGCTTTCTTCCGCGCCATCGAGAATTTTCAATATCGCCGCGCACAGTGCATCTCGGTCATCTCGGAGAATTTCTGCGAGAACCTGCTCGGTAAGGGCGTACCCGACTCCAGGGTGGAGGTCATCCCCGTCTGGGCCGACCCAGACCAGGTCCGCCCGCTGCCGAAGCACAATTCCTTCCGCCGCCAGAACGGCCTGGACGGTCAGTTCGTGGTGATGTACGCGGGCAATATCGGCCTGACCTCCTGTCTCGAAGACGTGCTGCATTCCGCTGAGCTGCTGCGCGACCACCACGACATCGAGTTCGTGATCGTCGGCGAGGGAGTCCGCAAGGATGACCTGCAGGTCGAGGCGAAGACTCGTTCGTTGACGAATGTCCGCTTTCTGCCGTACCAGCCGCGTGAGATCTTCCCCGAGATGCTGGCCGCCGCGGACCTGAGCCTGGTGACCCTCAACGCGGGCGCGGCGCTCTCCTCCATGCCGAGCAAGACCTTCAACGTGATGGCCAGCGCGCGCCCGATTCTGGCGGTGACCCCGCCCGGGAGCGAGGTGATGCGCATCGTCACGGGGGCAGGCTGCGGCGTGAACGTCCCGCCCGGGGCGCCGCGGGAGTTGGCGGAGGCCATCCTCCAGTTGCAGTCCGACCGATCCGCCCTCGTCCAGATGGGTCAGAACGGGCGGACCTGTCTTGAAGGCAAGTATTCGCGTGCCCATTGCGTGGACGCGTATGAGCGGATGTTTTCTGCCTTGTGTGAGAAATCCTGACCGATCGAAATCCCTTTTATCGCTGAGTGATTGGAGCTGCCATGAACGCTGAAACCTTTGCAGAATGGATGCGCCGACAGGGACATCGCGTGGTCCGCACGGCCAGCAGTTATTGGTACGAGGCGGGGCCGCGTGTGTTCCAGGCCTTTCCGTATCACTGGGTCATTCGGCCCGATGAGAAAGAGATCCGCGACCTGATGTGGGCACACGGCGTTGCCGCTTTGCGTTACTCGACCCCGCTCGACTCGCCCGAGGGCATGGTCAGCTATCACGTGGTGCTGCACAAGCCGTACGACACGGATCGGCTGAAATCGCAGGCGCGCAACGGCGTCAAGCGCGGGCTGGAACACTTCAAGGTCGAGCAAATCCCCTTCGAGCGGCTGGCGACCGAGGGTTGGGCGTTGCAACAGGACACGCTGGCGCGTCAGGACCGATTGCGCTCAATGTCCCAGACCGAATGGAAACGCTTGTGCCGTTCGGCGCACGACCTGCCTGGCTTCGAGGCGTGGGCCGCCATCGCGGGGGACGAATTGGCGGGCGCGGTCATCGTCTGCCGCATCGACAAGGTCTTCAACGTGCCGTACGCGATGAGCCACAGCCGCTTCCTCTCGCAGCATGTGAACAACGCCGTCTTTTATGCCGTCAGCCGCGAGTTACTGGCCCGCGAGGATGTGGACCACATCTTCTTCACGGTTCAATCGTTGGATGCCCCCGCCAATGTGGACGAGTTCAAGTTCCGCATGGGATTGGAGGCCAAGCCCGTGCGCCAGCGCGTGGACTTTCATCCGCTGCTGAGGCCGCTCGCCTCCCGCACCGTCCACGCCTGGACCCGTAGCCTGCTCCAGCGCGACCCGTCGAATCCCACCCTGGCCAAGGCAGAAGGAATGCTGCGCTTCCACGTGGAAGGCAGGCGCCGCCTGAGCGAACAGCCCTGGCCCGAATGTCTGGTGTCTTTCAAGGCAGCCGAACGCTGACCCTGTTTATCGTTTGAACCCATTTACAGGAAAGGAAGGTCGTATGTCCCCGCACATGGAAGGTTGTCAGATCCCGAGCGTCCCCAAGATCGCTGAGCCCACTACGCCCGCCGGTGACCGTTCGCTGGTCGGACGGTTGAAGGCGGCCCTCGCCTACCCGTGGAATCGATACGTCAAGAACTGGCTGAAACGCGGGTATGCCATCTCCGTGCGCCAGCAGGGTGGTTCCCCTCAACAGGCCGCCGCAAAAGAGATGGCCCCGTCCGTGCCGTTCGTTCAGGGCCAGCGGGTGCGGGTGCGCTCGCGCGAAGAGATCCAGTCCACGCTCGACCCGTTCAAGGAATTGCGCGGCTGCGCCTTCCTGCCCGAGATGTACGAGTATTGCGGCACCGAGCAGCGCGTGTTCCGCGTGATGCAGCGCTTCATGGACGAACGCGATTACAAGCTCAAGAAAGTGCGCGGCGTCATCCTGCTGGAGAACGTGTTTTGCAGCGGCACGCCCGTCTTCGGTCCCTGCGACCGCAGTTGCCTGTTGTTCTGGCGGGAGGAATGGCTCGAACGCCTGCCGGAGTGATTTTTATGGTTGGTACGGTTTGGAGGATGAATGATTCGTCTGACCTCACGACTCAAAGAAACCAGTGCCGCCCCCCTTGCCCCGGCTACCGAGTCCTTCGGCAAGGTGGTGGGCGGATTTGTCAAACGTGCCTTCGACATTGTGGCATCCCTGATCGGTTTGATCCTGCTTTCGCCTTTGTTCCTTTTCATCGCCATCTTGATCAAACGCGACTCGCCCGGCCCGGTCTTTTACTGGGGTCCGCGCATCGGGCGGCACGGCATCACGTTCAAGATGCTCAAGTTTCGCACCATGTACGAGACGCAGCGCAGTTACGCGGGTCCGCGCGTGACCTGCAAGGACGATGACCGCATCACCTCGTTGGGAAAATGGCTGCGCGATACCAAACTGAACGAACTGCCGCAGTTGTGGAACGTGCTGATCGGCGAGATGAGCCTGGTCGGCCCGCGCCCCGAAGACCCGTCCATTTCGAAGACCTGGCCCACCAATGTCGCCGCCGAACTGCTCTCGATGCGGCCCGGCGTCACCAGCCCCGCCTCGATCCTCTACCGCGACGAAGAATCCATGCTGCACACGGGTGAGGTCATGCGCAAGTATCTGCATGAGCTCAGCCCGGACAAGATGCGCCTCGACCAGCTCTACGTCCACTACCACTCCTTCTGGCTCGACCTGGACGTCATCCTGTGGACGGCCATCCTGCTCCTGCCGAGGATTCGGGCCTATTCCCCGCCCGAGCACTTCCTGTTCGTTGGCCCGGTCAGCCGCCTGATCCAGCGCTACGTCGCCTGGCTGATCTGGGACTTCCTGATCGTGCTGGGTTCCATCACGTTGACCGGGTTGGTCGTGCGGCTGGTCGTCCCGCTGAACCTGGGCTGGCCGACCGCCGTCAAGATGGCGCTGAGCTTCGCCCTGCTGTACAGCATCATCGGCATCCTGCTCAAGAATAACCGCGTCAACTGGCCGAAGGCCTCGTCCTGGGAGTCTGGCAACCTGTGGGTGACCTGGCTGATCTCCACCATCATCACGCTCGGTTACTACTACACCCAATTCGGGTTGACCAACCTGCGCACGATGGGGGTCATCTTGATCTCCTCGATGCTGGCGCTGACGGGCTTCACTTTCATCCGCTATCGTGGACGGATCGTCAACGGGTTGGTCAGTCGACTGGCGGCCATCCGCCTGGATGCGCGGGTGTCGCGTGAACGGGTGTTGATCGTCGGTTCGGGCCGCACGGCCGAACACATCGCCTGGCTGATGGATCACCCCACCTACTCACGCAAGTTCCGCATCGTGGGCTTCATCGACGACGACCTGCGCTCGCAGGATATGAAGATCTACGGCTCGAAGGTCATCGGCCGTGTGGCCGACCTGCAGCGGCTGGTCAAGGAAAAGGACGTGGGTCTGATCATCCTGGCCGATAACCAGGTGGCCCAACTCCATCTCCACGAGTTTCGCAACCCCGCTCAGTACCAGCCAGCCCGCTTTGTGGTTGCGCCCGACATCTTTGGCTCGCTGAGCAACCTGGACGGCGCCCCGCATTCCCTACCTGTCCACGACCCGATGAAGGATTTCCAGTGCCGTTACTGCATGGCCCGCTCCACGCTGTATCTTGATCAGGCCACCATACCGGTTCGAGGGACGCAGGCAAAGGAATAGGCGCACGGAGACATCAACATGGATGAATTTTGGGCTGGAAAGAAAGTGCTTATCACCGGCGCAGGCGGATTCATCGGAAGCCGCCTGGTGGAACGGCTCGCCGCAGCGGGCGCTTCGGTGCGGGCCTTCGTGCGTTACACCTCCCGTGCGGACCCGGGCCTGCTGCGGCTGGCTCCGCCCGAGACGCTCTCACGCCTTGAACTGATTGGCGGCGATCTGCGCGATGCCGACGCGGTCCGTCAGGCCGTGCGTGATTGCGAGGTGGTCTTCCATCTCGGCGCGCTCATCTCGATCCCCTATTCCTACGTGCATCCCGCCGAGGTGGCCGAGACGAACTTCATGGGCACGCTCAACGTGCTGATGGCCTGCCGCGATTTCAAGGTTCCGCGCCTGGTCCACACCTCCACCAGCGAAGTGTACGGCACCGCGCTGACCCCCTCTATCGATGAGACCCATCCCCTGCAGGGACAGTCTCCCTACTCAGCCAGCAAGATTGGCGCGGACAAATTGGCTGAGAGTTTCTACTGCGCCTACGAACTGCCCGTGGTGACCATCCGTCCGTTCAATACCTACGGACCTGGGCAGTCGTCCCGCGCCGTGATCCCCACCATCATCACCCAGGCCCTCGCGGGACAGGTCATCCGCCTCGGCAGCCTCGACACAATCCGCGACTTCACCTACGTGGATGACACCGTGGCGGGCTTCCTGCGCGGCGCTCAGGCCGAAGGGGTGGAGGGGGCGGCTATCAACCTCGGCACGGGAAGCGCCGTCACCATCGGCGAACTGGCCGAGCGGATCATCCAAAAGGTCGGCACCCAGGCGCGGGTCGAGACCGACTCCGCGCGGATGCGCCCGGCCAAGTCCGAGGTCAGGCGGTTGCTATCGGACAATGCCCTGGCGAAGGAACGCCTGGGCTGGTCCCCGCGCGTCAGCCTGGACGAAGGACTCGACTCCACCATCGCCTGGATCCGCGATCACCTGGATCGCTATCGCGTCGGCGTCTACGAGTTTTAGCGAGGAGGCAATCATGAAAGCCGTTGTACTGGCGGGCGGCAAAGGAACCCGCCTCTCACCCTATACCACCATCCTGCCGAAACCCCTGATGCCCATCGGCGACATGCCCATTCTGGAGGTCATGCTGCTCCAGATGAAGCAGGCGGGCATCGGTCACGTGGTGTTGACGGTCGGGCATCTCTCCGAGCTGCTGCGCGCGTTCTTCAAGGACGGCAGCGACTTCGGGCTGACCATCTCCTACAGTTACGAGCAGCAGCCGTTAGGCACAGCGGGACCGATCGCCCTGGTGGATGGATTGAACGACACCTTCCTGGTCTCGAACGGCGACGTGCTGACCACGCTCGACCTGCGCGACCTGATCCGCTTCCACAAGGAGCAGAAGGCCATCGCCACCATCGCCGCCCATCACCGACAGTCGAAGATCGACCTGGGCGTGATCCAGCGCGACGGCGACTATCGCATCACGGGTTACATCGAGAAACCCACCTACGACTTCATGGTCAGTATGGGCATCTACGTCTTCGAGCCCGCCGTCCTGTCCTACATCGACCGTAACCAGTATCTCGATTTCCCAGACCTGGTCAAGAAACTCATTGTCGCTGGCGAACGGGTGGTCGGTTACGAGTTCAACGGATATTGGGAGGACCTCGGACGCCCTGACGATTACGCGCGCGCGTCCAAGGATTTCGAGAATATGCGCACCCAGTTCCTTCCCGCAGATTAGGAGAAAGAATCATGGAATGGAAAATCCCGCTTTCTGACATCGACTTCGGATTGGAAGAAAGGGTGGTGGTGGACCATGTCCTGAAGAGCAAGTGGCTGACGATGGGGGCAGTCACCGAGGAATTCGAACAGGCTTTCGCCGCCTACGTTGGCGCGAAACACGCCATCGCCGTGACCAACGCCACGGCAGCCCTGCACCTGGCCTGTGTGGTGGCCGAACTGGGTCCTGGAGACGAGGCCATCGTCCCGTCGCTAACCTTCGTCGCCACGGCCAACGCCGTCCGTTACACGGGCGCGACGCCCGTCTTCGCCGACATCTGCGGCGAACAGGACCTGAACATTGCGTTCCACGCCATCGAGCAGGCCATCACTGACCGCACCCGCGCGATCCTGGTGGTGCATTATGGCGGCTACGCCTGCGACATGCCCAGCATCATGCAATTGGCCCGCGAGCGCGGATTGAAGGTCATCGAGGATGCGGCTCATGCCGTCGGCTCGGAACTCGGCGGCCGCATGCTGGGCACCTGGGGTGATGTAGGCTGTTACAGCTTCTTCTCGAACAAGAATATGACCACGGGTGAGGGCGGGATGCTGGTCACCAACAACGACGAACTGGACAAACGCCTGCGGCTGCTGCGCTCGCATGGCATGACCTCCCTCACCTGGGACCGTCACAAAGGCCACGCCTGGAGCTACGACGTGGTGGACCTGGGCTACAACTACCGCATCGACGAGATCCGCGCCGCGCTGGGCAATGTCCAGTTGGGGAAGCTGCCCTCGAACAACGAGCAGCGCCGACATCTCACCCGCGTCTATCGCGACGCCCTACAGGAGATCGTCCCACAGGTGACCGTCCCCTTCCTGCACCACCCGGGCACCTCGGCCGCCCATCTCATGCCCATGCTCCTGCCCTCTGACGAGGACCGAACAGGCTTCATGGAGTCGATGAAGGCGCAGGGCATCCAGACCAGCATCCACTACCCACCTGTGCATACGTTCACGGCTTATCGCGGAAAGGGCAAGCCCCACCTGCCCAACACGGACGAGATTGCCCGCCGCGAAGTGACCCTGCCGCTCTACCCCGCCATGTCGGACGAGAACGTGCTGTCCGTGGTCAAGGCGGTCTCGCAGGCCCTGCAGCCCGCCTGAACGCCCGATAGGAACCCAATATGGAAATCAGAGATTTCATTTCCCTCCTGTGGCGGAACATCCGCTGGCTGATCCTGGGGTTGGTGCTTGGCGCCTTCGTGGGGATTCTGGCGGGGCAGTTGGAAACGCCCGTCTACGAAACCTCCACCAAGGTGCTGGTCAGCCGCACCCGTCAGCAAAGCACCGCCGACATGCTCCCGCTCAGCGATGAGCAGTTGGTGGCCATCAACCTGCAACTGGCCAAATCCCAGCCCGTGCTGGCTGAAGTGTCAGACCAGGTGGGCGGCAAAGTGGACGCAGACAACATCCAGGTCAGCACCCTTCCCAACACCCTGATCGTGCAGATCAAGGTGCAGGATACGGATCCCAAGCGGGCGGCGGACATTGCCAACGTGCTGGTGCAGACCCTCATCCGCCAGAATCAATCCCTGCTCTCGGGCCGTTACGAGACCTTCGAAGCGGCCATCAACGTCCAGATCGACGACGTCTCGACGCAGATGAAAAGCCTGCAAACCGAGATCAACCAGATCAACGACACCAGTGTCCAGCAACAACTGGATCAGGTGAACCAGCAGATCGAACAGTTGAAAGGGGTCACCACGGCGCTTGAGCAGGAGATCGCGGCCTTTCCGCTTTCGCCTACACCCGTACAGCAGGCCCTGCTGGCCGAGAAACAGGCCCAACTGGACCAGTACCGCTCGCTGATGACCCTCTATCAGCAGGTGCAGACCAACCTGACCTACATCGGCAAGCCTGGACAAGGCGGCACGGGACTCGAAAATCCGCGCCTGGCTGCGCTGCAGGCCAGCCTGGATCAGTACCAACAGATGTACCTGACGCTGGTCTCCAACCGCGAGACAGTGCGCCTCGTGCGCCTGCAAAGCACGCAGAACGTGGTGCAGATCGTGGCGGCGGTCCAGCCGAAGAAACCCGTGCGGCCTATTCCGCTGCTGTACTTTTTCGTTGGGTGCCTGGTGGGGGTGGCAGGCGCGACCACCGTGGTGATGGTCCTTGACCATTTCGACGACTCGCTCAAGACGCCCCTGCAGACCTTCGATCAACTCGGCCTGCGCGTGCTGGCGCTCGTCCCCGGGGAGGCCCGGGCGGGCGACCTGCCCGTGGTACGGGACCCGTTCTCGGCGGAGGCGGATGCCTTCCGCTCGCTGGGCGCGAGCCTGGAGTTGATCGGCAAAAAGGAAGATTTCTGTGCGCTGATGATCCTCAACGGGGATCCAAGAGATGCGCGCACATCCATCGCTGCCAGCCTGGCGGTCGTCGCAGCCCAGCAGGGGCGGCAGGTGGTCCTCGTGGACGGGGACCTGCATCATCCGCACCTGCATGACCTGTTCGGAATTCCCAATCAGCGCGGGCTGGGCGAAGCCTTCAGCGGCCGCCTGGATCTGCGAGGCGTCTCCCATGCCCTCGAAGCCGTCACCGGGCTGACGCTGATCCCCGCAGGCAAGCCGCGGGAAGGCGACCCGGCCTGGCTGGACTCGGAACGTTGGGCGCGCATCCTGTCGGACCTCAAGGCCCAGTCCGACCTGGTCATTGTGGACGGCCCCCCGGCCGACACCGCGGACGCGCAGATCCTGGCTGCCCGCCTGGACGCCGTCCTGTTAACTGTGCGGGCAGGCCACACCCGCGCCCTCGCGGTAAAGACCACCCGCAAGCGCCTCGAGTTGATCGAGGCGAAGGTGACGGGGGTGGTCCTCAACCAAAGATTACGAAGTCGGTCCATCGATCGACAGATTTTGTCCTGGCTCAAAACCAAAATCCGAAGGAAGGAAAATGCCTATGGGATTCACAGCGAAGCGAAAGATCTCCCTGTTTCGTCATCCTAAGTTCGGCGGGCTGGCCCTCGATCTGAATGCCTGTCGGACGAATTTTCATCAACCCTTTTTGATTGGAGGAAAGAATGTCTAAGGATCTTCGTTCCATGAAGAAGGCCTGGACCAAAACAGGCCTGGCTTCCCTCTCCGCCAGGGTGCGCCTGATCGCGCTCATCCTGGTGGTGGCCTGGTCCCTGGTGGGGATGGCTCCCCACGGGGCGGCGGCAGCCGGCACCACCTACTATGTGGACAAGACCAACGCTGCCTGCTCCGACTCGGGGTCGGGCACCATGGCTGTTCCGTTCTGTACCATTGCCAAGGGTGCCAGCGTGGCCCTCACGGCGGGGGATACCGTCAATGTGGTGGCGGGCACCTACGCTGAAACGGTCTACCCGGCCGCGAACGGCACTGCCGCCAACCCCATCACCTTTCACGCCCAGACCGGCGTGACCGTGACGGGCGACCCGGCCGGCTTCGGCAGCGCCTTTGCCGTGTCGACCCGCAGCTATGTGGTGATCGATGGATTCAACATCACGCAGACCAAGTACAAAGGCATCTACGTGGATAGCTCGAATCACATCACCATCACGAATAACCACGTCACCTATGCAGGCATCAACGCCGGCCCTGACCAGCATCAGCAGGGCATCTTCATGAGGAACACCACCTACTCGACGATCAGCGGCAACATCACGGACCACAACTCCTGCATCGGCATCCGCCTGATCAACAACAGCGATTACAACCTCGTCAGCAACAACATCTCTTTCGATAACTCGTCCTCGATCGCCTACCCAGTGGTGACGATTTCCGACGCGGCTGGCATCGAGGCGACCGGCAGCAGCCATAACACGATCATCAACAACATCACCTATGGCAACGAGGACGCTGGCATCAACCTGTACGTCAACTCCAGCGCCGTCGGCTCCACGTATAACGTGGTGGTTGGTAACCTGAGCTACGGCAACGGCGACCACGGCATCGACAACAACAACTCGCCCTACAACACCATCGTCGGCAATACCGTTCAGGGGAACGGTACGACCGGCATCAACTTCGAGGGCGATCCCGGCAAGGGGTCGCATCATGCCACGGTGGCGAACAACATCAGCGTCGCCAACGGCCTGACCCCGCCTACGGGTTCCTTCGGCGGCAACCTGCGCGTCGACTCGGCCTCCATCACGGGGACGACCCTTGACTATGACATCGTGGACCTCCAAGGCGCCACGGTCCAGGTCACCTGGAATGATGTCAGCTATGCAACCCTGGCGGCCTTCAAGGCGGCTGTTCCCTCCCAGGAAGTGCACGGGCTGCAGGCAAATCCGCTCTTCGTTTCGCCTGTGACCCCGGTCTTGCGGACTGCATTGGCCTATGAAGGCAGCACCACGACCGGCGACTATCACCTGACAGCTGGGTCCCCGGCTATCGATAGCGCCAACTCGGACGCCCCCAACGAGCCGACCACGGATATCGAGGGCAGTCCGCGCACGGACGACCCTGCCACGGTGGATACCGGCGCGGGTGCGCGCACCTTCGATGACCGCGGCGCATACGAATTCCAGGCCAGCGCGCAGGAAACGGTCACTTATAGCACGGCCGGCACCTTTACCTGGACGGCCCCCGCTGGGGTTACCTCCGTCAAAGTGGAGGTGTGGGGTGCTGGTGGGGCTGGTGCAGACCGCTCGTTTTCGGGCGGTAACGGCGCTGGCGGCGGCGGTGGCGGTGGCGCGTACGCCATCAAAAACACGCTGACCGTTGTGCCCGGCACCGGTTACACGGTCACCGTGGGTGCTGGGGGTACTTCTGGTAGCACGCCCACCAACGGTGGCGATTCCTGGTTCTCCAGCGCAGCCACGGTCATGGCCAAGGGTGGAGCTTCTGTAGCCGCGAATAGCAGCACCGGCGCTTCAGGCGGGTCAGGCACCTCCAGCGTGGGGGATAACAAGTACAGCGGTGGCGGTGGCGCGAACGGTAGCGGAACTACCTACGGCGGCGGCGGCGGCTCTTCCGCTGGTACAGCGGCGGCTGGCGTAACTGCCACCAATGCCTCGGGCGCCACGGCTCCGACCGGTGGCGGCAATGGTGGGTCCGGTAAGTCATCCACGAGTGGAAACGGCACTTCCGGGCTTACCCCAGGCGGCGGCGGTGGTGGCGCGCTTAAAACTGCTAATGGTAGTTACCAGGGTGGGACTGGCGGTACTGGCAAGGTCAGAATCACCTTCGCATCGCAGCCCAAAGCCAGCACCACCGCGGTGACCTGCGAGGCCTCGACGGTCGTCTACGGCTCGAGCCTCAACTGCACCGTCACGGTGACTGCCTCCAGCGGCACCACCAGCCCGCTCGGCAACGTGGCCTGGACGACGGACGGCACCGGCACCTTTACCGGCAGCCCCTGCAGCCTGGCAGGTTCGGGCGGCAGTTCCACCTGCTCGGTGAGCTATAAGCCGGGCGCGGTCGGGACAGGCTCTCACAAACTCACGGCCAGCTATTCAGGCAATGCGAACTTCCTGGCCAGCAGCGGCAACCTGACGATCTCGGTCACTCCGAAACCGGCCTTGGTCACCCCGAACGCTGCCTTCAAGACCTACGGCGATGCGGACCCGGCCTTCAGCGGCACCCTGACCGGCTTCCTGCCGGCCGACGGCGTCACGGCGACCTACACCCGCGCTCCGGGCGAGACTGTGCTGGGCGGCCCCTATGCCATCAGCGCCACCCTCAGCCCGATCGGTGTGCTCGGCAACTACAACATCACCTACAACACTGCTAATTTCACGATCAACACGAAGGCCGCTTCGGTCACCCCGAACGTCGCCTCCAAGACCTATGGCGATGCGGACCCGGCCTTCAGCGGCACCCTGACCGGCTTCCTGCCGGCCGACAGCGTCACTGCGGCCTACACCCGCACCGTTGGCGAGACTGTCTTGGGCGGCCCGTACACCATCAGCGCCGCGCTCAGCCCGGCCGGTGTGCTCTCCAACTACACCATCACCTACAACACCGCCGCCTTCAACATCAACACCAAGGCTGCTTCGGTGACGCCCGACACGCTCCACAAGACCTATGGCGCAGCCGATCCAACCCTGACCGGCGTCTTGACCGGCTTCCTGCCGGCGGACGGTGTCACGGCGGCCTATACCCGCGCCGCGGGCGAGACTGTCCTCGGCGGGCCGTACTCCATCAGCGCTGTGCTCAGCCCGAGCGGTGTGCTCTCCAACTACAGCGTCACCTACAACACGGGCAGTCTCATCATTGACCCGAAGGCTGCTTCGGTGTCGCCCAGCACGCTCCACAAGACCTATGGAGCAGTTGACCCGACCCTGACCGGTGCCCTGAGCGGCTTCCTGCCGGCGGATGGCGTCACGGCGGCCTATAGCCGTGTGGCGGGCGAGACCGTTCTCGGCGGGCCGTACTCCGTCAGCGCTGTGCTCAGCCCGATTGGTGTGCTCTCCAATTACAACATCACCTACAACACGGGCAGCCTCATCATTGACCCGAAGGCCGCTTCGGTGACGCCCAACGTCGCCAGCAAGACCTATGGCCTTTCCGATCCCGCCTTCAGCGGTACCCTGACTGGCTTCCTGCCGGCGGACAGTGTTACGGCTACCTACGGCCGCACCCCCGGTGAGAATGCGGGTACCTATTCGATCAGCGGGACGCTTGCTCCGGTTGGCGTGCTCTCCAACTACAGCATCACCTACAACACCGCCGTCTTCACCATCAACCCGGCCGCTCTGACGGTAACAGCCGTCACTGACAGCAAGTTCTATGATGGGACGGTCCTGTCGATTGGCGTGCCCACCATCACCTCTGGTGGGTTGGTCAGCCCCGACACCGCCACCTGGACGCAGACCTTCAACAACAAGAACGTCGGCACGGGCAAGGTCCTCACCCCGGCCGGCGTGATCAACGACGGGAACAGCGGCCATAACTACACTGTCACCTATTTGACGGTGTCCACTGGCTCGATCGCCAAAAGATCCATCACGGTTTCCGCCGTGACCGACAGCAAGGTCTATGACGGTACGACGATTTCCACGCTTGAGCCCGTCATCACGCCTCCTCTGGTGGGTACCGACACCGAAGCTTTCTCCCAGGCCTTCGACACTAAGAATGTCGGCACGAACAAGACCATCACCCCCTTCGGCTCCGTCAATGACGGAAACGGCGGCGGCAACTATTCGGTGACCTTCTCGCCGGTGTCCACTGGCTCGGTCTCCAAACTGTCCATCACCGTCACCGCCAACACGGACATCAAGACCTACGATGGCACCACGGCTTCCTCGGTCGAGCCGACCATTACGCCCGCCCTGGCGGGTACCGACACGGAAGGCTTCTCTCAGACCTTCGACAACAAGAATGTCGGCACGGGCAAGACCCTCACCCCGTACGGGA
>CAZGFR010000020.1:26692-43023 GCA_964524485.1 uncultured Anaerolineaceae bacterium | reverse complement strand
GAGACTTCGGCGGTCTCTGTCGATCACCCAGGGACGCGAGCTTTGGTAGACCTCCAAAGTCTGTGATAAACTTCGCCCCGTCTATCCATATTTCTGGAGGAAGTCATGGCGCAATACGATACCTATCCCGTGGAAGTGGCGGGCGTCAAGCGGAATCTGCGGTTGTTCGAAGTGGCCCCCGGGCTGCGCATCGCCATCTTGAACATCCTGGGCGACACCGAACTGGTGCAGGCCTGCGCGAAGGAACTGGCCAAACGACTGAAGGACGTGGACTTCGACCTGTTCATGACCGCCGAGGCCAAGTCCATTCCGCTGGCGTACGCGCTTTCCGCGGAAATGAACAAGCCCTACATCGTCCTGCGCAAATCCTATAAGCCGTACATGGGCGACGCCATCCAGACCGAGACCCTGTCCATCACCACGGGCCAGCCGCAGATCCTGATCCTCGACGAGAAGGACCGCGAGGTCATCCAGGGCAGGAAGGTGGTCGTGCTCGACGACGTCATCAGTACCGGCTCGACGCTGCAGGGCATGCGCCTGATCCTCGACAAGACCGGGGCCAGCGTGGCCGCCGAGGCTGCTATCTTCACTGAAGGCGACCGCGCCCAGTGGATGCACATCATCGCGCTCGGGCATCTGCCGGTGTTCAAGGACTAAAACGAGGCCCTAAAGGTTTTCAAAACCTTTAGGGCCTTTTCGCCAACTTCATCTTCTTTTCTCGCGGGAGGGCCTTGATGGCCCTCTCTCGTTTCATGGCGGTCATACGGTCGGGTTGCTCCTCCACGTACACCAGTTGGACGGGGCGGCGGGTGCGGGTGTACTTGGCGCCGCGTCCCGCGTTGTGCGTCTTGACCCGCCGCTCGGGGTCGGTGGTCCAGCCGGTGTAGAAGGTCCCGTCGGCGCACTCGACGATGTAACAGTAACAGGTCATTGATCCTTATCGCGCTTGAAGAAGGTGCTGCCGAAGAAACGCTCGGCGAAGTTGGGGATGTCGATGGGTTTGCGTTCGATGCCTGTGGCCCATTCCGCCTTGAGACGGTCGTTCATCCAGTCGTTGCGGCCCTCGAGTGCCTGCTCCAGGCGGACGGCGATGCCGTCATCGTTGCCCGACTCCAGGTCGTTGCGCAGGCCTTGCAGGGCGGCGATCATCACGTCCAGGGCGTAAATTGTGCTGGCGCGGTTCTGCATGGACGCGATGCGCAGCGAGTCGATCTCGTCCTGGTAGGCCAGCCCCGCCGTCACCGTCGCGAAGGCGCGGCCGCCCATCTTGCGGGCTTCCATCCAGCCGGGCTGGTCCACGGTGGCGTTGAGCAGGGCCGCCGCCGCCAGTTGCGGCAACAGGTGCATGCGGGCCATCAGCCCGTCCGACTCGAGTGGGTCCGCCAGCATCGGGTCGGACCCCAGCAGGCGGGCCAGGTCCGAGGCCAGTTGGACCACGTCGCCCGGCGTCCCGCGCGGGACATCGATGATCATCACACCCTTCTGGAACAGGTCCGCGCGGGCGGCTTCCAGCCCGAACTTGATCTCGTGCAGCGCATCGGGATTCACCGACGGCACCAAACCAACGAAGTAACGCTTGGGCGGCAGGATGCTCTGCGCCCATTCAAGGACGCCGCTCTTGACGGGCGAGGTGTCCATCACCACGGCGCCTTCCTTCAGGTCGGGCGCGATGAATTCGAGCGTCTCGCGCACCTGGCTGACGGGCAGGCACAGCAACACCAGGTCGGCATCGCGTACGGCCGAGGGCAGGTTGTGCTTCACTTCGTCCACGGCGCCCTTGGTTTGCGCGGCGCGTTCCACATCCACTTTCTTGTCATGGCCCACGCGCTTGAGCGCGGACTTCTGTCCCGCCAGCGCCAGGCCGATCGAGCCGCCGATCTGTCCAAGTCCGATGATCGTGATCTGTATCGCCATTTCATCCTCACAACTTGAGATGATGGGATTATACTGCCAACACTCCCCCGTTAAAGTTCGAGAACCGCGGACGCCGACCGCGGTTCCCTTGAAAGGAGGAGAAGAGAAATCACCTTACGCTCCCTAATTTATCATGCTTGTCCGAATACTACTTGACGAGAAGCCTACGTTTCCCCTACGATTGTTCGACAACTAACAGCAGTGTAAGTTTTGGTGTTCGACAAAAGGAGACAGAGATGACTCGGGAACTATCCCTGGGAAGTTTGAACCGCACCCCGGTGGGAGACTTGCGTCTCGTCGTCTCGGACCTGGGCCTGGTCGCCGTGGAATGGGCCGCTGCCCAGCCCGATCTGGACCGCTTCCTGCGGCGGCTGGCGCGTCCCGTAATCGAGGATCAGGAACGCGTGGTTCCGTATGCAAAACAGGTCTTCGAGTACCTGACCGCTCAACGCCGCGATTTCACCTTCGCCATCGACTGGTCCGTGCTGCGGCCTTTCCAGCGGACGGTGCTGGAGGCGGTGTTTGCCGTCCCCTACGGGGAGACCAGCACCTACGCCGAGATCGCCGCGCGGATCGGACATCCCAATGCGTATCGCGCGGTGGGACGGGCCAATGCCACGAATCCCATGCCGCTCGTCATCCCCTGTCACCGCCTCATCGGCGCGGACGGTAAACTCCACGGGTATGGCGGCGGCGACGGCCTGCTTACCAAGGAGTGGTTATTGCAACTCGAAGGGGCTGTGCTGGCCTGACTGAGGTGACTCCAAAATAAAACGGCGTGATGAGCGCCGTTTTTGATTCCCTATTTTGCCTTGGCTCGACATTCTGCGCACGGACAAAGCGCGCGCAGGTAATGCCAGTTATAGATGCCATAGTCATGCCCGTCTTCCCAGACGACCGTCAGCGCGTAGGAGCCGACGGCCACCACGTTGCTGATGCGCGTGGCGGGCGAGTCTTCCATCTTTACGTTGAACACATCCGCATCGGGCTCGGAGCTCATGTTCTCGTGTCCGCCGCGGCACGAGGCGCACGGACAGGCCGCGCGCAGCAGCCCGAACGGATAGACGCTGGTGTGCCCGTCGTTCCATGTGACAGTGAACTCGCGGGCGGTCTTGTTGGCGGTGATTCCAGTTGGTTTTTCGTTCATATCATCTTTCCCCCCTCTCTCAATAGAAGAGGGGTTGGGGGCAGGTTGTGATTATTTCGGCGAAGGCACGACTGCCAGAAAATCAGCGGCGGCCCAGCCGGCACGGGTTTCATCATACGGGGCGACCAGATACCACCAGGTGTATCCGTCGGCTTCCTTCGGCCCATCGCGGACCTCGAACACTTCCTCGTCGAATCCGAGGAAAGCCTGCTCGCCGTTCAGCCCGGGCGAGACGCGCAGTCGCAGCCCCTGGCCTTCGGTGCCCGTGATCTGCACATAGCCGCCGATGCCGATGACACCTTCCGCCAGGGTGGGAGTCACGTTCGGGTTGAGGGTGGGGATCAGCGTGGCGAGCGGGGTGTGCGTCGGGGCGGGCAGCATGGTCAGGTCGGCGGGGACGAAGCCCACCGCGGGTGTGGCGCGCGGACTGGTCAGGCCGATCAGGACCAGGGTCAGGACCAGCAACAGGGCGGCGACTCCAATCGATCCCAGAATCACCCAACGGTTCAGGTAGTCAGATAATTTCATACGGGACTCTGCAACAGGTTCAAGGCTCCAGCGGGCATCAGGATTTTCAACGCGCGCGGACGGATGTCGATTTCGGCGCGGACGCCGCCCAGCATCGGCTCGCCGTCCATTTGAATGGAGAAGGGCACGTCCGACTCGATGCGCGCCGACTCGAAGGGGATGCAGCGCGCCTGGTCGGAGGTGAGGTGACGGCCCGCCAGCATGTCGAAGAAATGGCGCAGGGCGTCGGCCACGGTGGCGCCGCTCAGCAGCCACAAGTCCATGCGGCCGTCGTCGAGGGTTGCGTTCGGCGAGAGGACCGCCATGCCGCCCACGTAGTGGCGGATGTTGGTGCTGACCGCCAGCAGGAAGTGGCCGTCCACTTCGCGGCCGTCGGCGGTCACGCGCAGGTCCATACCGCTCCAGAAGGCGGCGCTCCACACGGTGGTGGCGAAGTAATGCGGCACCGAGATGTACTTGAAGAAGCGCGGACGCGGCTCCAGTTTTTGGATGGCGACCGCATCCAGGCCGACGCCCGCCCACAGGAGGAAGGGCTGGCCGTTGCACAGGCCCACGTCCATGCGCTGCGCGGACGCGTTCGCCAGCACGCGGGCGTTGTCGTTGAGCGTCCACCAGCGGTGCCACTCGAAGGAGGGCAGGCCCAGTTCGCGCGCGAGGACGTTGGTGGTGCCGGCCGGCAGGATGCCCAGCGCCGTGTCGGTGCCGACCAGGCCGCTGGTGACCTGTCCCACCGTGCCATCGCCGCCGACGGCGAAAACCGCTTCGTAGTTTTCCTCCGCGGCCTGACGCGCGGCCTGCGCGGCGTGACGTCCGTTGAGGGTCACGTCCACTTCCATCTTCCAGCCTGCCGCGCGCAGCGTACGTAGGACTCGTCCCAGATAGGGGCGTACGGAGAGCCGTCCCGCCGCAGGGTTGTAGAGTAACAGTCCGCGCCGCATGGGATGATTATACCTGCCTCTCCATACTCCCCCAACCCTGCATGTTATAATTTCTTTTGATGAACGAAGGCACCCTGCTCAACAACCGCTACCAACTGTTGGAGCGTCTCGGCACGGGCGGAATGGCGGAAGTCTTCCGTGCCCGCGACGTGATGCTCGACCGCTACGTGGCGATCAAGGTGCTGCGCAAGGATTACACCGAGAACCAGGCCTTCCAGGACCGTTTCCGCCAGGAGGCGCGCGCCGCGGCCAACCTCTCACATCCCAACATCGTCACTGTGCATGATTTCGGCCTGAACGAGGGACAGCTCTACATCGTGATGGAGAACGTCCCGGGCACCGACCTCAAGACCCTGATCCGCAAACGCGGCCGTTTCCGCGTGGAAGAGGCCATTCCGCTCATGGTGCAGGCCTGCGCGGGGCTGGGGTACGCCCACCGCGCCGGGCTGGTCCACTGCGACGTCAAGCCGCACAACATGCTGGTCACGCCCGACCAGCGCCTCAAGGTCACCGACTTCGGCATTGCGCGCGCCCTGGCCACCATCCTGCCGGGCGAGCGCACCGACGTGGTCTGGGGTTCCCCACAATACTTTTCGCCCGAGCAGGCCGCAGGCGAGGCGCCCTCGCCCGCCTCCGACGTCTACTCGCTGGGCGTGGTCCTGTACGAAATGTTGAGCGGCACCCCGCCCTTCACCGCCACCTCCGCCGATGAACTGGCGCGTTTGCACATCGAAGCCGAGCCGATCCCCATCCGCGAGTACGTGCCCGACATCCCCTCCGCGCTGGAGGAGATCGTTATAAAGGTGCTCTCGAAGGAGCCTTCCGCCCGTTACCGCACCGCCGATCAGTTGGGACGCGTGTTGTTGCGCTTCGGGAATCAGCGCGACGAGGAGCCGACGCCGCTCTCGCTGACCCCCGAGGTGGCGACGACCTATCAACGTCCCGAGCCTGTCCCGTTGCCTCAATCCGCGCTGCCCACCGGGCGGATGCATGCCCCCGTTTCGGCGCCGCAGCCGCAGCCCGAACCCTTCAGCCTCGACCTGGACATTGACTGGGTCACCGTGGTCCTCGGCCTGGTGGCCTTGATCCTCGCGGGCGGCCTGATCCCATTCTGGATTCGCGTCATCTTTGCCTATCAATAACCGTGACTGACAAAATTCTCATCGCCCCCTCCATTCTTTCCGCCGACTTCCTTCATTTGAAGGATCAGATCGCCGCCTGCGAAGACGCGGGCGCGGACTGGATCCACGTCGACGTGATGGACGGCCGTTTCGTCCCCAACCTGACGATGGGTCCCTTCATCGTGGAAGCCTGCCGCCGCGCCACGAAGCTCCCGCTCGACGTGCACCTGATGGTCGAACAGCCCGAACGTCTGCTGGCCGATTTCGCCAGGGCGGGCGCGGACCATCTCACCGTCCATGTGGAGACTTGTCCGCATTTGCACCGCGCCCTGCAAGAGATCAAGTCGCTGGGCTGCAAGGCGGGCGTGGTACTCAACCCCGCCACGCCCACGGCCATGATCGAACCCGTGCTGGGCATGGTGGACCTGGTGTTGGTGATGAGTGTCAACCCCGGGTTTTCGGGACAGGCCTTCATCCCCGAAGCCGTCGCCAAAGTGCGGACCATCCGCCAGAAACTGGACGAGATCATGTCCCACGCCTGGCTCGAGGCCGATGGCGGCATGGCTGCCGACACGGTCCCGCAGATGCGTGCGGCCGGCGCGAACGTCTTCGTGGCGGGCAATGCCGTCTTCAAGTATCCGCAGGGGATCACGGCGGGCATCCGCGCCCTGCGCGGTTAAACAAAAATCGCGGCACGAATGCCGCGACCTTTGGATGCGAAGGAAAGCGTACTACGCCGCCGACTTCGCCAGCGTGCGGATGCACTTGGCGCACAGCGTCTTCTGGACCAGGTTGCCCTTCTCCAAAATGCTGACCTTCTGCAAATTCGGTTTGAATTTGCGGTTGGTGGCGCGCTGGGAGAACGAGCGGTTGTGGCCGAAGGTTGTCGTCTTACCGCAATGAGCACATTTAGCCATCGTACAAACATCCTTTCTTGATGATTCCGGTACCACTGCCTTTTCAAAGGCACGGCATTTTACCACACAACGCAACCTTCTTCAAGTCAAGATGTTAAAATAGAAGCACGGGAATCCCGCCTGTTCTCCCGCGCGGGAATCCTCTGAAAATCCGCCGCTGCAAGCGGCATCAATGGTAATATTGGCAACCTGCGACAGTACCCGACTAATAAGAGGAAACCAAACTCATGGGCGAAGAAACCACATCACTGGGCGGGATCCACATCTCGCCGAACGCGGTCGCCACGATCGCGTATCACGCCACCCTGCGTTCCTACGGCGTGGTGGGGCTGGCCCCCAAGAACCTGGCCGACGGGCTGGTGCACTCCATCACGCGCGAGCCGAGCCGCGGTGTGACCGTCCACTATGACGGCGAGAGCATCGATATCGACATCCACGTCATCGTGGAGTACGGCACGCGCATCAACTCGGTGGCCGAAAGCGTGGCCAACACGGTCCGTTTTCACGTGGAGAAGGCGCTGGGACTGAGGGTCAACAGCGTCAATGTCCACATTGCTGGGCTGCGCGTAAGCGACACTGATTAGGAGGCCAGGACGATTCATGGCTGTAGACAATGCACGCGTAGAAAAATTTCGGAAACAATCCATCGATGGCCAGTCGTTGAAGCGGCTGGTCGAGGCGGGGTTGACCTGGCTGCGCACCAACCAGCAGACGGTCAACGCGCTGAACGTCTTCCCCGTCCCCGACGGCGACACCGGCACGAACATGCTGCTGACCATGACCTCGGCCTACAACGAGATCAAGGACTCAGGCGAGCGTCACCTGGGCAAGATGGCCACCGCTGTCTCACAGGGCGCGTTGATGGGGGCGCGCGGAAACTCGGGTGTGATCCTCTCGCAGTTGTGGCGCGGATTTGCGCGCGGCGTCCACGATAAGGATACGCTGGATGTGCCGACCCTGGTCAAGGCTTTCGCCGAGATGCGCGACACCGCCTACAAGGGCGTCGTCCGCCCGGTGGAGGGCACGATCCTGACCGTCGCCAAGGGCATCGCTGCGGGCGCGGAAGCCGGCCAGGAGTCCGCGAAGGATGTGATCGACCTGTTCGAGATCGCGGTCAAGGCCGCCGACGAGGCGGTCCAATCCACGCCCGATTTGTTGCCCGTCCTCAAGCAGGCGGGCGTGGTCGACTCGGGTGGCAAGGGCCTGTTCTTCATCCTCGAGGGCATGCTGCGCCACGTGTACGGCGAGTCGCTGGATACGCCCACCATGAGCGTCCAGCCGCTCTCGGCCATGAGCATGCAGGATGCGATGGAGGAAGTGGAGGAAGGCCAGGACTATGAAGTGGTGGTGGACTTCTTCCCGCAGGGCGAGTTGAACCTGCCCGCTTTTTACGGCAAACTCGAAGAGATGGGCACCTCCATCCAGGTGGGCGAAGGCGATGGCATGTACCGCATGCACATCCACGTGCCGACCGAAAAACGCTACGAACCCATCGACTACATCATGGGCCTGGGGACCATCACCAAGGTGGCCATCGAAAACCTGCTGGCCCAGATGGACGACATCCAGAAGAGCAAGAAGGCGGCTCGCATCGAGCTCGCCGTCGTGGAGCCTGGGCAGATCGCCGTGGTGGTGGTCTCGCCGGGCGCGGGCCTGAGCCGCATCTTCGCCAGCCTGGGCGTGGCGGCCGTGGTCGAGGGCGGGCAGACCATGAACCCGTCCACGCAGGATATTTTGAAGTCGTTCGAGAATCTGCCGACCGACAAGGTCATCATCCTGCCGAACAACAAGAACATCGTCATGGCCGCCAACCAGGCCAAACAGGTGACCGTCAAGCAGGTGGCCGTGGTGCCAACCCGCACCGTGCCGCAAGGACTGGCCGCCATGCTCTCGCTCAACCCCGAAGGCGACCTGGACGCCGTGGCCGAGAAGATGACCCGCGCTGCGGGCATGGTCAAGACGGGCGAGATCACCGTCGCCACCCGCACGGTGGAGATCGACGGGGTGAAGGTCGAGAACGGCCAGGTCATCGCGTTGCTGGATGGCAAGCTGGTGCTCTCCGCCGACACGGTGGAGGACGGCGTGTTGGGCTTCCTCGAAAAGGCCGACGCCGCGAATCATGAGCTGGTCACGCTGTTCTACGGCGAAGGCATGTCCCACGTCGAGGCCAACCGCATCAAGGACCTGATCAGCGGCAAGTATCCTGCGCTCGAGATCGAAGTGCAGGAAGGCGGCCAGCCGCACTATCAGTTCATTATCTCAGTCGAATAAGTTTAATCGCAGGTGGGGTGGACTTGTAAAGTCCACCCCACCTTTTTTGTTTCCCGCCGCTGAGGACGCGGCCAGAGCGTAGAAATGAAACTTGGCATTGTCACCGATTCAACTTGCGACCTCCCTGCGGCTCTCGTCGAGCAGCACAGCCTGGAGGTGATTCCCTCGATCCTCGTGCTGGAAGGGAAGGAGTACATCGACGGGCAGACCATCACCCGCGATGAGTTTTACCGTCGGCTGCCCGCACTGCGCACCCCGCCGACGACGGCCGCGCCTGCGATGGGCGAATACTCATCCCGTTATGAGGCTCTACTCAGTCACGGATGTGAGCACGTGATCTCCATCCACGCGGCGGGGAAGTTGACCTCCATCGTGGATACCGCCCGCCTGGCCGCCCGGGATTTCGAAGGTCGCGTCACCTGTGTGGACAGCGGCTCGCTTTCGCTGGGGGTGGGCTTTCAGGTGCTGGCCGCCGCTGAAGCCGCCGAGATGGGATTGCAGGCCGCGCTGGCTGCCATCGAGTCGACCCAGAGGCGGCTGAAGGTCAATGCCGCGCTGGACACGATGGAATACCTGCGCCGCAGCGGACGCGTGCCCGGGGCGGTGGCCGCGTTGGGCGGGCTGCTTTCGATCAAGCCGCTGGTGGATCTGACCGATGGATTGGTCAAAGCCATTTCCGCGGCCCGCACCACACATCAGGCGAACGACCGCCTGTTGAACTTCCTGCTGGAGTGCGGTCCGCTCGAGCGGTTGGCCGTCCTGCACTCCGGGTTGGAGTCGCGCGCGCGTGAATTTCTGAATGCGCTGATGCAGAAGGCCAGCCAGTCGGTGCCGCGCGACATCCTGCTGGTCAATGTGACCACGGTCATCGGCACGCATGTCGGCCCGCATGGATTGGGGTTTGCAGCGATCAAGGCTGGTTGATTTCAATTCGACAAAAAACGCCCGGCATACGTCGGGCGTTTTTTGTTATGAGGTCCGGTTATTTCTTCATCGCGCTCGAACCACGCGTTAGCAGGCTGCCCTTGAGGACCACCGTCTGCGCGGGCCGGTTGGGATCGGCGATGCGCTGGAAGAGCAATTCGGTGGCGATGCGGCCCAACTCCTCAGTGGGCTGGGCGATGACCGTGATGGGCGGGTCCACAAACCCGCTCCATTCGGTGACGTCGAACCCGGCCAGCGCGATCTCGTCGGGGACCTTGATTCTGCGCTCACGCAGGGCCTCGTACGTGCCTGCCATCAATAGGCTGTTGCTGGTGAAGATGGCGTCGGGGCGTTCGGGACGGTCCAGCAGGGCGGAGGCGGCTTCGCGCCCGGCGGTGATGCGCGGCGCGACAAACTCCACCGCGAACGGACTCAGCCCATGCGCCGCCAGCGCTTCCTGGAATCCGCGCCGGCGTTCGGGTCCCGTGGCGCTGGCGTCGCCGAACAGGCCCGCGATCCTGCGGTAGCCGTTGGCGATTAGGTGCTCGGTCAACTCATGAGCGGCGGAGACGTTATCGAGCAGGACCATGTCCACGTCCCGGTGATGCACCTGACGGTCGATGACCACGATGGGCACGTCGAAGTGGAAGTCGGCGGCGCGGGTGCTGAACTGATGGGTGGGCGAAAAGATGATGCCCGCCACATTCTCGTCGTGCAGCAGGTTCAGGTACAGCGCTTCCTTTTCGGGATTTTCGTCGGTGTTGCACATCAGCACGGAATAGCCCTGTTCGTAAGCGGCATCCTCCACGGCGCGGCCGATGGCAGTAAAGAACGGGTTGCGGATATCGGAGACGACCAGCCCGATCTTGGCGCTCTTCTGGACGCGCAGGCTGCGCGCCACCAGGTTGGGACGGTAGTTGAGTTGGGCAATGGCGGCGAGCACGCGCTCGCGCGTCTCGGGGCGGATGGGCGGTTTGTTGGCCAGCACCCGAGACACGGTGGCGGTGGAGACCCCCGCGGCTTTGGCGACATCCTTTATACTGGACATGCGGTCATTATAACAATGATGCGGGTGATTGTGTAAACGATTACTTTCCTGAAAAAATGCGGAATTGATCCGGTTTGTAATCTCCTTTTAATAAGATTCCCGAATCCCAACGCGTCAGAGGGACATCGCTCTCATTCGAGAAAAGGAGAAATTATCATGAGCACTCTTCAAAAAGCGACTTTGGCTGGCGGCTGTTTCTGGTGCCTTGAGGCCGTCTTCGACGAACTCAAGGGCGTGATCTCGGTCGAATCGGGGTACGCGGGCGGACACGTCCCGAACCCGTCCTATCAGGCGGTCTGCACGGGCATGACGGGTCACGCCGAGGTGGTGCAGGTCACCTTCGACCCGTCGGTCGTTTCCTATGAGGACCTGCTGCGCGTCTTCTTCACCATCCACGACCCGACTACACTCAACCGTCAGGGCGCGGATGTGGGCACGCAGTACCGCTCCGCCATCTTCACCCACGACGACGCCCAGCGCGCCGCCGCCGAGGCCGTCATCCGCGAGATCGGCGACTCCAAGCTGTGGGCGAATCCCATCGTCACCGAGGTCAAGCCGCTGGACAAATTCTACGTGGCCGAGAATTATCATCAGGAGTACTTCGTCAATAATCCCAACCAACCCTATTGCCGCGTGGTGATCGAGCCCAAGGTGGCCAAGTTCCGCAAGCACTTCGTCGACAGGTTGAAGAAGTAAACGGTATCGCAAAAGGTCCTGAAGGTTTTTGCCTTCAGGACCTTTTCTTTTAATCGGACATTACGGCTGCCATACTGCGTACAAGTCGTCGTTCAGCGTGATGGACATCTCGCTGATCGTGACGGAGATTTGTCCCGTTGGGTATCCGCCTTTGCACAACTGGGTGTAGAGCAACGGCTGGGTTTCCACTTTGTTGACATCCGTCAGCCAACATTGGTATGCGTCGCTGTGGATATCCATTTCCACTGACAGTTCCAGTGAAGGGTCGGCTGCGACGATGAACTGATAGCCATACTCATACCCCTGCGAGCCATCGATGTACTCGTGGACCTTTGCCACATCTTTGAAGGCTGCCGCTTGAGCGGAGACGATCTCGAAATCATAACCCGCGATGTTGAAATGCTTGTTCAGGTCCCATTTCTGACCATACTGCGGATTATCGCCGACATCAAAGGTGAAGGTCATTTCTTCGAGGGCGGCTTGTGGCGGATCGGTATAGAGTGGCATGTAGTAGACAACGACCTGGTCCACCACGACGGTCAACGGGCCATCGCCGGGTTTCGATTCGGTCACGAACTCAAAGGAACTGCCGACTTTGTGCTCGAACGGCTGCCAGACAAAGCCTCCGCGCAAGGAAATCGGTCGTCCTAATGAGTCGATGATGTAGACGCTGCGCGGCATGATGGAGATCAGAGACGGATCGGCATTTTCCATGTTGAAGTGGAAGTAGATGACGGTGTTGGTATCCGTCGGGACGATCCGCTCGAGGGTCATTGTTATTTTTGGAGCGGGGACAGTTTCGGTTGAGGCGGAAACGGGCGGTTTACCCGTGGCCGTTGGGGGAGGCACTTCGATGACGGGCTCGCCCACCACGGTCCCAGCGGGGACGGCAACCAAGTCGAACGGGATCTCCCAATGGTCGGGAGCCGCTCCCAGGCGCGCCATCGGAATGCAATCCAGCAAGAAGGTCAATGTGGTCACATCAGCGGGAAGGGCGGCATCATACACGGGCTTCATGGCGAACGCGTTCTGGGGATACTTGCCAGTGTAATCTCGTTCGAGAATAGTCCCATCCGGCAGGCGCAGGCGGGCATCGCCCGCTTTGTTGTGCATGCTGCCAGGGTTGACGCCTCCACAAAAAGCCGTGGGGTCGGATGCAGACTCGCTCGATTGCCAGCCGTCATTTTCAGGGGCAATGCCATTTACTTCGTATTGCAATTCCACATGGTCGGGGTATGCGAACACATGGGTGATGGTCAGGGTGACGCCCTCGCGGGTGATCGTGACCGGCTGCGCCAGCATACGTAGACCGTTGGTCGTCTCCACCAGACCGACGTCGGGAACATATCCGAACACGCGACCCAAGGCGGAAGCGAGGCCAGGTGCGCTGATCGCGATCACGGCCAGCATCAAGACAAAGGCTGCGGCCCAGGCGGGTCTAAAATTTAAACGGGGGTTCATTTTGACTGGCCTCCTCACCAGTTCGTTGCGTAATCGTTTGGTAAATTCAGGGTCCGCGTCGGGGGCTTGCACGGCCTGACGGACCTTCTCTTCGAATTCGGGAGAGGGATTCAAATCGTTCATGCTCACTCCATCTGGCTCTTCAAGCGCGCCAGCAGTCGGTACAGGCTCTTTTTGACGGCATCTTCGCGTTTGCCAAGCAGATCGGCGATCTCGCCGAACGACAACTCGGCCACGTAGCGCAGGCGGATCAAGTCCTGCTCCTCTTCGTCGAGCTGGTTGATGAGGAAGCGGACGCGGCTCAATTCTTCGGCGCGGATCAGCACCCCGAGCGTGTCTTCACGCTCCAGCAGTTCTCCCGCTGCTTCCAACCCGACTTCACGCCTGCTCCTGCGCAAGTGGTCGTACAGTTTGCTGCGGGCGATGCGAAATAACCACGCCGTGAATTGACCCCGTTCCCGATATTTGGGCAACGCCTCATACGCCGCGACGAATGTTTGCGAGGTAACGTCCTCTGCGGTGTGGGCGTCCCCCAGGCGGCTGTACAGGTAGCGATAGACAGGTTGCAGATAACGGTCATACAACCTGCCGAACGCGGCGGGGTCGTTCTTGGCGGCGGTGATCAGGGCCGGGAGCTCGTCTTGGTTCATGGGCGCGGTCTTTGCTGCTTCGAATCCTATCATGCAGTTCCTTTCTCTCGCGAGGTGGCGAAGTGAATGCATCCACAGAAAAAACGCAGAAGAACGCAAAAAGGGACAGAACCACTCGTCTGTTTTGAGACTATTGAAGTCTGATTTTTTGTTATACTCACGCCACCATGGCAGAACAGAAATTGCAGCCCACTTTTATCATCCGCGATGTGCCCATCTACGGCGACGCCATTCTCGCGCCCATGGACGGCTATTCCGATTGGCCATTCCGCTCGTTGTGCCGCGAGCTGGGATCGGCCATGAGCTACACCGAGTTCGTCAAGGTGGAAAAAATCCTCAGCCGTTCGAAGCAGCCCGCCAAGAAGCTGTACTTCGAGTACCAGGAGCGGCCTGTCACCTTTCAGTTGTATGGCGACAATCCCGACACCATCCTCGAAGCGGCGTTGCGCGTGCAGGAATGGGGACCCGACATCATCGACATCAACATGGGTTGCCCCGCCAAAAGCATCTCGGACCGTGGAGCGGGCGTCGGTATGATGAAGTCTCCGCTCAAGATCGCCGAGACCTTCCAGAAGCTGACCTCGACCCTGAAGGTGCCCGTCACGGGCAAGATCCGCCTGGGATGGGAAAAGGACAAGAACTACAAGTTGATCGCCCGCATCGTGGAAGAGAACGGCGGCTCGCTGCTGGCCATCCACGGGCGGACGAAGGAACAGCGCTACAGCGGCCTGGCCGACTGGGACGCCATCGCCGAGGTCAAGGCGGCGGTCAAGATCCCCGTCATTGGCAACGGCGACGTCAAACGCGTCGAGGACATCGAACGCATGAAGCGTCACACAGGCTGCGACGCGGTCATGATCGGGCGCGGCGCGCTCTCCAATCCGTGGATCTTCTCGCGGCTGGACCGTGAACAAGTCTCACCCGAGCAGGTCCGCGAGACGGTGCACAAGCACCTCGAAAAGAGTGTGGCCTTCTACGGCGAAGAGGACGGCCAGCGCCTGTTCCGCAAGTACGCGGTGCAATATCTTCTGTTGAAGACCCTCGACCGCGAGGCCCGTAAGGATATTCTTAAGCCCCGTCCCACCTCGGAGTTCATGGCGCTGCTCGATCAGGTCTACGCGACGACTGGGGTTTAGAACATAAATTCTGATATACTCGTAGGGGCACGGCGGATTAATCTTCAAATTGACGATTACCTTCTCCGCTGTGCCCCTACCTGTTTTTTTAAACCGAGGTTTCCATGGCCAAAACCCATACTCGTTATGTCTGTCAGGAATGTGGACGCGTGTCCGCGTCGTACATGGGAAAATGCCCACAGTGCGGAGCGTTCAACTCGATGGTGGAAGAAGTCATCCACGACGAGCCGGTTGCCAAGCCGACCGCTGTGCGCGGGCTGACGGGGCGCTCCCAGCCGCGTCCCATCGGCGAGGTCAGCGGTGACGCGGAGGACCGTGTCCACTTGCCGATTGGGGAGTTTGCGCGCGTGTTGGGCGGCGGAATCGTGCCTGGCTCGATCGTGCTGGTCGGCGGCGACCCGGGCATCGGCAAGTCGACCTTGATGCTGCAAATGACGATGGAGATGGGCAAACGTCAGCGCGTGCTGTACGTCTCGGGCGAGGAGTCGGAGCGGCAGATCAAGATGCGCGCTGCCCGTTTGACGGGAGCCGGCACGGGGTCCATGCCCGAGACGTTGTTCCTCGTCACCGAGACGAATCTGGAGATCATCCTGAATCACGTGCGTGAGATCAAGCCCGACCTGCTGGTGGTTGACTCGATCCAGACCACGTATGTTTCCGAATTGGATTCGAGCGCGGGCTCGGTCTCGCAGGTGCGCGAGTGTTCGTCGCAGCTGCGTGAGCTGGCCAAGTCGAGCGGAATCACCGTCTTCGTGATCGGCCATGTGACCAAGGAAGGCGCCATCGCGGGGCCGCGTGTGCTGGAGCACATCGTTGACACGGTGCTGTACCTCGAAGGCGACCGCTTCCAGGCTTACCGTTTGTTGCGCTCGGTGAAGAACCGTTTTGGTGCAACCTCGGAAGTGGGTGTGTTCGAGATGCGCGAGGGTGGCATGATCGAGGTGACCAACCCGAGCGAGGCTTTCCTCGCCGAGCGCATGGTCAACGCTGCGGGCTCGGCCATCGCGGTGACGATGGAAGGCACGCGCCCGCTGCTGGTGGAGATCCAGGGTCTGACCTCGCCGACGCAGTTCGGCAATGCGCGCCGCACCGCCAACGGTGTGGACTTCAACCGTCTGTTGTTGATTGCTGCCGTGCTGACGCGCCGCGTGGGACTCAAACTGGCTGAGCAGGACATCTTCGTCAACGTGGTGGGCGGGATCCAGATCGATGAACCCGCCGCGGATTTGGCGGTGGCCGCCGCCATTGCGTCTTCGTGGCGCGATGTGCCTGTCCGCGCGGATGCGGTATTGATTGGCGAGATCGGTCTGGCGGGCGAGTTGCGCATGCCGGGGCAGATGGTGGCGCGCTTGCGCGAGGCGCAGAAATTGGGCTTCAAGACCGCCATCGTGCCGCACGCCATCCGCAAGGGCGAGGCCTACCCAAGCGGCATCGAGATCGTCGAGGTCCGCTCGCTGGACCAGGCGCTGAACGCTGCCATGAGAACGAACGAACCGCCCAAGGGCAGAAAAGTGGCATAAACAGTCTGCAACCGAGGTCCCTTCTTCGCGTATGGTTTACAGAAGGAGATTTCCCATGAA